>DASPOJ010000119.1:0-6439 GCA_035626055.1 Candidatus Methylomirabilota bacterium | reverse complement strand
GTCAAGCAGATTTATCACTGCTTCGGGTGCGGAGTCGGCGGGGACGTCTTCAAATTTGTGATGGAGATGGAGAAGTGCGGCTTTCCCGAAGCCATCCGGCTGGTGGCGGAGAAGTGCGGCATCGCAGTGCCGCCTCCGCGGGAACGCTCGCCGGAAGAGCGCCGCGAGAACCAGCAGCGGACAGCCCTGGTGAAGATGCACAGCGAGGCGGCGGCGTTTTTCGCGCGGCAACTGGAAACGACGCCCGAAGGAAAGGCCGCGCACGCGTATCTGGAAGACCGGGGCCTCGATCAGGAGGCGATCGTGCGGTTTGGGCTCGGCTATGCGCCTTCCGGCGGCGACGTATTGCTGCGCGAATTTCGCGTGAAGTATGCGGAGAAGTTGCTCGGCGTCTCGGGCCTTTTCAGCACGGACGCTTCCGGGCGGCTGTATGACCGGTTTCGTCGGCGAATCATGTTCCCGATCGCGAATGAATCAGGGAAGGTGGTGGCATTCGGAGGCCGTGCGCTCGGGGACGACATGCCGAAGTATCTCAATTCTTCTGAGACGCCGATCTACTCGAAGAGCGCTGTTCTCTACAACCTGGACAAAGCGAAGGAAGCGCTGCGGCAGCGGGATTTCGCGATTCTGGTGGAAGGCTACATGGATACGATCGGCGTGGCGCGCGCGGGTCATGCGAACGTCATCGCGAGTTGCGGAACGAGCCTCACCGAATCGCAGGCGAAACTCCTGGGGAGATTTACGCAGCGCGTCGTCGTCAACTACGACCCAGACTCGGCCGGTCAGGCGGCCACGGAGCGCTCGCTGACGCTGCTGCTCGAGCAGGGTTTCGACGTGCGCGTGCTGCAGTTGCCGGGCGGGAAAGATCCGGACAATTTCATCAAGGCTGATGGCGCCGCGGAATACGCCAAACTGCTCGGCGCATCGCCGGCCTACCTCGATTATTTGATTGCCCGAGCGCGGCAGACCGATCTCACCAGCGGCGAAGGAAAGCTGCGGGCTGTGAATTTTCTGATGCCGTACTTGCAGCGCATTCCGAACCGGTTGTTGCGCTCGGAGTGGGCGACGAAGATCGCGGAACAATTGCGGATCGAGGAGCCGGTGCTGCGCGAGTCGCTCAAGCGCGCCGCGGTGGAGCGCCGGAGCAATGTGCAGACCAACCCGGAACTCGTCGCCCGCGCCGGCAAGCCGGCCGAGCGACGGCTGATCCAGCTTCTGATCGAGTCAGACGATTTCCGGCAGCGCCTGGCGGAAGCGATTCGCGCAACCGACCTACACCGGGGCCTCGAGACCGAACAGATTCTGGCGGCTCTGGTGGAAAGCATCCTAAGCGGCGGCCGGCCGGATCCGGCCGACTTGGCCGCGAATCTGGACGAGCGCCACCGGCGGCTGCTGTTCGAGATTGCGTTTGAATCGGGGGGAGCGGCAAGTTGGGAGGAGGCAGAAAGTTGTTTGAGGGCGCTGCGACGCGGCCAGGTGGATGCGGAATTGGCGGCGTTGCAGAAGGAGATTGAAGTCCAGGCCGCGTCCAAATCGCCGGAGAGTTCTGAGGCCTTGAGGAGCCTGCTACAGAGGAAGCAAGAGTTGACGAAGCTGTCGCAGGGAATGTAACTTATCGGGGTTTTGGGCGAAACGGCGGCGTTGGACGTGCATCTAATGAATATGTCTGGCGCGGACCCCGAGGGGCGCTCGGGGAGGGGCGAACCGGGATCGGGCCCAAGCTACGGGACGGACAAATTCCTCACAAGTGGGCGTTACAACATTCAGTTCTCTCTCAGGCGAATTAATCTGTCTGCCGGTGTCCCCGTGGCCGGCAGCGCATCACGCCGGTGCGCATTGCGCGGAGTGATGGGGGGAGGTCCCCTTGGCGTTGGCGATTGAAGAAAAATACGACCAGGTGCGCCAACTCATCACCATGGGCAAAGAGCGCGGCTACCTGCTCTACGACGAAGTGAACGACATCCTGCCGCCGGAGGTGCATTCGTCTGAAGAGATCGACGATCTGCTCTCCACCTTTGAGCGCTATGGAATCGATATCTACGAAGATGCCGCGGCCGCGAAAGCCGCGCGCGCCAGCGTGGACGCCACCGAAACCCCGGAAGCCGAGACAAAAGAGGAGCCCGCGATCGAGGATAGCGAGCTGGATCTGACGCCGGGGATGCTGGAGAAGACGAACGACCCGGTGCGGATGTACCTGCGCGAGATGGGCACGGTGCCGCTTCTCACGCGCGAGGGCGAAGTGGCCATCGCGAAGCGGATTGAGCGCGGGCAGAACCTCGTGCTGAAAACGATCACGCGCTCGCCGCTGGTCCTGAAGGAATTGCTGAACGTCGGTGAGGATCTTCGCAAAGGGACGCGCTCGATCAAGGAGATCGTGCAGTTCGACGACGAGGAGCTGACGGAAGAGAAGATCGAAGCGAAGACGAAGAAAACGCTGAAAGTTCTCGAGAAGATCGCGCGGTATTACCTGGAGTGCATGAAGCAGGCGGCGCGGCTCGAGCGGATGCCGAGGTCGAGGAAGCGCGCTTACGTGCGCGCGAAATATTCCGTGGCGCGGATCCGGATCGAGATGTCGAACCTGTCACGCTCGATCGAGTTCAACCCGTTCGAGCGAAAGCGGCTGATCGATCGCATCCGGCACACGGTCGAGCGGCTACAGTCGCTCGAACGCGAATCCGTCAAGCTGGAACGGCGGGCGGAGGCGGCGAAGGGAGAAGTCGCCGCGGACGCCCGGAAAGAGCTGCGCTCGCGGCGCGTCGAGCTGCGCGAGATCGAGATCACGAGCGAAGTTGGCCTGACGGAGTTGAAGCGGACGCTTCAGGTGATCGTTCGCGGCGAAGTGGAAGCCGAACAGGCGAAAAAAGAATTGATCGAAGCAAACCTCCGGTTGGTGGTCTCGATCGCGAAGAAGTACACGAACCGCGGGTTGCAGTTCCTCGACCTGATCCAGGAAGGCAACATTGGCTTGATGAAGGCCGTGGATAAATTCGAGTGGCGCCGCGGCTACAAATTCTCGACGTACGCGACGTGGTGGATCCGCCAGGCCATCACCCGCGCAATCGCCGACCAGGCCCGCACCATCCGCATTCCCGTGCACATGATCGAGACGATCAACAAGCTGATTCGCACCAGCCGGCAGCTCGTGCAGGAGCTGGGCCGCGAGCCGACCTCGGAAGAGATCGCCAAGCGGATGGACATTCCCGTCGCGAAAGTGCGCAAGATCCTGAAGATCGCGCAGGAGCCGATCTCGCTCGAGACCCCGATTGGAGAAGAGGAAGACTCGCATCTGGGCGATTTCATCGAGGACAAGGCGGTGGTTTCGCCGTCGGACGCGGTGATCAACCTCAACCTCAAGGAGCAAACCGCTTCGGTACTGAAGACGTTGACGCCGCGCGAAGAGAAAGTGATCAAGATGCGCTTCGGGCTGGACGACGGCTCCGAGCACACGCTCGAGGAAGTGGGCCAATCGTTCGCCGTGACCCGCGAGCGCATCCGGCAAATCGAAGCAAAGGCGCTGCGCAAACTGCGCCACCCATCGCGCTCGCGCAAACTGCGAGCGTTTCTCGAAGGGCCTTCGCGCGACTACCTCTGAGACGTCCACGTCCGCCGGGTCCCCGGCCGGGCCATTCCATCGATTCACTTCATCGAAGAGGGCAAACTGACCGAGGTGGCGTAGCGATAGACCAGCTCGGCGCCGCGGTCCGAGCCGATCACCGTCAACATCACGAGAAGAATCAATCCTGCGATAAACCATTTCCGCTGGGCGCTCGAAAGGCGCGGCCTGAAGTAAGCCACCAGAGAAAGCCAGCCCGCGGCCGTCAGCGCCAGCAGCATCAGGGTTTCGTGCAGTTCGAGGACGTCGTGCGCATCACCGGACGGCGGCACGGATTTCTGAGCGATCCACCCCGTAGCGGCAGCGGCCAGGCCAACCAAGGTTCCAAGGTAGAGCAAGCTGGCGGCGGTTCGATGCCACTCTTCGCTCGAGCGCACAACCGAGACAATTTCAAACAGCAGCGCGGCGATCCACAACGCGATCGGGAAATGCACGAATAGCGGGTGAACGTTTTGTATCGCGTGCAGGCCGGGGAATGCGGTTGGCATCACGGTATCTCGCTTCAGGGCGCGTGCGACTGCAGCGGCAGGGCGTGGCCCGGGGAAGCGAGAAAGCGCGCGCGTAGCGCCGCGGCCACCGCCAACGCGTAGAGCAGCCCGAGCAGAAAGAACGCCAGAGTGAGGCTCGCGCGCTCCGCGAACCATCCGAGCGTGAAACTCATCACCACTTGCAGAATCGTGGCTATCACGGAAAAAGCGGAAAGCGTGCGGCCCATCAGGCGGCGCGGCACCGCGGTCATGAGCGCGGACTGCGTGAGGACCCCTCCCAGCGCGCGACACGCCCCAAACAGCGCGTTCATGGCGACGGCCACCCAGAGCCAGCGCGCGTAGGGGAACAAAGTGTGTCCGACCGAGAGAATTGCGAGCGCCGCCACCAGCACACCCAGCGGGTGGCGTCGCGAGATGCCGAGCGCGGCCAACCCGCCGACGACTGCGCCCACCGCCCATCCCGACTGGATGAAGCCGTAGCCGCGTGGTCCGGAGAAAAGCACATCCTTCGCGAGCGCAACGACCAGCACGTTGGCGCTGAGCACGCCCGCCATCATGCACGCGTATGTAAGTCCCAGCGCAAACACCAGCGGCTGCTCGCGCAAGTAGCGCAAACCCTCAGCGAGGTCCGCGGAAAAACTCAGCCGGAGGGATATTCCCGCCGGGCCGGGGAGGGTTTCCCGTCCGGCGGCTTCGAAGGAAGACTCGGCCGGCGGAGCATGCAGGGCCAGGGCTGAGAGGGAGGCCGGCTCGGAGACAATACTGCGCTGAGGAGGGTGCCAGCCGTGCCGGACCGCGAGCAGACAAAAGCCGGCGATGCAATAGGTTGCGCCGTCGATAGCGAGGATGCCGCCGAGGCCCCCATGTTCGTAAATGAATCCGACCACGGCGCCGGCGGCCATCATCCCTCCCTGAACGGCGACGAGGACGGCGGCATTGGCGCTGACGATCTGCGCGGCGGGAATCAACTCCTGCACGAGGGAGTTCGCCGTGGACCAGTACACTGCGAAGCCCGCACCGAGCAGCAAAATCATCAAATAGATTTCGGATAGTCCGAGCCGGTGCGTCGCGGCCAGCGCGGCGACGCCCAGCACGATGAAGGCGCGGGCGAAGTCGAAGGCGATGGCGAGGTAGCGCCGGTCCACGCGATCGATCAGCACGCCGCCGAACGGAGGCACGAACAGCCCCGGCAGCGTCACCAGAATCACGATCCAACTAACGCTCACCGTGGAATGCGTGACGCCCAGGATGTACCACGTCACCGCGGCGTAGTTCATGCCCGTGCCGAACAGCGAGACAAACATGCCCAGAAAAAACCAGCGGAAGCCGGGAATCCGGGCAAGCTGCTTCCAGTCCACTCCGCGCTGAGAGTTCGTCATCATGGACGGTGTATCACATCAGTGTGCCAAAACCGGCCCGGCCTGCTAAGCGAAAAGTTGGGCGGGCGGCGAGCCGGGCCACCGGCTTATCTGATACGGCCTCACTGGCCGGGGAGGATGACCTCGTAGGCGGAGCAGCACGCCGCAACTTGCTTCTTGGGGTTTTCCGGGTTGTAGAAGACCGGGACGGTCATGCCCTCGAAGAAAGCGCGGCTAGGGTCGTTGCCGCGGCAATTGAAAACTCTCCCCGAGGCGTCTGTGAACGTGTAAGAGATGCCATTGGAATTACGCATGGCCCATTGGCCCGTGATGCGAGCGAGCGCGAACTGTCCGTTGATCATGAGTTTTTTCTGTTTGAGCGTGCTGCGGAAGATCAGAATTGGCAGCAGCAGCGAAAATGCCACCAAGGCCAACATAGTCCCCGTAAAGCCCGGAACCACCGGGGGTGCGTTGTCGCCTTTCCCAACCGTGCGCAGGAGCACAAGAATGAAAATCGCCAGCCCTCCGAACATGATGAACACGACAGCGAAGCCGATCTTGCCGCGCTTCCTCATGCGCACAGCGCGCGGCGGCGGAAGACTGAACAAAACGTGCGCTTCTCTCTCCGCGATTTCGGATTGCATCACGGCGGCGGATTGCTGGGCTTCGGCTGCTGCGACATTGGGGGGAGGTACGGCGACTCCCGCGCGGATCGCTTTCAATCTCCGTAGGTCCGATCTCAGCTTTCGCCATCCGTACGCGAAGAGGGCGAAAAGAATTATCGGCGGCACGATTTTTACAATGATGTTGTCTTCGCCCAAGCTGAATAGAACAAGGATCGCGAGCCACAACAGGCCCATCCAAACCAGACGGCGATACATCTTGAGAGTGGCCGCATTGGCGACATCGAGGTTCCAGTGGCAACTGGGGCAGTAGGCTTTTCCTCCGGCCATCGCGGCCGGAGAGTGGCATTGCGGGCA
>DASPOJ010000118.1:0-2995 GCA_035626055.1 Candidatus Methylomirabilota bacterium | reverse complement strand
GCGTTACCAGATCGCTCCCAACCTGTATTACCGCTGGAAGGATGAAGCGGAGCAGGGTGCGAAGGCCGCGCTTGGGGGGAGAAGCGCGGCCGCGGCGGAAAGTGAGAAAGACCGCCGCATCCGGCAACTGGAACGCACGCTGGGGCGGAAGTCTCTGGAAATCGAGATTCTAAAAAACGTCGTGGGGGAGTGAGCTGTGGCGCGGTTCACTCCCAGGCACGCGAGATGGTGACGCAAGGCTACACGGCCACGTTGGTGGCAGCGAGCTTGGCGATCAGCCGGTCGAGCCTGTACTACCAGAAGCGGCCGCGAGGGAGGCGAGCGGATCGCAGCTACGATGAGCAGATCGTTATGGCGTGCGGAGAGAAGCTGGCCTACGGCTATCGACGGGTGACGTGGTGGCTGCAACGGCATAGGGGCCTGCCGGTGAACCGGAAGCGGGACGGGTGGCGAAGCCTCTAGGTTGGATTTTCGGGCGGGTGGGCCAGCCTTTGAATTTCCGGGTGGCCCACTTTTCGCGCCGCGCGCGAAAGGTGGGGCTCTCGATGCCGTCCCCCTCTTCCGTTCGAGCGCCCACGACTTCTATTCGAATAGTAACTCACAGATTAGTATTGACATGTGTTAACTTCCGTGCTATCTACTCGTGTGAGCTCAAAACAACTTTTCGAATTGTCCGCGCCCCACTCCGGCGCAGCCTTCAGAATCCCCAGAATTGCACCATTTTTGTGCAACTCAAAACTGATACACAGCAAAGGATTTAGCGCGCCCATAAGCCCTTTAGAATCAGCACTTACAAACCCCCACGCCATTTTTCGTATCTCGTTGAAAACAAACGGTCGTCAAGTCCTTTATAATCAGCACTTACGTGTTTTCGCCTCGCAAGTTCTTTGGATTCAACACTTACATAAAAACACGGGGGGAGGGGGGAGGAGTTATCTTCCGAGTTACCCCCTCCCCACGTGTCACTCGTCACTCGCCACTCACCACTCGTCACTCGCCACTGCCCATTCGCTTGCCGCGCCGAAGGCTTGGCGAAGGCGGGCGGCGGACGATGGGACATCCCGGGCACGGCAAGGCGGGCCCGCCGCGCCGTTGGCTTTCTTTCTGCCGCGGCGGGAAGTACAATCCCCTGCCTCAAGCAAGGACATTTCAGAGGCTCTACTCTTTTACGCATTTAGCGAGGCAAACGATGAAGAGAGTCGGAAGAATGGGTGTCGCGGTGGCACTGCTGTTCCTGCTGGGCGGAACGGCCGATTCATGGGCTCAGACGCCGCCAACCGAGCCCAAGCCGCCGGAAGCCGCGCAGCCCACGCCGAAGCCTTCCGCGCCGCCCGAGATTCCGAAGGAAGAATCTTCGGTGACGGACCACACGATTCGCATCGGCGGCCAGACCATCCCCTACAAGGCCACCGCGGGAACGATCCTTCTAAAGAACGAGAAGGATGAACTGGTCGCGAGCATGTTCTACATTGCCTACATCCGAACCGACGTGAAGGACACCAGCCAGCGGCCGTTGGCCTTCCTCTATAACGGCGGCCCCGGGTCCTCGTCCGTGTGGCTGCATATGGGAGCTTTCGGTCCGAAGCGCGTCGTCACGTCCGACGCGGAGTCCACGCCTCCGCCGCCCTATCAGTTGGAAGACAATGCCAATTCCCTTCTCGACGCCGCCGATCTGGTTTTCATCGACCCCATCGGAACTGGGTTCAGCAAGGCAGTCGGAGAGGCGAAAAACAAGGATTTTTGGGGCGTTGACGAGGACGTGAAGTCCATTGCGCAATTCATTGTGAAGTATGTGAACCGCAACCTGCGCTGGAACTCGCCCAAGTTCCTAATCGGCGAGAGTTATGGGACCTTCCGGGACGCTGCGTTGGTGGATTATCTGCAATCCCATGAAGGAATGTACTTCAACGGCGTAGTCATGATCTCGACGGTGCTGGATTTCGAGACGCTGGGGTTCGACACGGGTTCCGATCTCTCCTACGTCCTCTATCTGCCGAGCTACGCCGCGGTCGCGTGGTATCACAAGACGCTCGCCGATCGCCCTACGGATCTGAATGCATTTCTGACCGAGGCGCGCCAGTTTGCTTTTGCCGAATACGCGCCCGCGCTGGCCAAGGGGACGAGTATTTCGCCTGCAGAAAAAGCGGACGTGCTCAAAAAACTTGCGCATTTCACCGGCCTGAGCGAGGACTACCTGACGAAGGCAAATCTCCGGGTGAGGCTCCAGCAGTTCATGGATGAGCTGCAGCGCGCGCGTGGCCTGACTACGGGCCGCTACGACGCCCGCTTCGCCGGCCCGAATCTCGACTTGCTGGAGGAATATGCCAACTACGATCCGGTCGAAGCCGCCATCACCGGGCCGTTCACTTCAGCCTTGAACCAATACTTGCGGCAGGACCTGCAATGCAACAAGGATCAGGAGTACATCGTTACGAGCAATGAAGCGTTTGCGGCATGGGACTGGAAGCACAAGGGCCCCGGCGGAGAGTCCGATCCGACGGCGCCGCCAAACGTCCAGCCTGATTTAGCGGACGCCCTTGTGACGAATCCGCATCTGCGCGTGCAGGTTGAAAACGGTCTCTTCGACCTTGCCACGCCCTTTTTCTCCACCGAATACACGATGAACCATCTGGGGCTTCCGGCGAGCCTGCAAGATCATGTCCAACTGGAATACTACGACGCCGGGCATATGATGTATTTGCACGTGGAGGATCTGGTGAAGCTCAAAGGCAACATCGCGAGTTTCATCGCGAGCGCTTCAAAGCCGTGATGCGCGTTCGATTCACGGCGTCGCGCTCGGCCTCCAATTCAGCCGAATGCGGTTGCGTCCCGGCAGTCCCCGTGGGGACGGACCGCGCTGCTAGGAGGAACGGCGCCGCCCGTCCGTCCGGGGATTCTTGCAGTGTCCACAGCTAGCCGCGCCCGAGGCTGCGCAATCGCCTGGCGACGGGAACGCCGCGGTTGGGGTGCTGCAAGCTCTGAATGCGAATCACAT
>DASPOJ010000117.1:0-8619 GCA_035626055.1 Candidatus Methylomirabilota bacterium | reverse complement strand
AACGAAATTCTGAATGGCGCGGTCACGGAACTCGACCCCGCCTACCGCATCGCGTTCCTGCTGCGCGACGTCGAAGAACTTTCCACTGAGGAGACGGCGAAGATGCTCGGCATCTCGGTCCCTGCGGTGAAATCCCGGTTGCTGCGCGCCCGGTTGAAGCTTCGTCAGAAACTGAACCCTTACTTTCGGAGCACAACGTCGTGAACTGCCGCGGAGTCATTGAAGAGCTTTCGAGTTATTTCGACGACGACCTTGATCCCCAGATCACCGCCGATCTCGAGCGTCATCTGCAGGGCTGCAGGAAATGCCGCGTCATCGTTGACACCACGCGCAAGACGATCGAGATCTATTGCAACGCCGAGCCTGTACCTCTGCCTGAGGACGTCCGGCAGCGATTGCACAATGCGTTGCGCGAGCGTCTGGGGCACAAGGCCAGCTGAGCCCACCGCGAGATCATTCGCCTCGCTCCCATAAAGGCGTCTGCACCCCGCGCTTTTCGGCCACAGCGGACTCGTAAACGCGAGCCGCCACGGCTACATCCCACGCTGCAATTCCCACGGACTTGAACATTGTAATTTCCTTCGCGCCGGTGCGCCCGGCAGCCCGCCCGGCGACGATGCCTGCCAATTCGCGCACGGCTCCCCACCTCGCCGGGTCGCCCGCGAACGCCTGAATCAAATCACCCGCTTCTAACTTTGCCGCCGCAAGGGAATCAACTGCGATCACCGCGGCGCGTCGCGCCGCCTCGTCATCAAGCTCGCGCTTGTGCGGCCAATTCGCGCCCATGGCGTTCACGTGCGCACCTTCGGCGAGCCACTTCCCTTCCAGCACCGGCCGCGAAGCGCTCGTTGCCGTCACGACGATGTCCGCCTCACGCACGGCTCTTTCGGCCGACTCGGCGGGTTCGACGCCTAGTCCCAGCCTCGCGCTCATCTCGCGCGCGAATTCGCTCCGGCGCCCGGGGTCGCGGCCGAAGGCGTGAACAGTTGCGAGCCGGCGCACGGCCGCGATTGCTTCGAGCTGCGTGCGTGCCTGATATCCAGTGCCGATCATGCCGACGGTTCGCGCATCCGCCCTCGCGAGAAACTTTGTTGCGACGCCGCTGGCGGCTCCGGTGCGCAATTGGCCGAGCGCATCCGCTTCGATCAGCGCAAGCAAGCGGCTTGTTCCCGCGCTGTACAGCAGCACTAGAAACCGGGCAGGGCCGCGGCCTGTTGTGTACAGTTTGGCTCCGAAATAACCGCCCGCGCGGTCCGCGGCGGCCATCGAATGCAGGAATGCACGCTCGGCGAATTCGATGCGGCGCCGCGGCTCGACGGCGACGTCGCCATTCGCCTGCCGCACGAAACATTCTTCCACGGCTTCGAGCGCGTGCTTCATCGGAAGCAGCGCGCGCACGTCTTCTTCCGTAAGCAGCAAAGCCACCGGGGTAACCTCACAGATGGATGTGAATCCTGAGAACGCGGCACGCCTTCGCATCCAGCAAGAGCAGGTCGCCGGAATGAAAATCGTATGCGAGCGCCGCCGCGTGAAAATCGGGCGTCAGGTGTGCAGCCTGCAGCGGGGCCGGATCGAGCGAAATCTCTTTTCCGTCAAGCGACCACGCTCGCAGCGGAGAGGCGCCGTCGCCCGCGGCAAAAATATTCCTTGCGGAGACCGCAACTGCCGCCACAGTGGATTGCGAGCGCGTTCCCCTTCCAAAACCCGTAGTGGACCGCACCTCTCCGAACGCCGCGACGAATACGCCATCCGGCGAAAACTGCTGCACGCGCGCGCCACCCGCGTCGGCGACGAACACGGAACCGTCGCGCCCCACCGCCGCCCCGGACGGTGCCATAAACTCGCCGTTTTCCGCGCCGCACTTGCCCCAGGCGTTCTTGAATCTGCCTCGCCAATTGAACGATTCCACGCGGCAGGTCACGCGGTCCACAACGTAGAAATCACCCTCATCGCCCACGGCGATTCCAGCGGCCTCGCGAAACGCCACTCCCCGCCCGCCATGCGTCGCCCGCAGAAAATCTCCCTCCGGCCAATAAACCAGCACGCGGCTTTCAACGCTCGCGTAAATTCCGCCGCCGCGATCCACGGCGATTCCTCCGGGGTTCTTCAGCGCGGCAGACGCGAAAGAAAGCAGCGGCCCGCCTTTGGGCGTGAATTTGTTGATGGAATGGGTGGCGGCGTCGGCGATGTAGACGTTACCAAAGCCATCCGTGGCAATGCCGACCGGCAATTCGAGCTGGCCGGGACTGGTTCCGCGCGTTCCCCAAGCGTCCGCGAATTCGAGCGCCGGCAACTGGGGCGCAGGGGCGGGATCCGCATGACGCTTGCAACCGGGAAAGAAGCACGCGCCGAAGAGCAAGATAGCGGCGCATACCGTGCGCCGCGCGCTCGAGAAGACAGACTTGGAATCGTGGATGGCTGCCATGGACTCGGACGCGTTTCTCATCGTTCCGGCAATCACTTAATGATGCCGCGGTGGCGCCTGGGCCTTTTCGCCTGCGTTCACCCGCCGGACAACGGTCTGACGCATGACGTACATGCGTTCGCTGCTGGAGTTCATCTCGGCAAAGCGAAACTCGGGGCCGGCCGGCGTCGGCGACACGCGGATCGGCAATTTGCCGCAAAGATTCCCTTCGACGTACGCCGTCTCGTATTGTTTGCGCCTATCGTCCCACGTATAGACGCGCAGCAGCGTGAAATCGCACGTCTGGCCTTCGGGTCCGCGCGTGCCGGCGACGACGTACTGCGGCATCTCGACCGATTCCGTCAGCACGCGATTCAACTCGACCCACGCGACAACGCGGAGGTCCGACGAGAGAGCGTAGTCATGCACCGGCCCTGGCGCATCGAGTTCGATAAAGCGCCCGATCACCCACCCCGCAACGTCGATCGGCGCCGCGAATTGCGTCGTCCCGCCGGGCCCTGAATTCGCGGCCACGCCGGTCTGGCCGGACATTTCCTGAGGGGAAAAAGAGGGCATCACCAACAGCCAGTCTTCGAGTTTGGATTTCTGATCACCGGCAGGAGTCTCCGCTGAGGGAGCCGCCCCCGTTTGCCCCGGCGCTTCGGCAACGGCTCGTTCCAGCACGACGACCGGAACGTCGCGACTGAGTTGAAAAATGTGGGCCGCATCGCGCCCCGGCAGGACATGTAGATTGGTAAGCGTCTTCGTATGTCCGACGGCCTGCACCGGCATCGCCTTGGCCTGCTGCAGCAGGCTCACAGATTGCTGCCAAAGTGCTGGTTCCATCAAGTCAACCGAATCCATCCATCCCGTTGCACCGGAAGAAGTGCGCACTTCGGAAACCGGGCCCTCACGCGCCATCACCGTGACGTGGTCGCCGTAATGCACGACACCTGCCGCCTCGCGTACCTCGGCCGTGCTGCTCCACAGCGTGACCGCTCTCTCCGAAACGTAAGCTTCGCCGATGCTGCGTGGCCCGCGCGAATGAAACCAAATGTACGTCGCGGCAATCGCCACCATCACTGCCGGTACGAACCATCGATTGCGCGACGCCCAGCCCGACATCAATCGCCTCCCTGCGAAGCAATGTCCCTGCGCGCCGCGATCCCGCGATCACCAGGAACTCTCGCTGCGCCCGGCGAAGGGGGCTCCCCCCAATTCCCTTCAGACAAGGTTCCTCCTCGTGTGCATTCGTCATCTTATCACTGTCGTCGGCGGCGACATGCGGCAGGGCACCGCTGCGCCGTCCTTCCCGCTCTGATACAATGCGCGGGTTCCACGCGGAGGAATCATGCGGGCGCTCGAAAAACTTAAGCCGTTGTCGTTGCTGGTGCTGCGCGTTGGGCTGGGCGTCGTTTTCATTTTTCACGGCTACCCCAAGATTCTAGGTGACCCGAAGTCCTGGGTCGTCGCATTCGGACACATGGGCTTTCCGACCTATTTTGCCTACATCTCGGGAGTGCTCGAGTTTTTCGGCGGAATTCTGCTGATGCTCGGGCTGTTTACGCGCGTGACGGCTTTGCTGCTCGCTATCGAGATGGGGATAGCTCTGGTGAAGGTGCACATTCCGCTATCGGGGCTCCACTTCAGCTCAATCGGCAAGTATGAGCTTCCCCTGGCGCTTTGTGGCGGCGCGTTCGCGCTCGCGACGGTAGGCGCGGGATTGATCTCGGTGGATAACTTTACGTTTGAAGGCGCGCGAAAGGCGCCGAAGAAAAACAAGCCCTGATTTCCGCGCAGCGCAAGCGCGCCCGGCCTGGCGCTGTGTGTCTAAACCCGCACCTCTAGGTGAGTGATTGGCGACAGCCAAGCAAACGCTTTCCCCCACTCCGCGAACCCTCCCCTAGACTGGGAAACAGAGCATCGCCGCTTGGAGGGGAACCCGCGGAGTGTCCTTCTTGGGAGCATCAAGCGTCTTTCTGTCTCTTTCCAGCAACGTCATTTCCCTGCCGTTCTGGGCAGGGCTTGGTGCCCTTGCGGGGGTGTACCTGTTCGTGCAGGGTTTCCGCATGCTGCGATTCAAGAGGCTCGTGCTCAACACTCCCTCCTCGAAAGTGCGCAGCGCCTCGATGGGCCTGGTCGAATTGAGTGGCGTGGCGAACGGCCCGACGACGATTCCCGCGGGAATCACCGGAGAAGCGTGTTTTTACTACCGCGCGGTCGCGTCGCAATTGAAGGGGTCGGGGAATCGGCGCGAATGGCAAACCGTGGCCGACGAGCGGCTTTTCGTTCCGTTCTTCCTCCGGGACACCACGGGCGCAATGCTCGTGAATTCACAGGGCGCGGAATTGGATCTCCACTGCAATTTCAAAGATGAGTTAGGCTCGTCCTTCTTCAGCAGCCGCGACATCATGCCCGAAAACGTCGCCAAGTTCCTCGCGCGTTACGCCATTGTGCCCTCGACAGAGGTGCGGTTGGAGGAATGGTGCATCAAACCGCTCGATCCGGTGTTTGTACTGGGGACGCTCGGCAAGCGGACGGTGAACGTGCAGTGGTCGGCGTTGCCGCATGCGCCGGGTACGCGACTCTCGTTTTCCTTCGGCTCCCCGTCATCAGGCCGAATCCAAAACAAACTGGTGAACTCAATCAATTTCATCCCCGGAATCAATTTTCAACTTTCAGCAAACAAAGGGCCGTTAAGCGCCACACCGGGTGCGCAACCGCTGCCGGCCGCGCCGGCTCCGGTACCCGCGGCCGCGCCCGCTGTTTGGAAATCAGTTTCGTGGGAGGAAGGCACGGAGGCGCGCGCGATCCTGGCCGCTGCCGCTGAGCGAAAGACCGCCTCGGTCGCAGCGCCGCCCGCGCCTGCCGCGAACACAAACTCGCAGGAAGATTTGCAAAGCAATGCAGCACCGCAAGCGGCCGTTGTTCTGGATCCGAGTGCCCCGCCAGATTTCCCCGCTGATGCGACGCAGGATTCGCAATTCAACATGGCGTCCCCGGTGGAGATCGGCAAAGGCGAGGATGGGCAGCCGTTCTTCATCTCGTACCGAAGCCAGCGCGAGGTCGTAAACGCGTTTGCGTGGAAATCGGCGCTCTGCATTTGGGGCGGCCCAATTCTGACTTTAGCCAGTCTCTATTTCTTGTCGGTCTATTTCAATTGGATGTAATCGCGAAACAAGGGAGAGCTCATGAGCATGCTACCGTGGCTGGTCGTTCTGTTCGTCGCCGGGGGCGCCATTGCCTACATCGTGACGCTTTACAACGGTCTGGTGAGCGTCAAAAACAACGTAGACAAGGCCTGGGCCAACATTGACGTGCTGCTGAAACAGCGGCACGACGAGCTGCCCAACCTGCTCGAAGTCTGCAAAGGCTACATGAAGTATGAAGGCGACACGTTTCAGCGCGTCACCGAAGCGCGGTCGCGTTACGCCCAGGCGGCGACCGTGGATCAAAAAGCGCAGGCGGGCGCGGAGATGACCTCGGCGCTCGGCCGCTTGCTCGCGACGGCGGAGAACTATCCGGAGCTGAAGGCCAACGAAGACTTCATGCATCTTCAGTCGCGCATTACGGAACTCGAAAACGAAATCGCCGACCGGCGCGAGTTCTACAACGATGCGGTGAATATCTACAATACGCGGATTCAGGAGATGCCGGATGCAATCCTGGCAGGCCGCATGAACCTGCGGACCCGGCAGATGTATCAGGTCGCGGAAGAGGACAAAACGCCCGTAAAGATCTCCTTCGCGGACGTCTCACACTGAGCCGCGGCCGATGGCCTCGCAGCGCCGGGCGTTGAACGGATGTCCGAGCGAAATGCTCAGCTCGCGGGCGAAGGCCCCGGTTCCGCGGCCACAACCGGCATAGGCTCAGGCTTTGGCGCGGGCAGCGGAGCGAGCGGCATGACGATCCACGCGATGAAATAAAACACCGTGCCGATCACCATGCCGCTGAAGACCGTCACCAGCACCCAGACCAGCCGCACGATCGTGGGGTCCACGTCGAAATACTCGCCGAAACCTCCGCAAACGCCGCCGAGCCGCGAATTCGTGGCCGAGCGCATCAGAAGCTTGCGCGATGCCGGCTGCGTGTACGCCGTCACGACCGGCTGCTGGCGCGTCCCGCAGAAGTAGCAGAAATTGGAATAGTTCGCGATCTCTTTCTGGCAACTAGGACAGACCATCGCTCCCTCCTCACGTCTCAACCCCTATTCTAAATACGCGCGGACGGCAAGGAAAGTTCCCCGCGGCGCGCCGGAACCGTTCGATCGCCCGAGCGTCCTGCGAAATGTCGTCGGGAAGAAACTTCAGCGCAACATTGCGGCCGAGACACGTGTCTTTGGCTTTATAAACCACGCCCATCCCGCCGCCGCCCAGTTTTTCGAGGACACTGTAGTGGGAAATCGTGCTGCCGACCATGCGTCCAGGTAGTCTGTATTCAGTAAACGCTGCGGCGCTAGGAGGGACTTTGCCGCGTTGCTGCCCTGCTGGCGGCGATATTTCCGCCGACGATCCGAGAAGTTTGGAGCGGTGTCTAAAGAGGCCAAGCTGTCCATGCCGGTATTGCGCTCGTGGGGTTCTTAGCGTGCCTCTTCAACTTCGGCTTTCACCGCATCAATTATCACGCTGGGATGATCGTCTTGGAGATTGTGCGTACCACCGGGCACAACTTGAAGCGTGCTGTGCGTCGATAATTGCGCCAGATCTTTTTGCATCTGAGCCCACAATCTTGCCACGGGTCCTGGAGTACTCGTATCGTGCGAAAGGACGATGAGCGGCAGATTTCCGAGTGTCGACGCCTTAGACACCTCCCTGGAACTTTCGCCGAATCTCTCGTACTCAGCAACATGTGTGATCCAGGGTTGCCGTCTGCATTCGGTGGTCTTCCGCTGTTCACGGACCTCGGGCGGCCATTTATCGCACCACCCGTTAATCCGTGGCCATCCAAACAGCATCGTAGCCTGGAAATATCGTTGATGCCGGAAAAACGAAGCGTTGTAAGCTTGGACAGCTGGCATTGATCGGAATTGACCCGGAGAAGAAGAGTCCACCAGAATTAGACCAACCACCTCGCCCGGGTATGAATATGCATATAATCGCATGTTCATGCCACCAAGGGAGTGCCCTACAAGGATATACGGAGGATGAACGTTAGCCGCTTTTAGCAGAGAATGAAGTTCTTTCACCATGGCTGTACTGGTTCTGGGATTCGGACTGGGGTCGCTCCAGCCAAGGCCTGCCCTGTCGTAAGAGCATGCCTGCGTCAACTTCGCAACCTGCGGCTGAACTTTGTACCAGGCGATCGAGTCGTCTGCTAAACCGGAATCAAAGATGACCGCTGGCTCCCCCTGGCCTGCACAGTTAATGTGCAACCTGAAACCGCCGACATCGACAAGCTTGCCTGGCGCAGGGTTGCGCATCATATCCAACGCGCTTGCCACGGCTTGGTAAACGGCCCCCGCGGCCAGCCCAATCAGGAGCAGGCAGATTCCTGCCAAAAATGTACTTCGTACAATCTTCACAAACTGCATTCGCTTGACCTCGTCAATGGTCGGTAAGTCGCCTTACCCTTAAAAGGGATGAGCTATTTCAGCATGTCGGACGACGACCGCAAGGTTTACGAGAATCGCATTGTGTCATTCTTCTTGCATTGCAGTCGATCCCCCGGCATTGAGTTAGGGGGCCGCTACGACTCGCGCTTGCCCCGCAGGCCCGCGGCTACTCGTAACACAGCGCAGTGAGCGGATCCACCTTTGTCGCCCGCTGCGCGGGAACGAGGCACGCGAGCGCGCCAGTAAGAATGACGATCAACACCGCGCCGGCAAACGTCCAGGGATCGGTTGGTTTCACGTGCCAGAGCTGATTGCGAATCAGGCGCGTTGCACCCCACGCGCCGAAAATTCCGACTGCGATGCCACAGCCCATCAGGATCGTTCCTTTGCGCAGCACCGAGCGGAGCACGTTCGCGCGCTGCGGCACCAGCGCTGCTGGGTACACAAGATGCGAAATATTCTGGAGAAGGTCAAACGGCGGGACCAAGACCAGGTCAAGAGCGAAGCGCAGAAAATCTACTTGGCCAAGCAGGTTGCGGCAGCCCGGCGGGCCTTCGAGCGGTTCCGCTTTCGCTGGCGGTCGCGGTATCCGGCGATGGTGCGGCAACTGGAAAGTGACCTGCCGGAACTGCTGCATTTCTTCGCGCTCCCGCCGCACCTGTGG
>DASPOJ010000116.1:0-6548 GCA_035626055.1 Candidatus Methylomirabilota bacterium | reverse complement strand
AGGCGCCGCATGATCTTCGCGCTGCGTGTTTTCGGCAGCTCCGAGGCGAAGAAGATGTCGTCGGGGCGCGCGATGGGGCCGATCTTGGCGACAACGTGCCGCTTCAATTCCTCCTTGAGGGCCTCGGTCGGCTCAATGCCTTCCTTCACCGTGACGAACGCCGAAATTCCTTGCCCCTTGATCGCGTGCGATTTCCCGATGACGGCCGCCTCCGCGACCGAATCGTGATCCACGAGCGCGCTTTCCACCTCGTAAGTCGAAATGCGATGGCCCGCTACGTTCATCACGTCGTCCACGCGGCCCAGCAGCCAGAAGTAACCGTCGTCGTCGACTTTGCAGCCGTCGCCGGTGAAATAGCGACCCGGATAGCGCGCCCAGTAGTTCTGCACGTAACGATCGGGATCGCCATAAATCGTGCGCATCATCGCAGGCCACGGCCGCGTGAGCACCAGGTAGCCGCCCCCGCCCGGCCCAACCGGATTGCCCGCGGCGTCCACTACCTCGGCAGCGACGCCAGGGAAGGGTTTCGTGGCCGAACCGGGCTTCGTCGGCACCAATCCCGGCAGCGGCGTAATGAGAATCATCCCGGTCTCGGTCTGCCACCAGGTGTCGACAATCGGGCAGCGGCCGTGGCCGATGTTCCCGTGATACCAAATCCAGGCTTCGGGATTGATGGGTTCCCCGACCGTGCCGAGCAGGCGCAGCGTGCGCAGCGAATATTTTCCGGGCCATTCGGCGCCCCAGCGCATGAAGGTGCGTATCGCCGTCGGCGCGGTATAGAGAATGTTGACGCCGTACTTATCCACGATCCGCCAGAAGCGGCCGCGATCGGGGCAATCGGGCGTGCCTTCATACATCAGCGTCGTCGCCCCGTTGGCCAGCGGTCCGTAAACGATGTAGGAGTGGCCCGTCACCCAGCCGAGATCGGCCGTGCACCAATAGACGTCGTCTTCCTTGATGTCGAAGATCAGGCGGTGCGTGGTCGAAACCCCGAGAAGATAACCCGCGGTCGTGTGCACCACGCCCTTGGGTTTTCCGGTCGTGCCGCTGGTGTAAAGAATGAAGAGCGGGTCTTCGGCATCCATCGGCTCCGCGGGACACTCATCGGAAGCCTTCGCCATCGCCTCGTGCCACCAGACGTCGCGCCCCTCCTGCATCGCGGGCGCAACCGCTTGCCCCACTCGATTGACGACCACTACTTTCTCGATGCTCGGTGTGTTCTTGAGCGCTTCGTCCGCCGCCGATTTCAAGGGCACGACGTTGCCGCGGCGCCACGCGGCGTCCGCCGTCACGAGCACTTTCGCCTTCGCGTCGTTGATGCGCTCGCGCAGCGCCTCCGACGAGAATCCGCCGAACACCACCGAATGCGGCGCCCCGATCTTGGCGCACGCCAACATGGCGATTGCCAGCTCCGGCACCATGCCCATGTAGATGGCGACGCGATCGCCCTTGCGCACGCCGAGCGAATGCAACACGTTCGCGAAACGGCTGACTTCGCGCGCCAGCATGTCGTATGTAAGGACGCGCGAATCGCCCGGCTCGCCCTCCCAGAGGATCGCCGCCTTGTTGCGGCGCGCCGAGTGCGCGTGGCGATCCACGCAGTTGTGCGCCACGTTGATCTTGCCGCCGGCAAACCATTTCACCCACGGCGCCTTCCACTCCAGCACCGTGTGCCACGGCCCGAACCAATCCAGGCGCCCGGCTTCCTCGGCCCAGAATCCTTCGAGGTCATTTTTCGCGCGCTCGTAGAGGCCCGGATCTCCGGCGTTGGCGTGCTTGCAAAACTCCTTGGGCGGCTGAAACAGCCGCCTTTCCTGAAGTAGCGCGGACAGATTCTCTTCCGTGGGCTTCGTCATGGTGTGATGGCTCGCTATCTCAAACAGCTGTTAGGTAGATTTCGGCTTTCCGGATTGCAGTCTCTATTGGTGCGTCGCGACGAACGTCGCCAGCGCTCCGGACTCGCCGTTAGTGCACCGTCTTGATCTCGAACGTCGTCTCGGTGGTCGTGTTCGAGGGGATGAACGTCGCCACGGCCTTGTACTTGCCGTCCGTCACATCCATGGAGCTGAAATTCCAGTCCACGCTTTTCTGCCAGCCCAAACCCGCAGGGATTATTACCTCGGTGACCTTCTGGCAGAACATCATTCCCTGTGACCACTTCCAGACGGACTTATTGCCGCTCGAGACGAGCTGGAAAACCTCCACGTCGAACACCTGGCACGATGGTGCGGTGCCTTCGTAATCCGTGTCTGAAGAGTTTGTTACGGTGAACGTAAAATTTTCGCTCTGCCTCTTCGCCGGGCCGGGACCCGGCATTTGGTCCACAGTGAGATCGCCGGGCTTCGCAACCAGCGCGTAAGTCAGCGGAGACTTATTCTGGGCGCCCGCGCCGCACGCGAGTCCCGCGAGTACCAGGATCGCAGCGGACAAGGCCAGAGGACGAAAACTCCGGTGGAACCACGTCTGCTTCATGGCAATCCCTCCTGAGGCGGAAATCTTAGCGCAACCATAGAGCCATCATGATGCCGAAATGCTTCTGGTGTGCTGCCCCGAAATACGTTACCTACGAATCCTTAGGAGGTGGGCGCTTCAGGCCCCACGCATCCAGTGAGAAGCAAAAGGGTTTCAGCCTCTGAGATTACCCTGTCTTCCTACCGAAAGATCCGGAACATCGCACTAGAGCGTATTGCATAACCCTCCTAAGTTATTGATTCTATTGGCCAGAAATCAGGTTATGCAACCGCTTCTAGTCTTCCACTTTTCAGGCGCTGATTCCCAATCTCGACCGCCGCGACCGCATCACGTCTTCGCAGGCGCTGAGAAACTCATCAATCACAGCATCCGGGGAATGGCGCAGCAGCACGGCGCTGCGCGCCTCGGAGCCTAGCCGCTCGCGCAATTCCCGATCACCCAGAAGCCTCACTGCTGCGTCTGCGATGAATTCCGGCCGCGGCTCCGGCACAAGCAGCCCCGTGCGATTGTCCACGACATGCTCCGGCACGCCGCCCCGGGCGACGGCCGCGACGGGCAGCCCCCAGGCCATGGCGGCCAGCAAGGACGTTCCCAACGGCTCCTCGAGCGAGGGGAACAGGAACGCGTCCAGTGCCGCGTAAACTTCGTTCACGCGCTCCACGAATCCCGAGAACACGATGTGCTCACGCACTCCGAGTTGGAGAGATAGAGACTCGAGCGACCCGCGAATCGGACCGTCGCCCGCAAGCAACAACCTCGCGTGTGGCGCAGCCGCACAGATCGCAGGCATCGCCCGCACGAGAAGCTCCTGCCCCTTCTCCGGCAACAGGTAACCGACGCAGCCGAAGAGGAAATCGCTCTCGCTGCAATTCCAGGCGCGCCGCGCGGCGCTCCGCTCGGCTTCTGTGCGCGGCGCTGGAATTTCGGTTCCCTCCGTCACCACGGCAACGCGCTCAGCAGAAATTCCCGACCGAACAACACTTTCCGCCACGAATTGCGAAATCGAGAAAACCCGATCCGCTGCGCGATACCTCGCCTTTGCCAGCGGGACTTTCCCAATCGGGTAGGCAACGCGTCGAGCGACGATGAGCGCCGCGCGGCGGTGCGCGCGCGCCAGCCAAGCCGCCGTCAGCGCATGCGGCTCGTTGGCGAAGACGATGTCCGCGCCGCGCTCGCGCAGGATAGAACGAATCTCGCGTGCGGCATTCCAGCGCCGCCGGTGTGTTCCGACTGCTCGAACGGTCATTCCCTCCGCCGCCGCACGCCGCGAGAGCACGCCGCCCTCGACTGCCACCAATTCTGCCTCATGCCC
Source organism: Candidatus Methylomirabilota bacterium (assembly GCA_035626055.1). GTDB lineage: Bacteria > Acidobacteriota > Terriglobia > Acidiferrales > UBA7541 > DASPOJ01. The sequence continues at coordinate 2,764 of DASPOJ010000116.1, read as the reverse complement.
GCGCGCCTGCAACATCCGAACGGTAAGCAGCGCCTGGCCCTGTCCTCCCCGCCACTCCGTTTCGAGATCGGCATAAATAATTCTCACGCTCGCGAGTATACGCCACTTGCGGCAGCCGCCACGCGCAGCCATCCGTCGGTTTCCCTTCGCGTAGTAAGATACGAAGCGGCTTTGTGACGCGGAACAAATGAAAATCATGCGCCTCCTGAGGATCGTATTTCTGATCGGCCTTGCGCTGGCTCTCGCTCGCCCGGCGCGCGGCACGAGCCGCGCCGAGTGCCAATCGATGCGCAGCGCAATCCTGGGGCACCCGGTCGGCTACTGCGCGATTCTTCCTCCAAGCTATGACACCGACAAAACGCGCCGCTTCCCCGTGCTCTATTTCCTGCATGGCCTCGGCGAGAACGAACAAATTCTCGTCACTTCCGGCGGCATGACGCTGATCGAAGACCTGTGGGACCGCGGCGAGGTGGGCGAATTCGTCATCGTCACCCCCGCCGCGGACTCGAGCTTCTACATCAATTCCCTTTCCGGCCGCGTTCGCTACGAGGATTTCCTGATTCAGGAGTTTCTCCCGTTCATCGAGAAGCGCTACCGGATTCGCCCGGGCCGCGAGGGCCGCGGCATCGGCGGAGTCTCCATGGGCGGCTACGGTGCGCTGCGGCTGGCCTTTCGGCATCCGTCGCTGTTCAGCGCAGTGAGCGCGCACAGCGCGGCGCTGGTGGAGAATTTGCCGGCGGCCCTCACGGACGATCCTATGCTGCTCCGAGCGCTGGGCAACGCTTTCGGTTCTCCGCCGAATGCCGCGTTCTGGGATCGCAATACGCCGTTCGCTTTTGCGCGCACGGCAAATTTGTCCGGATTGAAAATCTATTTCGATTGCGGGGCCGACGACGAATTGGGCTTCACGGCGGGAACGCGCGCCCTCGACAACCTGCTGACGTCACACCATGTTCCGCACGAAGCCCATGTTTATCCCGGCAGTCACAGTTGGGATTATTTCGCGGCGCACATTGCCGCGTCGCTCGAATTTCATTCGCGCGCGTTCGGCCTGCCCGCGCGGGAGGGGCAGTCCGGCGCACACCACTGAAATCTCCACGGCTTCGGCAGGCTCTATTTCGCCGTGAAGCCGCCATCCACAGCCAGCGCCTGGCCGTTCACGTAGGCGGCCGCGTCCGAGCAAAGCCACAGCACGGCTGCCGCGACTTCCTCCGGCAATCCCGCTCGCCCCGAAGGTTGCCGTGAACTGATCCAGGATTTGACGAACGGTCCAAACGCGCGCGCTACCAACCGCCTCGCGACCGTCGCGGGACTCTTGCCGCCGACCGCGGCGTCGCGCACCAAATCGGTGTAAATCAGGCCCGGGCAGACGGCGTTGACCCGGATTCCGTGCCGGCAATATTCGAGCGCAGCCGATTTCGTCAAGCCGATGATGGCATGCTTGCTGGCCGAATACGCGGACAATTTCCACATCCCCACCAGACCGGCCACCGACGAAGTGTTCACGATGGCGCCGCTGCGATTCTTCAGCATCGCCGGAAGTTCATATTTCATCGCGAGCCAAATACCCTTCAGATTCACGGAGATCGTCCGGTCCCATTCGTCCTCGCTGCAGTCGGCCGTGCGGACGCGCGTTCCCGGGATTCCCGCATTGTTGTGCGCGCAATCGAGCCGCCCATACAGCTCGACCGCCTTCGCGACCATTGCCTCGCAGTCCGCCGCGCGCGATACGTCCGCGCACACGAACGCCGCTTCGCCCCCCGCTTCGCGAATCTGCCGGACCGTCTCCGTGCCGCCGGCGCCGGAAATATCCGCCACGATCGTCCGCGCGCCTTCGTTTGCGAACGCCTTTGCAGTAGCACGGCCGATGCCGGCTCCGGCTCCAGTCACCAAAGCCACTTTGTTCTCGAATCTTCGCTCCATAGTAAGCGTGCTGCTCCGCATCGCACAGCGCGTCTGAATTGCGAAACGCGATCGCGCGCGCCCGCGTTTCGCAAGCGAATAGCATAAGGGTTTCCCCGACGCAGGGCTACTGCCGAGCCTCGATTGTCATCGGCAGACCGCCGCGAGGGCGCAGAGTGATGACCGCTTCCGGTTCCACGCTCTGCCCCCGCGCGAGCCGCAGCCGCCAGCGCTGGGCGATCGTCGCCAGCACCAGCACGCCCTCGGCAATCGCAAATCCCTCGCCAATGCAGCGGTGCATCCCTCCGGCAAACGGAAAATACGTGAACTTGTTCCGGCTCACCGCCTCCGGCGACGACCAGCGGTCGGGATCGAACTTCTCCGGCTCGGGGAAATAACGCGAATCGCGCTGCGTCACATAGGGACTCAATTGGAAATAGGATCCTGCCGGCGCTGTAAATCCGCCGATCTCGTAATCCTGGAGCGGCCTCCGCGGGAAAACCCACACCGGAGGGTAGAGCCTCATCGATTCCGTCAAGATTCGTTCGATGTAGGGCAACTGCGGGAAATCAGCCGCCGTCGGCGAGCGTCCTGCCAGCACGCGGTCCACTTCCTCGTGCATGCGCGATTCGACCTCCGGATGTTGCGCGACGAGATACCAGCTCCACACCATCGCGTTCCCGATCGTCTCGTGGCCCGCGAGAATCAGTGTCATCAATTCGTCGCGGATCTGATCGTCCGTGAACGCCGGCGATCCATCTACAGGATCTTGCAGCCGCAGCAGTCCCGCGAGGATGTCGGTTTCGCCGTTGGCGCGCGCACGCCGCTCGGCAATCGTCCGGTAGATCCATGCGTCGGTCTC
>DASPOJ010000115.1:0-6516 GCA_035626055.1 Candidatus Methylomirabilota bacterium | reverse complement strand
AACTCAGGCTGCCGCCGTCAGCGCCGCACAGCACTCGCTCGATCTTTCTACCAATCGGTACAAAGGCGGTGTGACAACCTATCTCGAAGTCACCACGGCGCAGAGCAGTGCGCTCGCCGACCAACTCGTTGCCGTCAGGATCCGCGCGCGCCGCATGACCGCCGCCGTCCTCCTCATCAAAGCCCTCGGTGGCGGCTGGAACGCGTCCTCCCTAGCCAACGTCGCGTCATCTCCCTCTTCGCCCGCTTCTCCGCCTCAGCCCCCGCCGCAAATCCCCCAGCGCTCGCACTAGCCTCTTGTCGCTGTGAACAAGAGGTTTGAGCCGGACATGTGTCCTTCGTCCTCGACGAGATCCTGCGCCGGAATGGCCGCGCGGTTTGCTATGCTCATGCGCCGGAGGCGCGGCGGATGCGCGCAGTTTGGCTGGACAGAGGCTTGAAGATCGCGGTGCTCCTTGGTCTGGCAGCTCTGTGCTTCGGTTTCGCGCGCGCCGACCCGGAGGACCTGCGTGGGTATCTGGCAGCGGGCCGGGCCGTACTGTCCCGGACCGACATTTACGAAGGCTTGCCGCCCGGGGTCAATACCTGGCCGCCCTTCTTCAGTTTGTTTTGCATTCCGTTGGCGCTGCTCGATCGCGTTTCGGACCCCTTGCTGCGCTACGTCTGGGGTGGATTCAACCTTGCGGCGCTGCTCCTCGCGCTCAATCTTGTTTCGCGGGCGGTGTACGGGAAGGGAATTGCGCACGGCGGTGAATCGCCGGGGTTTCCCATTGGCTTTCTACGGATGTTCGTTCCATTGTTCCTGACGCTTCCCTATATCGACAGCAATATCGAACACCAGCAGGTGAGCATCCTTATTTTCGTTCTGGTCCTCGCCGGCCTTCTCTTAGATAGAAAAGGAAAACCTGCACTCGGGGGGATTGCGCTTGGCGCCGCGATTGCCATGAAAATCATGCCGGCGATATTCCTGTTCTATTGGGCCTACCGCCGCCGACGGCGCGCCGCGGTCTGGGGGGCACTCGCGACCCTGGGATTCTCGCTAAGCCCGATGCTCGCGTTTGGTCCGCTGCGCTTTGGACACGATGCGGTTCTGTGGTTTGCCATCGTGCGCCAGGGATGGGGCGCGGGCAGTCTCAATCTGTCCCTGTTGGCCATGCTGGACCGAATTCTCGGCCACGGATTTGTTCCCTTCGTCTCTCCGGGCGTCGAGCGCCTTGCGTTTTCCGGCGCTCCGGTTGTCCGGATCGTGTGGCTTGTTTCCCTGGCAGCGATTGGCACGCTCTGTCTTCTTGCTTTTCGCCGGCGCGCGGAGCCCGGCAGCAGGGCGGATTGCGCGGAATGGAGCGTTGTCCTTCTTTTGTCGGCGATCGCCGGGCCCGTCATGTGGAGGCACTACTTGGTGGTTGCGCTCTTGGGCAACGCAGTCCTATGGGCGGTTTGGCTCTCGGATGCGCTGAGCGCCCGCGCTCGCCGCGGAGTTATGGCAGTGCTGGTCCTTTGTTTTGTGATGAGTCTCCCGGTGCTTCCCGACTCTCTGGGCAAGCCGTTCATCCATCGGCTGGAGATGAGTTCGATCGTCACGGACGCAGCATTGCTCCTGATCGGAGCCTTGCTCTGGTTGCGGTTTTGCGTCGTCGCACCGGCAGACTCGCCAGGTCACTCGCATTTCATCGCGTGAATACTCCTGTGAGTGAAAAGTAGTTGGCGCTACGGCAAGAGAATGAGGCGCGACCGCAGTCGCGCCTCGGGGTGGGAGGGAACGTTTCCGAAAAGTTAGGCGGCCTTTTCTTCCGTGCGGATCGTCTCCGCTTGTTCCGCCTTTGGCATCCAAATATCCAGGATGCCGTTCCTCATCGTCGCCACTACTGAATCCGCTTGGATGGGCGTAGGCAGTTCGATTCGACGAAATATCTGGCTCGCGCAGGAATCGCAATACAGAACCTTCCCCGAAAAGTCTTCGGCGACGGTTTCGCGTTTGCCAGTGAGGGTCAGGCACCGCGGCTCGACGGTCAGTTCCAGCTCTTTTTCACTGAACCCTGGAATTTCCGCGCGAAGCTGCAGCGCCTCGTCAGTTTCTTGAAGCTCCATATGAAAGTGGTGAAACAACTCCGCCTCGGCCTGAATCCAATCCTCGGCGTCGCGGCCGTGAACCAAACCGCGATTCTCGAAGATCTCAAACGCCCGGCGCGCGATGGCTTCATTGAGTGCTTGAATTTTCGCTGGCAGGGAATCGAGATCGCCGAAGCGAACAGAGGGTACTCTCACAGCTTGTGTGGCGGTTGCCTTCTCCATCGCAGTCCTCCTCGACGTGGACCCGTGGATCGGAGCGGGACGGCCTGCCGGGCACGCCACAATCCGCCCGCGCCTGCCTCAAACGAAAGTGTTAGACCTGCGCGGCGTCTGGCGCAGTGCCCAGTACCACTCCACGCACATTCTACTCCTCGCAAAGAAAATAGGATGCCCGCTTTTTTCTTGCGTCCCACAATTTCTTGTTCTTGCTGTCACGGTGAGCTAGGGCGCTTCCGGTGTCATCGCTCTGCTCGAGGCGGGGTGAGCCGGCGCAGCGCCAGATCCGTGGGCAGGAAGCCAAGCAGAGTCGCCCCGGCAAGAACCACGGCCAGGTGGATTGGGGCCGGTCCCCAGGATCGCCGTAGAAACGGGTCAAGATACGCGAAATTTATGTTTTGCAATGCCGGCGCTGCGCGCGACGCCACGAGCGCCGCCGCAAAAGTGGCCATCCCGTACCACAGTCCCCGACGGTCGTATCCGGTGCGGGCGACGGCCCAAATCAGGACCACAGGGAGCAGGAGGTGGTAGAGCGAAAGCAGCCGGAGAAACAGAGGAATCTTAGGGTCCCACATGTATTCAGTGCCGCCAATCAGCGCATGGCCGAAGACTACGTGCCATCCGGCATCAAGGCACCACGCGGCGTCCGGAACCAACACGGCAACCGCCTGACTGGAAAGCAGCAGTGGGCTCTCCACCCAAATCCCGAGGACAGTCAGGAAAATGGCGACGTCGCAGATGTGCAGAAAGTTTGCCCAACCCCAGCCCCTGGCGTAGCAGGGCACCCACACAGCCAGCCAAGCCAATCCCACCCAGCGCAAAACGGGGAACTGAACGCTGTGATTTGCCATGATTCCGGCACAGCATAGCGCGGTTCAGGCTCGGGTCAAGGCGCTATCGGGGGGAATGGAGCTCTTTATAGGAAAGAGGGCGGCGACTCAGGATCTGGAGGAGCCATCTGTCGCCTGGCAGATCGAGGCTACGATGCCTGGGCGCAGTTTCTGCGGGCGGAATGCGATTCGTGGTACGACGGCGCAGCCGTTGTGGCGGCCGGTGGGGGCCGGGCCTACGGCAAGACTGTGCCCGCCAGCGGTGCTCGCACTTTAGAATTTCGCCATCTTTCCGCTATGCCCGGAGCCGAAGGCATGATCGCAGCCGCAGTAGCAAGTCCCCTGCGTACCCATTTTCATGGCCCAGTCGCCTTGGTCGGCGAAGGCGAGTATTGCGGCGGTAGCCGTAACTAGTGTGACTGCCAGGACCTTCCTGCGTAATGTGCGTGTTTAGACCGTGTGCCATCTTGGTCCCGCCACCGAATGGCCGTGATGGCGCTTAGGTTCGGACTTGCTGGGAATCGAGGAGTGAAGCGTACTAGCTGCGCGCCAGTGCTACCGGCAGTCTCGGGGGGCAAATGCAAGTAAGGTTAACAAAATGAAGGCATTAGAAGCGCGACACCGCAGGTTCGGATGATTCCAGTGTCCTGGTCAATCCATGGCTTTGGAGCTTCCGAGGGAGCGGAACGGCTGGATTAACGGAGGACTTGGACCTTTTGACCGGCCACCCCACCTCGAGCAGGATGACTCGACGCCTGGTCTTGGGCGAAGCCGGCGATCTCGCGGAGCCGATTGTCGGCCGCTAGCGCTTTCTTGAACCGCCCGCTGCACTAGACCTTTGAACCTCTCGCTCGATGGCTCGGGCAGACTCAGGCGCCAAGTGCACGAATTGCACGCCTATACCCACCCCGGGGAGGCAGTAACGTACTTCCCCGCGCGCGAGTATCTCCACGGCAGATTGCGTCAGCCGGAAGCGCAGCTTCAGGACGCTTCCCTCCGGGAACTGCGTCGGCGTATTAATGAACATCCCCTGCGTGCTGATGTCCGGGGTGCGGATGGCGATGACCTCGGCGTGGCCCTCGTAAACCAGCGATAGATCGCGCAGATGAGAGAAACGCACGGCCGTTCGCAATGGCCTGCAAGGGTCGGGCTCTTGCAGCGATAGTTTGCTCCGGCTCATATATGCAGGACTCCTTCGCGGTCGGCCTCTGTTTGCGCGGCGCGCAATGGGACCACCTTTACGGCATGCTCTGCCCCGCAGTGCGGGCAGAATTGAAAGCCCGTGACCATCTGTTTGCCGCATCGCGCACATTGAAGGGCCGCAGTGGATTCGAAGGGAACAACGCGCAGGACTTCATCGAGCGTCGTGACACCCGATTTGATCTTATCGAGTGCGTCTTCCTGCATCAGGCGCATGCCATTGCTGCGGGCGACGTCGCGTACCATGTCCGTCGAGCCACCCGAGCGAATGAGGTGCCGCGAGGACTCGGTCAGCAGGAGCAATTCGTAGATGCCCACGCGGCCCCGGTAGCCCGTTTTGTCACATTCCCCACAGCCGACAGGCTCGCTCACGAGTTCCGGCGGGTCGAACAGGCCGACCTCGCCGAGACGCAAGGCCATCTCGGGTGCAACCGGCACGGAGTTGTGACAACTGCAGAGCTTGCGCACAAGCCGCTGCGCCAGAATACCCACCACCGACGACGCGATCAGGTACCCGGGTACACCGAGATCAAGCAGGCGCACGACGGCGGAAATACTGTCGTTCGTATGCAGCGTGGAAAAAACGAGGTGGCCGGTTTGGGCAGCCTTCATGGCGATTTCGGCAGTTTCTACGTCGCGAATTTCGCCAATCATGATGATGTTTGGATCCTGCCGCAGGATGGAGCGCAGGGCAGTCGCGAAGGTCAGGCCCGCGCGCGCATTGACATGAACCTGGTTGATTCCCGCGAGCACATACTCGACCGGGTCCTCGACCGAGACGATGTTCACGGTCGAGTCGCGCAACAAGTTCAGCGCGGCGTATAGCGTGGTGGTTTTGCCGGAGCCCGTAGGGCCGGTGACGAGAATCGCTCCTTGCGGCAATTGCAGCAGGCGGCTGAAGTCCTTCTCTACCTTCGATGGCATGCCCAACTCAGCCAACGAACTCAGCGGCGCGCTCGTCTCCAGTAGGCGCATGACGATCTTCTCGCCGTATTGGGTGGGCAGGGTAGAGACCCGAAGATCGATGCGCCGCGGCCCGATCACGACCAGGAAGCGCCCATCCTGGGGCGCGCGCCTTTCAGCGATGTCCATGTCCGAAAGAATCTTGAGGCGCGAGATAAGCTGATTCTGCACGGGCCGTGCCACGCGCGTCAGGTCGCGCAGCACGCCGTCCACACGGATGCGGACGATCGTCTCACCCGCCTGAGGTTCGATGTGAATGTCGCTCGCATGTTTTTGTATTGCGGCGAAGATTATTTCGGAGGCCAGACGCACCGCCGGCGTGCGCCGCTGCTTCAACTCGACCTGTATCTCTTGAATCGCGTCCTGATTGGCTTGCCGCGCGCTCGTGGACACGAACTCAATGTCTGGTAGGACCAACTCCTCGCCCATCTCGAGGATTCCAGGACTGGCTGCGGCGCCCGCGGCCACACTGCTCGTGTTGTAAGCGCGTTCGATGGCCGCCATGATTTCATCGCGAAAGCCCAATCGCGGTGAGATCTTTACGCCGGAGGTGAAGCGGAGCTCATCGATCGTGCCCACATTCTGAGGCTCGGCCATGACCACCACGAGGTTTGCGTTGTCGCGGCGAAGCGGCAGGACGCAACAACGCTCTGCGAGCACCCTCGGAATTAATTTCAGGGCTTCGGTTTCCGGTTCAACCGTGCTGCACTCCACATAGGGAACGTGGGCCACTTCTTCCAGCGCAGAAACCAGGTCTTTGCGGGAGACGAGATTCCGTTCCAGAAGCATCTCGCCGAGCAATTGCAGTTTTCCGCCCTGCTGATCCTCGACGGCTTTGGTCAAATCGGCATGAGAAATCTTGCCGCGTTCTTGGAGAACTTCGCCTAGTCTCTTCTTCTTCACAGGTGTGCTCTATGAGGGGTCTACGCACGACGCTTGCCAAAAGCAAGTTGCACCGGGGAGACAAGTCTCCTGTTTTCAATGGGTTCTACGCAGAGGCGCGGCGTGCGAAATGGAGCAGTTTCAAAATGGGAAGTTGAGCACCTTGGAACAGGAGTTTCCTGCTTGCATTGCCGCCCCAAGGCCCGGAATTCCTCCACTCAAGAATATTTCGTTGATGCTTCTCAGTCCACTTCCTCCGGAGATTTCAGCTATCTCCCGCCGATGGGCTCACGGGACATGGGCACACACGCGTGCAGCGCATGCAGGAATCATGCGGGAAAATGCGTGTCGTGAGG
>DASPOJ010000114.1:0-14563 GCA_035626055.1 Candidatus Methylomirabilota bacterium | reverse complement strand
GAAGTGGGCCGACTGTTCGAGGCGTGCGAGTATTTTGTGCCCGAACTCATCATGGCGGCGCGCGCCACAAAGGAGATTTTTCAGATACTTCGTCCTTTGCTGGCGCAGACGGGACGGAAGCCCACGGGCCGTGTCGTGCTGGGTACGGTCCAAGGTGACCTCCACGATATCGGCAAGAATCTGGTTGCCGCGATGCTGGAGGGCGGTGGTTTCGAAGTCATCGATCTCGGCGTCGATGTTGCCCCGGCGAGGTTTATCGCCGCGGTGCAGAACAAGCAGGCGCAAATCGTCGGTCTATCCGCGTTGCTTTCGACGACGATGCCGGCGATGAAAACCACGATTGAGGCTTTCCGCGCTGCCGGTATCCGCGGGAGCGTCAAAATCATGGTGGGCGGCGCGCCGGTCACGCAGAAATATGCGGACTCGATTGGCGCCGACGGGTACGGGGAGAGCGCAGCTGCATCGGTTGAATTGGCGCGCCGCTTGTCAGGCAGCGGCAACGGTGAGAACTCGTAGGTAAGGGCATGCCATGAACGATCAACAATGGGACACGCTCGTCTCTGCGATTCGCGGTGAGACGCTGCGTCCACTCCCTGCGGGTTTTGTCATCGATTCTCCGTGGCTCCCGAATTGGGGCAGCGGAACGCGCAGCGGACGTTCTCATGACGCATATCCGGCGCCATCTCCAAGATCACGAAGAGCTAACACCTCGCTACAGTCCCGGGTACTGTGGCATGGAGATTTCGCAACAACATATGCTGTTCCAAATCGTGCAGGCTGACTCCGTAGGCGTGAGACTCCTACCCTCGCTGCTCATGCATCCGTTGAAGTCCAGCTCGGGCATCGTTGGACTTGCGCCAAAAGAAGTCATCGGCAGCTACCACTCGCCGTGCGACGTCTGTCCCCAGGCCGGGTGCCACATGCGGCGATGAACGGCCCTGCACGGGAGAGATACTGGTGACCAAGGCCGTTCACGAAAAGTTCCACCGGTTGGAAGCGGAACACTGGGCGAAGGCGGCTCTTTACATGACGCCGAACGACATCACCGAGTTCGAGCGCCCGCCCCACAAGGAATGCCTATGATGCTCGACACGACTGCGCTTGCGGATTGGGAGATTGCCGAAGCGGCCGAGAAGGGCATGCCCACCCCGTCCGAGTGGCGGGACCGGCTGGGGCTCCGAGACGGCGAAGTAATCCCCATGGGCCGGGTGGCAAAACTCAACTTCCTGAAGATTATCGACCGGCTAAGGGACCGTCCCGACGGGAAATACATCGAGGTGACGGCGATTACGCCTACGCCACTCGGGGAGGGCAAGAGTACCACCGCCCTCGGCCTCATCGAGGGTCTCGGGAAGCGCGGTTTAAACGTGGGCGGCTGCCTGCGCCAGCCCTCCGGCGGCCCGACGATGAATATCAAAGGGACGGCGGCCGGCGGCGGAAGAGCGCTGCTGATTCCGATGACGGAGTTTTCGATGGGCCTCACGGGCGACATCAACGACGTTATGAACGCGCACAACCTGGCGATGGTCGCGCTCACGGGCCGCATGCAGCACGAGCGGAATTACAGCGACGAGGAACTCCTCCGCCTCACGGGCATGCGCCGGCTCGACATCGACCCATGCCGGGTCGAGATGGGATGGGTGATCGATTTCTGCGCTCAAGCGCTGCGGGACATCATCATCGGAATCGGTACGCGGTCCGACGGGTACATGATGCAGTCGAAGTTCGGCATCGCGGTCAGTTCGGAGCTGATGGCGATCCTGGCGATCGTGCGCGACCTCGCCGATTTGCGCAAGCGCCTGGCTGAAATCACGGTCGCCTACGACAAACGGGGCAATCCCGTCACGACCGCCGATTTGGAGGTTGCCGGCGCCATGTGCGCGTGGATGCGCAACACCATCCATCCAACCCTGTGCAGCACCGCCGAATATCAGCCCGTAATCGTTCACGCAGGGCCGTTCGCCAACATCGCGGTCGGCCAGTCGTCGATCATCGGCGACCGCGTCGGGCTGAAGTTATTCGACTACCACGTGACCGAGAGCGGGTTCGCCGCTGATATCGGGTTCGAGAAATTCTGGAACGTAAAATGCCGGCTCAGCGGCCTGCAACCACACGTTTCCGTCCTGACCACGACCATCCGCTCCCTGAAGATGCACGGCGGCGGACCAAAGGTAGTGGCCGGTCTGGCCCTACCGGAAGAATACCAGCGCGAGAACCTCAAGCTGGTCGAGGGCGGGCTCGCCAACCTGTTGCATCATATCGGAGTCATTCGGAAGTCCGGCATCAATCCCGTGGTCTGCATCAACCGCTTCACGACGGACACAAGGGACGAGATCCAGCTCGTTCGCAAAGCGGCCGAGCAGGCGGGAGCACGCTGTGCGCTTTCCGAGCACTGGGCTAAGGGAGGCGAAGGCGCCCTGGAACTGGCGGACGCGGTCACCGATGCGTCGCGGGACAAGGTCGCGTTCCGCTACCTGTACCCGATGGAGATGAAACTGCGCGACCGCGTTGAGTTGATCGCGAAGGAGGTTTACGGCGCGGGCGGTGTGGCCTGGGCCCCGGAAGCCGAGGCAAAGTTGCAGAGGCTGGAATCGGATGCGCGGTACAATGAGTACGCGACGATGATGGTGAAGACCCACCTCAGTCTCAGTCATGACCCCGCGCTCAAGGGCGCCCCGAAGAATTGGATTCTTCCTATTCGGGACGTGCTCGTTTACTCTGGCGCAAAATTCCTGTGTCCGTGCGCGGGGATGATCAGCCTGATGCCCGGCACGGCCTCCAACCCCGGTTTCCGCCGCGTGGACGTCGAGGTCAACACGGGCAAAGTGACCGGGCTGTTCTGAAAAGGAGTCGCGCCATGTTGCTCCGCACGGCATATCTGTTCCAGGACCTGAGCGAGGCCTCCCTTGAAGCGATCGCAGGCATTGCGGCCGAACAAAGCCATACGGCCGGGACGTTCCTGTTTCGGGCCGACGACCCGGCCACTGGTTTGTACATCCTTGCGGAAGGCAGAGTGCGCCTAAGCGTCATCCGCGGCGGTGCCCTTGCCCACACCGTCAGCGAGCCTGGCGAGGCCATGGGATGGTCCAGCATGGCAGGCCTGCCCGTTTACACCGCGTCAGCCGAGTGCACCGCGCCCACGACTGTGATTCGGATCCCGAGCGACAGGCTGATGCATATCCTGGAGCACGACCCCGCGAGCGGATTCAAGTTCTTCCGCCGTCTGGCGATGCATATCGGCGTCCGGCTCGTCGAGAGTTACGGGGGCACGCTCTCCCTGCATGGGCAGAAGGGAGCGGGCTCCTACGGTTAGCCCGAGCGTCCCGGCGCACAGCTAGTGTGCGAGACTTCGCTGGCGCTCGCCGAGAATCGGGCCAGATTCGCTCGCATGCTGATTCCACGCCTCATCGGGTGGCTCGACCGCACGAACGCGCTCGTGAACTGCCCTGGTGGAACCTACAATCTCGCCAAGAGGGTCGGCGCTTGCGCGGAAGAACAAGGTGCGCCCGATAGGTCGCACCTCAAAGAGGACCCATGCTGGTCATCGGTGAACTGATTAACGCCACACGCAAGAAGGTCGGGGCCGCCATAGAGAAAAGGGATGCCCATTTCATCCGCGACCTTGCACGGCGGCAGACGGAAGCGGGCGCGGACATCATCGACGTTAACGGAGGCATTCCGGGCCGCGAGGTGGAGTCGCTGGACTGGCTAATCAACGTGGTGCAAGAAGTGACTGACCTTCCTCTGTCAATCGACAGCTCGGATCCCGAGGCTGTGGGGCGCGCAATTCCGCTTTGCAAACGGCGGCCACTTGTGAACTCAATCACGGACGTGGCGGAATCTTCCGACGCTTTACTGCCGGTCCTAAAGGAGCACCGTCCCAGGGTGATGGCGCTGTGCATGAGCTCCGCGGGGACCCCGTCGGGCGTGGACGACCGGCTGCAGACCGCCTCCCAGCTGGTAGAGCGGCTAACAAGCATAGGAATCGAGCTGGACGACATCTTTGTGGACCCGTGCGTGCTGCCCGTCAGTACGGGCTCGGTGCATGGTCCAGCCGTTCTTGAGGCGATCGCCTCCATCACGAAGCGGTTTCCTGGCGTGCACACGAGCGTGGGGCTGAGCAATGTCTCCTTCGGCATACCGGCGCGCAAGCTGGTGAACGAGGTGTTCTTGATGATGCTGATGGCGCGCGGCTTGGACGCCGCAATCCTCGATCCTTGCGACCGGCGGCTGATGGCCAACATCTTCGCCGCCGACGCGCTGCTGGGCCGCGACGAGTTTTGCGCGCGGTACCTTCGCGCGTTCCGTGCTGGCAAACTCGAGATGCCCGCCGCTTCCGGAGCCTGACCTGCCAGCCCTCGACTGTTCGCGGCCGTAATCATCTGCCAAGAATGTAAAGTACGGAAACAGGGCTCTTGTATTCTCCGGCCGACGCGCTCAGCATTGGGCAGACTGAAGTGTTTGCCCTGAGGGAGCCATGAGCGTCCTTGCGCTTCATACGGGCCTGCGCGGTATGGACCTTCTTGATACGCCAATCTTCAACAAGGGCACCGCGTTCACCGACGAAGAACGATCCGAGTTTGGTCTGCATGGACTGTTGCCGCCGCACGTCGAATCGCTGGAGGAGCAAACGTCCCGCGCGTACGAAGCGTATCGCCGCAAGACGGACGACCTAGAGCGTCACATCTATCTGCGTGCGCTCCAGGATACGAACGAAGTCTTGTTCTACAGCCTGCTGAATGCCCACATCGAAGAAATGACGCCCATGGTCTACACGCCGGTGGTGGCCCTGGGATGCCAGCAATTCAGCAGGATTTATCGCCGCGCGCGCGGCCTTTTCGTGCCTTATCCACTCCGCGACTCGATTCCCAGCCTCTTGCGGAACCGGCCAAATCAGGATGTGGACGTCATCGTGGTGACAGACGGCGAACGGATCCTGGGGATTGGCGACCAAGGCGTGGGAGGCATGGGCATACCGATTGGCAAGCTCTCGCTCTATTCTTTGATCGGGGGCATTCACCCGGCTCGAACCTTGCCGGTCGTGCTCGACGTGGGGACGAACAACGAGGACCGATTGAAGGCGCCCGAATACCTCGGTTGGCGGCATGAGCGCATTACGGGCGACGACTACTATGATTTTGTGGACCTTTTCGTGCAGGCCGTGAAGCAGGAGTTGCCGCACACCTGCTTGCAATGGGAGGACTTCGCCAATCGCCACGCCCGGCCGCTCCTCGAACGATACCGCGATGAATTGCTGACCTTTAATGACGACATCCAGGGAACTGCGGCAGTCGTTTTCGGCGCGCTGACACGTGCGATCAGGGCTTCCGGCGGAAGCTTGAAGGGCCAACAGATTGTCTTCTACGGAGCGGGCGCCGCAGCCATCGGCGTGGCGGATTATTTGCGCATGGCATTGGTGGATAGCGGCCTCACCGAGGAAGAAGCCGCGAGCCGCCTCTGGATTGTCAATCGGGGCGGCATCCTGCACGCGGATCGAACCGACTTGTCTCCGGAGCAACGCGTCTACACCCAGCCGGTGGAGCGCCTTGCCGAGTGGCGGCGGCCGTCGTCCGGCATCATTGATCTGGAGACCGTAATCCGGAATGTCAACGCGACGATTTTGATTGGCCTATCCACCCGTGGCGGCGCTTTCACCGAATCGATCGTGCGAGAAATGGCCCGCAAGGTCGACCGGCCCATCATCTTTCCGTTGTCCAATCCGACGGATCGGTGCGAGGCCCTTCCGGAAGACTTGTTGCGATGGACCGCCGGCCGCGCGATCGTCGCCACAGGTTCGCCATTCGGGCCGGTGGATTTTGCGGGCCGGAAGATTCCCATTGCCCAGTGCAATAACGTCTATATTTTCCCCGCGGTTGGTCTAGGACTGGTTGCCTCCAAGGCATGGAGAGTGACCGATCGAATGATGATCGCGGCTGGGCGGGCCTTGGGCGAGCACCAGCCTCCGCAGTCTGAACCAACTGCGGCGCTGCTTCCCTCGCTGAAGGATCTCCCGACCATTGCGCTGCAGATCGCTTTTGAAGTGGGCGTCGAAGCACAGCGCGCAGCTGTTGCTGAGCCGACATCACCCGAGCGGCTACGCGCGCGCATCGCCGCCACGCATTGGACTCCTGAGTACCCTCGTCTGGTAACAGCCCAGCCCTAGTTCACACGCGCCCCTTGGCGGCCGTTTACTGCCCGCCGGCGCGTCAATCCGCGAACGAAACTTAAGCTTCGAGGATATGCAGGAACGTCCTCCGCAAGAAATGCGCAACGGAACGGTGATCGACGACACAACCAACGCGATTCGGCAGGCGAACGGGAAAGGCTCTCTGACCTTCTTCAACGACTCATTGCGCGCATCGGAGCGCGTATGGGCAAGAGACCGAAACACTTACCAGTATCCTCGGTGCAGCGAAGGGGAAATGGAGAAGCGCACAATCGCGGCCGAGCGCGGAACGGTTGCATGCCGATGTTTTCAACAATTGTGTTGAAAAGTTTGTGGAAAAGGGTCCGGCGCAGTTGCTAACAGAGCACAATCACGCGAGTTGGCGCACATTGCACTGAAGTTGTGCAAGCGGAAGCTGTGGGCGAAGCGATTTGAATCAAACGAATTCGCAAGAAGTTGCGTGCGCCTGTGAGTCATTGATTTGATTGGGGAAACACGCGAGTCAACATCGGAGCAAGTTCAATACCAACGCGGCGGACGCACGAGCTCGATGTGGATGGTCTGGTCGGCCTGTTCGATGTCATAGTACTCGCCGAAGGGCTTCCATCCTTTGAGAACGACTTGGATCAGAACTTTGCCCAGAGGAACGTCGGGCGCGCGCGCCACGCCGTCTTGATTCGTCTTCAGATCGAACTCTATCTGCTTGTCTCTCCCTATTTTGTGAACCTCGGTGAACTTGACGTAAACGCTCGCGCTCTCGATGGGCTTCTTGTCGTCGGCGCCGATCACTTCGATTCGCAGCCAATGATTGATGACCACCGGCTGGTCGTCTTGATTCTTATTCTTGTCGGGCTTTGGCGGCTTGGCGGGCTGAGCCGCCTGGCCGGATGACGGCGAGGATTGAGAGGAATCCGGCGACTGATCGGATTGACGGGCAACAGCCGGCGAAGAAGACAGAAGTACGAGCGCGCCGAGTCCGAGGAGGCAGAAACTCCATTCCGCGAGTCGCGTGCCTCGAAAACCCTGCCCGCAAACGGCCTCTGTGCCCATATGAAGCGTCCAGCTCATGCACCCCGGCGAGCCGGGTGCCGCGTCTATTCTGCAACGATGCGAGTTTTCGTGCAATGTCTCCTGGGAGCGAACAAAGAGCTAGATGGCGACTCCACAAGGCGGCGTTGCCGCCGCGAAGAACGTAGCCCCGGTCGCGTGAGATTCTGAGCGCCGAAGGGCGCCCGGAAGCGGCTTGCGCGCCGCAGCGCGGAGGTGTGATACAAAGAAGAGTCACGCTTAAACGGGCCAAGGAGAAAGCACATGGGATTTGCAACCGATGCCATTCACGTTGGGCAAGAGCCCGATCCGGCGACGGGGGCGATCGTCGCTCCGATTTATCAGACTTCGACCTACGTGCAGGAAGAACTTGGCAAGACAAAGGGTTACGACTACGCGCGGACGAACCATCCGAACCGGAAGGCGCTCGAGCGCACGATGGCGAAGCTGGAAGGCGGCACGGCGGCTTATGTTTTCACGTCGGGGATGGCGGCGATCGACACGGTCTTCCGGCTGCTGCGTCCGGGCGACCACGTGGTGGTGTCGGAAGCGGTTTACGGCGGCGTGTTCCGGCTGAGCACGCAGTTCCTTGTGCAATTCGGCCTCGAGTTCAGCTTTGTGGATACGTCTTCGCTGGAGGTGGTCCGGCGCGCGCTGAAGCCAAACACGAAGATGATTTACGTCGAAACGCCGACGAATCCGACGATGATTGTGAGCGATATCGCCGGGATTGCCGGCGTGGCGCGCGAGAAACACTTGACGCTGGTGGTTGACAATACGTTCTTGAGCCCATATTTTCAGCGGCCGATCGCGCTCGGGGCGCACATCGTTGTGCACTCGATGACGAAATACCTGAACGGACACAGCGATGCCGTCGGCGGAGCGGTGATTCTGTCGCGGCCTGAAGACGCCGAGCGCATCTACTTCCTGCAGCGCTCGGCCGGAGCGGGTCTGGCGCCGATGGATTGCTTTCTCGTTTCGCGCGGGATCAAGACGCTGGCGGTGCGCATGGCGCAACACGATGCGAACGGGATGGAGCTCGCGCGCTACCTGGAAGGTCATCAGAAGGTACAGCGCGTGCTTTACCCGGGATTGCAGTCCCACCCGCAGCATGAACTCGCGCGGCGGCAGCAGAGCGGATTCGGAGCGATGCTGTCGTTCGATGTTTCGACGCTCGACGCCGCGCGCACGGTGCTGAATCGCGTGAAGCTCTGCGCGCTCGCGGAGAGCCTCGGCGGCGTCGAGACGCTGATCTCGCATCCGGCGAGCATGACGCACGCGTCCATTCCGCCCGAGGTGCGGAAGCACGTCGGCATCACCGACGGGCTTGTCCGTCTATCGGTGGGGATCGAAAACGCCGAAGATCTGGTGGCGGACCTGAATCAGGCGCTGAAGGGAATCTGATTATTAGCAAGGAGGGCCAAGAAACGCGCGTGAGAGACAAATGGGGCGCGGCTGCGGTTCTGATTGCGGTGCTGCTCGCGTCGGCTCCGGCACTGGGGCGCTCGGACGAAAACACGAAGGAGCAATCGCATTTTAACTGCGACCAGGACTACGTCAACGAACCGGTTCAGCAACCGGTAACCTTGTCTGCGGAAGCCCTGGAGGCTTTGGCGAAGGACCAGATTGTGGATTCCTGCCTCAAGGAAGCCGGGAAGTCAGCGGATCAGGCTTTCTCGTGGTTCGTTGCTTCGGAAATCCATTTGGGTGGCGGAGACGAAGTTGACTACGTTGTCTTGCCAAGCCTGCTGTCGAAAGTGGAGCAGCCTGGGGACGCGCCGAATAACGCGTGCTTCCGGGGAGCAAACGCGGCCTCGTTTTGGGCGCTTCGAAGGACCAAGCAGGGATACACGCTGGTGTTCAGTGGTAGTGGCCACGACCTAAGCATTCTGCATCACAGGACCAACGGATTCCGAGATATCAAGATTAGTACTGCGATTCAGGCAGGGGGGGATATCTCTGAAACTGTTTATAGATTCGACGGGTGGAGATACGTGAAGGTGAAAGTCGACGAACGGCCCGGCGAATGAACTGACTCTGGCCGGAAGCTTACCGATCATCGGCCGGTTTGCGGCCCTTGTAATCTGCGCGGCCTAGCGGCCGATGCGTTTCTTCGCGGATGAAACAGATTCCGCGATCCAGGCAAGGTACGCGGGCAGGCCTGCGGCGATGGGCAGCGCGATAATTTCGGGCACGCCGTAGCTGTGCAACCGGCGAATGGCATCGCGCAGCGCGGAAAACTTTGCGCGCGTAGTCTTGATGAGCAGCAACCGCTCCTTCGCGCGTTCGACCCTGCCTTTCCAGCGGTACGCCGACTCCACCGAACCCGGCAAAAGATTGGCGCATGCGGCTAATCGCGATTCCACAACGGAACTGGCGATGCGCCGCGCTTCGGCGGCCGAAGCGCACGTCACGAAAACGACAACCGATCGTGGCATGGAACATCCCCTCTCTTCCCTGCGCGTAAAGCGGGGTCGAACCGCGCTCGCGGGGCGTTACTCTTTCTCTCACGCGCATTCGGGCCGGTGGCGGCTCGCGCTGCCTCACGCTAGAATACGCGCGGGGGAGATGCATATTGTAACCGGCAAGTGAGCGCCCCGATCAAATTCGGAACGTCGGGCTGGCGCGCCGTCATCGCCGATGAATTCACATTCGGCAACGTGCGGCGCGCCGTGGCGGCCATCGCGGACCACGTCCTCAGCCGCAATTCCAGGCCTAGACTTCTCATCGGGCACGACACGCGATTCTTCTCGGAGGAATTCTCGCTGACGGCGGCGGCTGTTCTCGAACACCGCGGCGTGAGCGTCCTGCTGTGCGATGCGCCCGCACCGACGCCGGCTATTGCGTACGAGATCCGGCGCCGCAAATTGGACGGCGCGATTAATTTCACTGCGAGCCACAATCCCGCGCCATATCATGGACTGAAATTCTCCGGCCCGGACGGCGGTCCGGCCCTTCCGGAAGTGACCGAGGACATCGAAACGCGCGCGGCGAAACTGACGGAGCCGAAGCGCTCAGAGCCGCCGGCCGGCCTGCAGCGCGTAAGCGTTCGCGAACCCTATTTGAAGCGCCTCGGCGAATTGGCGCACTTTGATTCGATTCGCAATGCGAAACTGCGAATTGTTTACGATGCGCTGCACGGCTGCGGCGGAGGCTACCTGGACCGAGCGCTGACCGAGCGCAACATCCCGTCGCACACGATTCGCGCGAATCGCGATGTTCTGTTCGACGGCACGGGCCCGGACGTGGTGGAATCGAATCTCGCGCCGTTGCTGCGCGCGCTGCGCGAGCATGAGGCAAACGTGGGTCTCGCGACCGACGGTGACGCCGATCGGTTCGGCATCCTCGATGCCGACGGCGCGTGGTTCCAGCCCGACCATGTTCTCGCTCTGCTCTACGACTACTTGCTCACGACGCGCGGCTGGGCGCCGTCCAACGGCAACGCGTTACCTGCGGCGCGCAGCGTCGCAACTTCGCATCTGTTGGATGCGGTGGCGAAAAGCTACGGAACGACCGTGTACCAGACTCCCGTAGGATTCAAATACATCGGCGAGCTGATCGGACAGGACAAGATCGCACTGGGCGGCGAAGAGAGCGCGGGGCTCTCGATCCGGGGGCATGTGCCCGAAAAAGACGGCATTCTCGCTTGCCTCCTGGTGGCCGAAATGGTCGCGGCGCGGCGGGCATCGCTCGGTGAACAATTACGCGATTTGTTTCGGCGCGTAGGCGGCGAGTTCTGGCCCTTGCGGATCAATCTGCATTTGACCGAAAAGGTGCAAGCTCGCACCGTAGAGCGATTGAAAGGCGACTTCAGGAAGTTTCTCGGCCGCCGGGTCCGCCGCGCGGACCGAACCGATGGTCTAAAGCTCGAATTTGAGGACGGCTCCTGGGTGCTGATGCGGCTTTCGGGAACCGAACCGCTGCTGCGTGTTTATACCGAAGCGGCGACGCAAGAAGCTTCGCGCCAATTGGGCGAGCAGACGCGAGCGTGGATTTTCGGCGCGGCCGCCGGAGGGAATGCAGCATGAGAGAAAACGAGACGCAGTCTACGCTCAAGCGCTACGCACAGCCGGTTCTGTTCCTCGTGCTGGTGCTCTTGTGCGTACACGACATCTTCGGCGACCACGGATTCATCGCGATGGGCCGCACGCGGAAAGAGATCGAGCAGATGCGTGAGGACATCACCAGGCTCAACGACGAAAACCGCGCGCTCTCCAACCAGGTGACCGCTCTGAAAAGCGATCCTCGCATGATCGAGCAAATCGCGCGCGATGAGATGGGCCTCGCCCGGCCGGGCGAAATCATTTTCAAGGTTCCTTCCGATTCACCCGATTCCTCAGGCGCAGGCGGCGCTTCCACGGACAAACCGCAACCGTAGGGATTTCCCTTTTTCGAATTGTTCTCCGCGATCGTGGCTTGGCGCCGCGCCACGTGCGCGTAACCCCGCCACGACGGGCAAGCACTGGATTCGCTGGCCCCGCCTTGCGCGACCATCCGAGTCACAGCAGGCTGCGATGGGACTACGAGGCGGCGCGGGCGGGACGCTTCAGGTTGGCCCAAATTTGAGCGCCGCGGCCCTTCGTGCGATTGCGAAGGACTGCGAGGAGAGTCATCGCGGCGAAGATAATTGCGAGCCCTCCGGTCGCGGCAGGAATGCTCGAGGCGTGTTTGGGCAAGATCGAAAAGCGGCCGTAAACAAACTCGATGTGTACCCAATAAACGAGGAGCGACGTCTTGCCCATCTCGATGAGCGGGCTGAATCGCCATTGTCCCGCCCCCCACCGGCACCAAACGTAACTGGCGCAGAGAATAATCAGGAGAATGCCGACGCGAGTGAGAAAGAAATTCGGGCTCGTGTGCCAGTAATCATAGACGGGGTAGAGCTGGAGCGGGCGGGCGTCAAGCCAGCGCGCGATCGCCACAAGGACAGCTCCCGAGCCGCCGAGCGTGAAAGAGGTCGCGGCCTCGTGCCTGCGCGCATCATCCGAGAAAATCAGAATGCCCACCGCGAGGCCCGCTACCGCAAATGCCGCCCACGGAAACAACGGAAACAGCCACGGCTGCGGCTTGTTATAAATGTGCACGCCGTTGATATAGGACTCGAGGTACCAGGGCAGCCAACGGGGCCGGGCGGTGGTCCAAAGCCACGGCGTGGCCAGCGCTATGGCGGCGGTTACGAGAACACAGGTGGCAAAGCGCCACCCGCGATCGTGCGAGGCGCCGCCCCCGAGGCGACTCCCCGACCAATTCACCGCGCCCAGCAGCACGATCGAGAGGCCGATAATGTTCAGCACATCGACGCGCAGCAAGTCGGTCCAGGGCGCCCAGGGCTGACCGAGGAGAAACTCCTGCACACGAAACAGCAAGCCGTACAAGAAGACTTCGCCGCCGCGAACCATGGTCTTGCGTGCAATGGTTCCCGCAGCCAATCCCTGCTGGCGCATCCGGTCTGTGGTGAAGGCAACGGAAACCCCCGCGAGGAATAAGAAGAGCGGAGCAGGCAACGTTCCGCCGAGCTGCGACCATCGTAGGAGCGCCGAGTGGCGCGCGGCGGGGCCGAGCCAGGAATCATAGCAATGCGTTTGGAACATCAACAGGCACGCCAGGCCGCGCATCCAATCGAGATAGCCGATTCTTTTCTTGCTGTCGGAAGTCATCGTTTTCGCGATTTTTGAGTTACACTACGCCCCAATGTCTTCAGCAAGAGTTCTGCCGGTCCGCGCGGCCCTGCTCATTTGGGCCCTCATCATGCTCGCGCTCACATTCTACGGCATTCACATCGGGCTTGGCGGGCACCAGTTCTTTGTGCTGGCTTGCGTGACGGGGTGGTTACTGGCCGCGGAGATTGCTCTCGCGTCCGGCGGGCTGATCGAGAAGATCACAGCGCACTTGAACCGGGCGACCGGCGCGGCGCTCATCGTGGCGCCGATCCTGGTCTACTGGATCTACGCGACCGGGACCGACAGCTTCAGCTGGGGCCGAGTGGGATTGGCGACCGCATACGCGCTGGTCCCGACTCTGTTCGCCGCGACCGCGGGCGAAGCGCCGTTCGGTTGCTGGCAGGACTACGTCTCGCTCTTCGTTGTGTTCTTTCCGTATTGGAGAGGCTGGCTGTTCCAGCTCTGGGTGTATCCCGATCGCCACATCGATCACGTATACAGCATCATGTTCGCCTTGCAAATCGGCATCATTGTATTTTTGCTCGTGCGGCGCGCGGATCGATCCGGGTATTCCTACAATTGGGCGCGCGGATGGACCACGGTCGTGGTGGGATGTTTCTTGCTCGCGGCAGTGATCCTCATTCCGCTCTCCTTGCGCATCCATTTCACGCGATTTGATCTGAGCATTGCCCGGCCGAAGCTGATCGCGCCGGAGCTCATCGGCGTGTTTCTGTTCACTGCATGGGGAGAGGAATTCTTTTTCCGCGGACTGCTCCAGAATGCGCTGCAACGCACGCTCCGCAATGAGTACCTGGGCTGGGCGGCGGCCTCGGTCATCTTCGGGCTTTCGCACATCCGCCACGGACATTTCCCCAACTGGCGTTACGTTCTTCTGGCCACGATCGCCGGCGTCATTTACGGATTCGTGTGGAGAAAGACAGGCTCGATGACCGCCAGCTCGGCGGTCCACATGGCCGTGGACGTCACCTGGCGACAGATCTTCCGGACGCTCTGAAAAATAGCGGGACGCTGACCGCGCGACTCTACCGCCGGACTCTACCGTACAACTCTAACGCACGACGCCGCTCAGCGGGCTCGACGCGGAGGCGTAAAGTTTTTTCGGCATGCGGCCGGCGAGATACGCTTTGCGGCCGGCTTCGACGGCGGCGCGCATGGCCTCGGCCATCAGCACCGCATCCTGGGCTTCGGCGATTGCGGTGTTCATTAGAACGCCGTCGGCGCCCAACTCCATCGCGACCGCGGCGTCCGAGGCAGTGCCGACGCCCGCGTCCACGATCAGCGGAACTTCAGTGACGCGTTCGCGCAAGATGCGGAGATTGGCGTGGTTCTGCACGCCCATGCCGGAACCAATCGGCGCCGCAAGCGGCATCACCGCCGAGGCGCCCGCATCGATCAGCTTTCGCGCGACGACCAAATCGTCGTTGGTGTAGGGCAACACGACGAACCCTTCCTGCACCAGCAGCCGCGTCGCCTTGATGAGTTCCTCGGTGTCGGGAAACAACGTCTGCTGATCGCCGATGACCTCGAGCTTCACCCAGTTCGAGAGTCCCGCCTCGCGTCCGAGCCGCGCAGCGCGGATGGCTTCGTCGGCCGAGTAGCAACCGGCCGTGTTTGGAAGGATGAAGATTTTCTCGCGGTCAATGTAGTCCAGTAACGATTCCTTGGTGCG
>DASPOJ010000113.1:0-22089 GCA_035626055.1 Candidatus Methylomirabilota bacterium | reverse complement strand
GGGTTTGCGACACCGTGGTCATTGTAGCCGTAGTAGTTCCACGCCGTCTTGTAACTGAATCCCTTGTAGAGATCAATCTTCAAACTCAAGTACGGCTTAAGATAGTTGAAATCCAGCGTGCCCGTCGGAGCGTACGGACTGAGGAAGGTCGTGTTCCCGCGAGAGATAGTGCCCAGATAGCCCAACGTGGCAGTGATCCGCTTGTACGGCTTCCACATCACGTCGCCGTAGGCATAGTAGTCCTTGCTCTGGTAGAAGGAGAGGTCGCCGCAACTCGTGTTCGAGCTACACGAAGCGGGGGTCGCAGGCAGAGGGCTGACCGCCGGGGCGGGACATGCAGTGTAGCCCGCCGGAGGCGTCCCATCGTCGAAGCAGATCTCAGTCTGCGTGTAGATGTCCATGTAGTTGAAACCGAAATCTAGCCAAAGTTGCGGGAAGGGCGCTAGGGTCGTGTTAAAGCTATAGGTGCGCCCGTGTTCGATGTTGTTTACCGCATAGACGTCGTCACGGTTCGCGTGAATGTCAATGGCGCCGGAGACGGTCGCCCACGGCTTCGGTGTGTAGGTCGCGTGGACCTTGTAATCCTGCACTTCGCGCGGGCTGATTCGCGTAAACGAATTGTCGTTCGAGCCCACGTCAAGGTCCGCATTGATCCGCAGCGTGTCCATCGGCCGGATCGTGAGGCCGAGCAGCGCCAGGTTCTCGTGAATGTTGTAGTAGTTGCGCCCGGTATCGTTGCCCGCCTCGGCGACCAAATTCGTGGGAGAACCCTCTTGGATCCAGCCGGTGGCCGAGTTCAGCGTGCAGCTGGACGGAAGCGCTCCGCCGGTGAGGATGGCGCAATCGCCACGCGCTGCCCAGTAGTAATTGCCGGTAGCCGTGCCCCCCTCGGAAAGCCCCGCAGTCCCGCCCGATCCACCTGGGAAATAGATTTCTCCCGTGTCCCACGTGGCGCTGAAATCGGAGATTGACCTGGCCGTGAATACGTATCCGAGCCGCGCGGAGATGCGCGAGGTGAAATCGTAGTGCAGCTCGATGGTATTGCTTTTCAGATTCTGGCCGAGAAACTGCGAGACCAGCTCATTCGTCACATCGGCCCCAGAACTGGAACCGTGCTGCGGGCAACTCGGCCCGTTGTACGGAGCCGTCGGGCACGCTGTCGCAAAATTAGAGGGAGAGACCATGGCGATGGGCAGCAGCAAGCCTACCTGCCCCGAAGTCGGCGGAGTCGCAAACAGATTTGTCTCGGCGGTCGCCCACATCGAGGGAATGCGCCAGTCGTCGAACCGGAATTCATCAATGACGTGAAGGTTGTCGGTAATACGGTAGTCGGCCGCCCAATCCGCGTTGACCTCGACACGTTTCGCGCTCGCAGGGCCCCCCGTCGTGCTCTCTCGCGTCAGCGTGCGTGAGGTCCAGCCGTTCACGATTTCATTGAGATCGGGGATGCTGTTGCTGCCGCCCGAGTATGCGAATGCGCCGTTCATCTCCAGATTCTTGACGTAGCTGGACTCGAAACTGAGGCGTTCCGTCGGGAACGAAGACCTCGGATTGTCCACCTTGCTGTATGAGAGGTATCCATTGCAATTCGCGGTGACCGTGGGCGGCTTCGTCGTTCCGTTTGTAACGGGCGTCGCGCACGGCGATGTGCCCTGGAACACAATGCCGAGATCCACCGGCGTCCCGTTTGAGAGTTGGTACAGCATGTTCCCGTCGATCGCGTTCTGATCGATTCTCGTGTAGTTCAGCAGTTCGTCGAAGGAAAACGTGGTTCTGGCGATGCCCTTGTAATCCACACCCATCCGATAAGCGTCGGTCGTGGTGGCAGTTTTTTCGCTCAGAAGTGCCTCGTCGCCGCCTTCGAGGGTGGTATAGCCGGGGCCGCCGCTGAAGATCCTCGAGTAGCCCAGGCGGAAGCGAATTCGCGATTCGGGCAGCAACGTCAGGTCGTAATCCTGCATGTGCCGGTCGTAGTAGAGGGCGTGCGGCGAATTCGTGATCGCCACCGGAGTGCATGCCGCCGTGCAGCCCGTCGGGAAATTGGTTATGTTCAACGGGTTCGCGAGCAAATTGTAATCAAAGTAGTATTCGTCCCGGCGGAACATCGCACGAAAGTCATACCACTTGTTCTTGTCCACATGCAGCCGCGAAACCGAATTCGGATCGCCGCCATAGCCGAAATTGCTGAAGTTCAAATTGTCAAATAGCAGTCCCTTGTGGTTTTGCGACCTCATGTCCAGCGTGTAATCGAAGAGCCGGAAGCCGGATCCGAGGTTCTCGAAGGTGTTGTAGTTGTTCATGTTCCCGCTGATCAGGCTGTCGCGATAGCCGAACTCCACCGACTCCTGGAGGCTGTAATTTCCAGGTATTTGCCCCGCACTCTCGTTCACTTGTGGCATCGGCCCCTGGTCCGGAACCTGCGCCTTTGCAGCCGGCACGAATACAAGCGCGAGGAGGATGGCCAGCCACAGCGTCCAGGAACCCAGGCGCCGTTCCCGCACGTTCGCCAGCGGCCGCATTGCGGCACCGGCCGTGCAGCCCGCGAGGTCCGTCTCCTTCTTCATACCTGAATATGTGAAGGCCATGGGCACGTCCTTCCATCCAGTTATTTGAAGACTATTTGAAGAACACGGAGCTGGAATTCGATCCGTGGATTTGCGTGTGACACATAATGCACGCCTGATACTGCGCGGCTTGGTTGTGACCCGGCCCGACCGGTCCCGGCGCGTTCGCGAACGAGACCGTGTGGCACGACAAGCACAGGAGATTCACATTGCTCGTCTTCAGCATGTGCGGGTTCGGCCCGCCGTGCGGCGTGTGACACATGACGCAGCCTTCGGTCTTCACCGGCTCGTGCTCGTAAACGAACGGCCCCTGCTTGTCCTCATGGCACTTGTAGCAAACCGCGCTTTGCGTCGCCGAGGCTTGCAGCTGATGGGGTCCCGCGGTCCCGTGCGGATTGTGGCAATCCGTGCAC
This sequence comes from Candidatus Methylomirabilota bacterium, assembly GCA_035626055.1. Lineage (GTDB taxonomy): Bacteria > Acidobacteriota > Terriglobia > Acidiferrales > UBA7541 > DASPOJ01. The sequence goes on along the minus strand of DASPOJ010000113.1, from coordinate 19,112 downwards.
TGCACCAAATGTTCGTTCACCCTGTGGTGGAACGGCATGTTGAATTGCGCCCTCTGCTGAACGTGACACGTGAAGCAGAGTTCCGGCTGCGCCTTAATCAGCAAATACTCTTTGGTTTCCGAATGGTGGATCGAGTGGCAGGAAACACAGCTCACGTCACTCAACCGATGCACCGATTCGGTAAGGTGCATCTGGTGCGTGCCCGAAGCATGGCAGGTGAGGCAGCGGGCGTTGATGTCCTTGGGGGTCGACTTGTCAAATGTGAACGGGAACTTTGAAGGTTCGCCCGGGTTTGCGACATGTTCCGCTGCCGGCGCGTGACACGTCTCACAACCCTGTCTCGCCGGTCCCCCGCGTGTATCGAGGGTGGTCTTCCAATGCGGTGAATTCGCCCAACTGTTGTAGTTGTCTTCGTGACAGAGTTTGCAGGTCTCCGCATCTATCGGAGCCGGACTCTGGGCAGCGGGCGCGGCCGAAGGCGTGCTCCCGGTCTGCGGCGCGTTCTGATCGGCCGCCTGCGGCCTTGCCGCAGCTGCGGCAACCAGAGCAGCGCACATGAGAAAGATGCTCAGAACCGATAACCCCAAGCCCCGGTCCAGCTTTCGCATCGGCCCTCCCTCAGACTGTCATCCGTGCGGCTACAGATTGCCGCACTCGCGAATCGTGCCGGCGATTGTCGGTAGAGCACATTCCGCCGTCTGTGACGGCCATCACACTATACTGTAATCTGAGTCACAAGCGCTAGTGTAGAGTCTAACCTTCAACAAGCTTTTGGAGGCCCAGCTTATCCTTGACGACGAGCATCGAACCGTGCACTTCGACCAGTTGTTTCTTCTTCAAACTTGCGAACAGGCGTGTCACCGTTTCGCGCGAGGAGCCGATCATCTCAGCAATTTCCTCATGCGTGAGCGTCAGCGCAGCACGAACAGGTCCATTCCCCGGAGCGCGTGAATCCGGCAGATTCAGAATAAACTTCGCCAGTTTCTGAATCGCGGAGCCCGAAAGTCCAAGATACTTGACCTCTTGAAATGTCGCTTGATAGATGCGGCAGAGCAACTCCGCCACTCGCACGGCCACCTCTCCGTGCTCGCGCAGGAAGCGCAAAAAGTCTTCGCGTCGGATAAAGCTGGCCTGCACCGGTTCATGCGCCTCGGCGGTGAGCCCGTACGGTTTTCCTGTGATTGTTCCGGGAAGACCGATGACCTCGCCCGCTTCGACCATGCGGAGAATCAGGGACTTACCGCCAATGGAGTTAGCGGAGAGCTTCACTCGACCGCTGCAGATCACAAAAACCCCCCGCGGCTCCTGTTCTTCGACGAAAAGAATCGCCCCCTTGGGATAGGTCGCAGGGGACGATATTGCATTCAGGGATTCGACCGCCCGCTGCGAGAGATTGCAAAAGAAATTATCCCTCAGCATGGGGCAGGAGAGGCAGCTCTCAATGACGTGCAGACCGTACGGAGTCTTTGTCGCCATAAATTCATTATACGACACTTCTTCCCGCGGGGTGGAAGTCCGATCAAGCGGTCTGGTGAGACGCGGTCTGATGGGGATCCGCTTCGGCATCCAAGTACAGACTGTCGATCACATTCTGATATTTCTGCTCGACGATGCGGCGCTTGAGTTTCAGGGTGTACGTCAGTTCCCCGCCGTTGAAGCTGAAATCCTCGGGCAACAGGGCGAAACGCTTGATCGTTTCATACGAAGCCAGCTTTCCGCATAGCCGACCCACTTCTCTCTCGATGCATTCACGCACCCAGTCCGATGACGCAAGTTCCTCGCGGGAGCCGGAAGTGCAACCCTGCTCGCGGGCCAGCGCTTCCAGAGTGTCGAAGTTCGGGACAATCAGAGCGCTGATAAACCTTCGGCGGTCCCCAATCACGGCGGCGTTCAAGATGAAAGGGCTTGACTTCAGCAGATTCTCAATCGGCTGCGGCGCGACGAATTTTCCCGCGGCGGTCTTCAGCAATTCCTTCTTCCGGTCCGTGACGTACAAGAAGCCATCGGAATCCAGATAGCCAATATCTCCAGTGGAAAGCCAGCCATCACTGGAAAGGACCGCGCGCGTTTCCTCGGGCTTCCGATAGTACCCCTGCATCACGCAAGGACCGTGGACCTGGATCTCCCCGTCCGCAGCGATCCGCACTTTGACGTTTGGAATCGGTTTCCCTACGCTGCCAACCCGGTTGTCCGGGTAATTGCTTGTGACGACCGGCGAAGTCTCGGTCAGCCCGTAGCCTTGGTAGACCGGCAATCCAAATGCCAAGACAACCTCAGCCAGTTCCTTCGACAGAGGCGCGCCACCGGAAAAAACGATCCGCAAACAGCCCCCCATTCCCGCCCGAATCTTGCGATAGACCAAGGCGTTTGCCAGCGCCCAGCGCAGTTTCAATTTCAAACTCGCGGGCTCCCCATGCGCCCGCCACGGAATTGCTTCGCTTGCCAAAGCGAGGGCCCAGTCGAAAACCTTCCTTCGGAACCCCCTACACGCATGGCCTTGCTCCAAAACCCGGCTGTAGAGCTTCTCGAAAAACCGGGGCACCGCCGCCAGCAGCGTCGGGCGGATTTCGATGAGCGCTGGGACGACCTGAGCGACATCCTCCACGTAGGCGAGGGGAACGCCCGCGAAAAGAAAGTCGTAGTCGGCGACGCGCTCGTAGACGTGAGCCAGCGGCAGGAACGACAGGGCGCGGTCCCGGCCGGGATCGAAGCCCGCGAGGTCGAAGCCGTCTTGCACGTTCGAGCTGAAATTATCGTGGGTGAGCATCACACCCTTGGGCTCGCCGGTGGTCCCGGAGGTGTAGATGATTGTGGCGAGTTGCTCGGGCTTAATCTCCTCCACGCGGCGGCGATACGCCTGCAGCTCGAGTTCGCCGGTATCCGCAATCAAGGATTCGTAGTGCATCACGCTGCTGCCTGCTTCGGGCGGCGCGTCGGCACAAATCAGCTTCTCCACGGATGGCAATTGCTCGCGGCATTGCAGCAAGCGCCGCACCTGTTCTGACCCGACCGCGAACACGACGCGCGCGCCGGAATGGTTCAGGATGTAGACCATTCGCTCGAGGGATTCGCCGAAATAAACCGGAACGTCGGCGGCGCCTAAGCCGAGTATCGCGAGATCGGCAATATGCCATTCGGGCCGGTTCGGCGCGAGCAGACCCACGCGGTCGCCCGGCTTGACTCCGATCTGCTCCAGCCCGGCAGAAAGCCCGGCGACGCGCCGCAGGACTTCGTGGGCGGGGACTTCCTCCCATCCGTTCTCCGTGCGATACATCTGGGCGCGCGGCGAATGGAACTTGTCCACCGCATCTAGGAATCTGCGCGGGAGGGTCGGATAGGGCATAACCGTGCAAGAACTCTACAAGAGGAACAGTCCTCGGCGCAATGGAGTTCCGGTTCGGCACCACCACGAGTGCTATTCAAGTGCGGGTGACTGCGTTACTATTCCGCAGGAAACGCTCCAATGGCCGAACACCTCGCTGAGACGCTCTCAGGTTACCGTCCAATCCGGGCGCCGCGCGGCACAGCAATCTCCTGCAAAGGTTGGCAGCAGGAAGCCGCCCTCCGGATGTTGATGAACAATCTGGACCCCGAGGTCGCCGAGCGGCCCGAGGATCTAATCGTCTACGGCGGAACGGGCAAGGCAGCGCGCAACTGGAGGTGCTTCCAGGGGATTGTGGATTCGCTCCGCGGGCTTGAAAACGACGAAACGCTTCTCGTGCAATCGGGCAAACCCGTCGGTGTATTCCGCACGCACGACTACGCGCCGCGCGTGCTGATTGCAAATTCCAACCTCGTCGGCCACTGGAGCAACTGGGAACAGTTCGGCAAGCTCGAACGGGCGGGCCTGATGATGTACGGCCAGATGACCGCCGGGAGCTGGATCTACATCGGCACGCAGGGAATTCTGCAAGGCACCTATGAAACGTTTGCCGCGGCCGCAGGGAAACATTTCGGCGGCGATCTGGCCGGTAGACTGGTTGTCTCCGGCGGAATGGGCGGCATGGGAGGCGCGCAGCCTCTGGCGGCGACCTTGAATGGCGCAGCCTTTCTTGGGATCGATGTCGATCCCGAGCGCATCAAGCGGCGTGTGAAGACCGGATACTGCGACGTCATGGTGAACTCGCTCGACGAAGCTCTGCGCATCCTCAAGAACGCCGTACGCAAACGCGAGGCCACGTCGGTGGGTTTGATTGGCAACTGCGCGGACATCATTCCGGAATTGGCGCGGTGGGGCGTCGTGCCCGACCTTCTAACCGATCAGACTTCCGCGCACGATCCTCTGAACGGCTATATCCCGCGAGGCGTTGCCATCGAGGATGCCGCGGAACTTCGCAGCCGCGCTCCAGACGACTATCGCTGCCGCGCCCTCGATTCGATTGCGGTGCACGTTCGCGGCATGTTGGAACTTCAAAAGCTGGGTTCGATCGCGTTCGATTACGGCAACAACATTCGCACGTTCGCCTCTCAGCAGGGCGTCGCGGACGCGTATTCGATTCCCGGATTTGTGCCGGAGTACATTCGCCCACTGTTCTGCGAAGGACGCGGGCCATTCCGCTGGGTTGCCCTCTCCGGCGAGCCCTCGGACATCCACCGCACCGATCAGCTGGTGCTGGAGCTTTTTCCGCAAGATGAAGTGCTGTCTCGCTGGATCCGGCTGGCTTCGAGACGCGTGCGCTTCCAGGGTCTGCCGGCGCGCATATGTTGGCTGGGGTACGGCGAGCGAGAGAAATTCGGCCTCGCGATCAACGATCTCGTGGCGCGCGGCGAATTGAAGGCGCCCATTGTGATTGGCCGGGACCACCTCGATTGCGGCTCGGTCGCGTCGCCCTATCGCGAAACCGAGAAGATGCGCGACGGTTCCGACGCCGTGGCCGATTGGCCGCTGCTCAATGCCCTGCTCAACACGGCGAGCGGGGCGTCATGGGTCTCCATCCATAATGGCGGCGGCGTGGGCATCGGCTATTCGTTGCATGCCGGGCAGGTGACCACTGCGGACGGCACGCCCGGGATGGCGGCCCGCATTGCGCGTGTGCTGACGAACGATCCAGGAATCGGGATCGTCCGCCACGCGGATGCCGGCTATCCCGAGGCAATCGATTTCGCTAAGAAATCGCGCATCAGAATTCCGCGTATATAATTGGTGACCTGCGACACAATGTCGCATCCAACACTTTAGAGCGCCCCAGGAGGCCCACGTGATCGTCGTCACAGGAGCAACCGGCAATACCGCACGTCCCGCCGTAGAGGTGCTCTTGGCGCATGGCCAGAAGGTGCGCGTTCTTGGCCGCAGCGCCGAGAAGTTGGCCGCATTCGCCGCGAAGGGTGCAGAGCCCTTTCTGTGCGATGCGGTGGACACCGTGGCGTTGACTCGCGCTTTTGCAGGCGCCGACGCCGTTTACGCGATGATTCCGATGAACCCGGCAGCGCAGAATCTGCTGGGCTACTATGACAACATCTCCGACTCGCTTGCCACGGCTATTCGTGATTCCGGCGTGAAGTACGTCGTCGCACTATCGAGCATCGGCGGACACTTGCCGGAACGAACGGGCCCCGTGCTGGGCTTGCATCGCATGGAAGCCAAACTCAACGCCTTGCCCGGCTTGAACGTGTTGCACCTTCGCCCGGCTTTTTTTATGGAGAACACATTGGCGCAGATTCCGCTGATTCAGAAAATGGGCATGATGGGCGGAGTGCAAAAGGGAGAATTGCCGATCGCCATGATCGCCACACGCGACATTGGCGCCGCGGCCGCCGACGCGCTAGAGCGGCGCAACTTCAGCGGAAGCTCTGCGCGTGAATTGCTCGGCCAGCGCGAGCTTTCGCTGGATGAGGCGGCCACGATCATCGGTGCAGCCCTCAGTAAGCCGAAGCTTTCGTATTCGAAGATTCCCGAACTCATGTTCAAGGGAGCGCTGCAGCAGATGGGAATTTCAGCCAGCGTTGCCGATGGGCTGGTCGAATTGGCGGAAGCCACTAACGACGGCCGTTTGAAGCCGCTGGAGTCTCGCACGGCGCTCAACACGACGCCGACTTCGTTCGAGACGTTTGTCGCCGAGGTGTTTGTTCCTGCGTTCCGCGGCCGCGGCACGTCCGCATAGGCGCGCCGGTTAATCGCGCCGGGTGGGCCGGATTGCGCGATAATATCCGCCAGATGCCCCGCCCCCTGTTTGTCGCTGGCTGCTCGCAACTGCTGACGCTGCGTGGTCCGGTGCCGCGGCGTGGCCGGGCCCTGCGCGACCCGGGGATTATCGCGGACGGCGCACTTTTGATCCGCAACGGGGTCATCGTCGCCGCGGGGGCGCGGCGCAAAATCGAGCGCCTCGCGGAAGTTCGCTGCGCGAAGCATCTCGATCTCGGCGGCCGTGTGGTTCTCCCCGGCCTGGTGGATTCGCATACACATCTGATTTTCGCGCGCAGCCGCGTCGAAGACTATGCGGCTCGCATCGAAGGCAGGACCTACGAGCAAATTGCGCGGGCGGGCGGAGGCATCCTCTCGAGCGTACGCGCGCTTCGGGCGGCGCCGGCCGACGTTCTGAAACAACGCGCGCTCGCCGATCTCGCAGAGTTCGCCGCGCACGGCACCACCACGCTCGAAGCCAAGAGCGGCTACGGCCTCGACGCCAAGTCCGAATTGAAAATGCTTCGCGTGTTGCGCGAGTTGCATCAAGAACAGCCACTCGACATCGTGTCCACGTTTCTTGGCGCGCACGTCGTCCCTCCGGAATTTCGGCGCCGCCCTGAAGGCTGGATTGATTTTCTGGTGCGCCTGCTGATCCCGCAGATCGCGCTGGAAGCTCTGGCCGAGTTTTGCGACGTCTGCTGCGATCGCGGGGCATTCAGCGTCGCGCAGGCCCGGCTCATCTTCCAGGTAGCGCGCGCATGCGGCCTCACTCCGCGCATCCACGCCGAGCAACTCTCGCGAACGGGCGGCGCGCGCCTCGCGGTGGAGTTCGATGCCGCAAGTGCGGACCATCTCGAGCACGTGAACGGCGGCGATATTCGAGCGCTCGCGAATTCGAACGTCGTCGCTACGCTTCTGCCGGGCTGCGATTTCCATCTGGGCACCGGGCGGTATGGGCCGGCCCGCGCGCTGATTGCCGCGGGCGCGGCGGTAGCGCTCGCGACGGACTACAACCCCGGCACCTGCCCGACGCTCAGCCTGCCGATGATTCTCTCGATCGCGTGTTCCCAGATGCGAATGACTCCCGCGGAAGCCATCGCCGCCGCAACGATCAATCCTGCGTACTCGCTGCGGCGCCACGGGCGAATCGGTTCGCTCGAGGTTGGCAAGTACGCCGACCTCGTCGTCTTCGATGTGGCCGACTATCGCGAGATTCCGTACTATTTCGGTGTCAACCGCTGCTGCATGACTCTCAAACAGGGGAAAGTGATCCATTCATCCGCCGCGGCGAACGCCAAATTGCCGGCCCCATGAAACGCCTGATCGAATGCGTGCCGAATTTCTCCGAAGGACGCGATGAGTCCAAAGTGGACGCGATCGTCGCGGCGATGAGCGGTGTCTCCGGAGTTTTTGTCCTTGATCGCGAAAGCGATGCCGATCACAACCGCTCCGTGATCACGCTGGCGGGCGAGCCGGAAGCGGTAGCCGAAGCCGCCTTGCGCGGAGTCGGGAAGGCCGCCGAGCTGATTGATCTGACCCGCCACACCGGCGCGCATCCGCGGCTCGGCGCGGCCGACGTCGTGCCGTTTGTTCCCATAGAAGGGATTTCGATCGAGGAGTGCGTGGCCCTGGCGCGCCGCGTGGGCCGCGAAATCTGGGAGCGATATAGCGTGCCGGTCTATTTCTACGAAGCGGCAGCTACCCGCCCCGAGCGCGCCAATCTCGAAAGTATCCGCAAGGGGCAGTTTGAGGGGGTCCGGGAAGAAGTGACGCGCAATCCCGACCGCACGCCGGACGTCGGAGAGCCGCGCCTGCATCCGACCGCCGGGGCCGTGGTCGTGGGCGCACGCAAATTTCTCATCGCCTACAACATCAATCTCGATTCGCCGGACAAGGCCGTCGCGGACAAAATCGCGCGCACCATCCGTTTTTCGAGCGGCGGCCTCCGCTACGTCAAGGCGATGGGCGTGGATTTGAAGGTGCGCGGGCTCGCGCAGGTCTCGATCAATCTCACGGATTTCGAGCAGACGCCGATGCATCGCGTGTTCGACTTGGTGCGCAGCGAAGCCGCTCGCTACGGCGTGCGGATCGTCGGCAGCGAGATTGTGGGTTTGGTCCCCAAGAAGGCCATGGAAATGGCGGCGGAACATTTCCTTCAGCTCGAGAGCTTTTCGCCCGCGCAGATTCTGGAGAACCGGCTGGCCGCCGCCTTGGCGGGTACGCCCGCGTCCGAACCGTCCACCGGAAGACTGGCGCGTTTGGCGCAGCCGCTGCTCGACGCCGTTGCCGCCCCCTCGCCAACCCCAGGTGGAGGCTCCGTGGCAGCGCTTGCCGGGGCGCTCGCGGCAAGCCTGGGCGAAATGGTCGCAGGGCTCTCCCGCAAGAAGAAATCACTTGCTGCAAACGCGGAGGCGCTCGGCGAGGCCATTTGCGGGCTCAGCGCGACGGCCGGGCGCCTCGCGGAAGCGATCGATCGCGACGCCGAGGCTTACGACGCCATCGTGGCCGCGTCCAAACTTCCGAAGGAGACACACGAAGCCCAAGTCCGCCGAGAAGCTGCCGTGCAGGACGCGACGCGCGGAGCAACTGAAGTTCCGCTCGAAGTTGCCGAGTCTGCGATGGCGCTCTACGAACGGCTTGTACAACTCGAAGGCATCACGGCGCCGTCTATGATTTCAGACCTTCGCGTGGCTCGCGTGATGGCGCTCGCAGCCGTCCGCGGCGCGCTGGAGAATGTGGCCATCAACCTCGCATCGCTTGCCGATGCGGCCTACGCCGGAAGCGCGCGGCGCAAGGCAGCCGCGCTCGAGTCGCGCCTTTCTGAGTATCTTGCTTCAAGCGTCCCCGAGAGATCCGGGGCCCCGATGGGAGGAATTCGATGAACCGGAAATTCTCTGTTGCGCTCGCGCTCGCCCTGGCCGCGCTTTTCCTGGCGGCGACCAGCTACGCCAGTCCGGTCAATAACGACATCATCGCGATGTTCCCCAAAGATACCGGCGAATTTGCTTACGCCAATCTTCAGCAGGCGCGCCAATATTCCTGGTTCCCGCAATTGAAGGAACAAATGCTTCCCGCCCGCTTCAAGCAGTTCGAGCAATTCCTTTCCGCGGCGGGAGTGGATCCCAACAGCCAGGTCCAGGAGTTGGCGTGGGCGCTCGTTCCCAACATGCCCGCGAATGCCACAGCCTCTTCCGTTCCGACCAGCGAAGAAGTGGTCGGCATTGCGCTGGGCCAGTTTCAACCGGAATCTACCGAAGCCTATTTCAACTCGAAGAAGATCACGCCGGTCAAAGTGCGGATATTCTCGTTGTATCCGTTTGGCTCCGGCAACGGCGCCGGCGATCTTTTCTTCTGTTTCATAGACGCCAACACGGCCGCGTTCGGCCAGCGAAAGCAACTCGAGCACCTCATCGCCGTGCGCTACGGCGAGGAGCAAGGAATCATGTCGAACACGGATCTGGCCCCGCTGCTCAACGAGGCCAATGGCAGCGGCGTCGTCTGGGCCGTGCTCAACCCCGCGTACACACGTCTGGCCATGCAGCAGTTGGCGCCCGCAGCTGCGCAATTTCCGCAGGCCGCGCCCCTGCTCTCGACGATGAAGTCGATGATCATCAGCTTTGAGGCCGGCTCGGGTGTGAGCGCGCACTTTCAGGCCGTCTGTGCGACGGTCGATGCGGCGAATACGCTGGCCGCGCTTCTGCAAGCGGGCCTGATGTATCAGAAATACCAGGCGCAATCGAGCAACCCCGACTTGGCGCAGTTACTCGACCAGACGACCGTCGCGCCGAGCGGTGATCGGCTGGATCTTCGGCTGGATCTCACCGACGATCAGTTGAATGCACTCATCCGGCGCAATACGTTTGCCCTGAGAATGTAGCGGCCAGCGGAGCAGAATCCCCGGCTCCGCTCTCGAATCCACAATTGCAAGAGGCAGCTTCGCGGATTCAGCTCGCCTTGGCTTTCTTGGGAAGGAACTTCACAAGCGTGGTGTGCGCGCGGCCGTCCTGCGCGCTGAATTCGATTCGGTCGACATCGCGCAGCAGCTCCGCGCCGCTGGGCGCAGCCCCAGGCTGGGGCGTGGTCGCGGCAAACGAATCAAGTCCGATCGCCGGGGCCGACCCCGCATACTCGATGCGGACCACAAGGCGGTCCGCATGGCATTCGATCGTCACGTCCAGGGGAGACTTTTCTGCGGCCGGCTGCTCCACCGCTTGCCGGCATACCGCGTGCGCCGCAGCGGCCAGTCCCGCCCCGGCGGCGGGATCGAAGCCCGCCTGCCCTGCGCAATTCTCCACCGCACCAGCCACAGCCGCCGCAAGCCGATGATCGCAATCGAGGCGCAGGTGAACAACGGAGCTCTCAAGCGGCATCGGTTTCCTTGTTCGCCACCTGCATCTCGCACGCTTCGCGGCAATCAGGGCAGTAATACAGTCCGTCGACGCACAAACGAATGTTGTACTGTCCCTGGCAATAGCAACAGAAGCGCTCACACGTGCATTTCTGTTCAGGCAGGTCGCAGACCGCACAGCAGATTTGAGTCGTCACGGTGGCTCCTCAACTGAATATAATCTTCGGGACGGTGCGCGGCAAGACACGCTCCCCCGATGTGCCCCGCGCGCACTGGTGAGACACCCGGACGCGCTTTGAAGAGAGTTCCGTTTGCTTTCGCGAGGCTGCCTTGACACTCGTTTGAGACGCGTGCTAGCTTCGGTTCGCTCCGTGAATTTCCGAGTCACCTGCGTGACCGCTCCGCCGACCACTCAGCTCCGCAAAACAGCCCTAAACTCGGCCCACCGCCGCCTCAACGCAAAAATGGTGCCGTTCGGAGGTTGGGACATGCCCGTGGAGTACTCGGGCATCATCTCCGAGCACATGGCCACGCGCACCGCGGCCGGCCTGTTCGACGTCAGCCACATGGGAGAAATCGAGATTCGCGGCGCCTCCGCGCTCGATCTTGTGCAGCACGTCACGTGCAACGACGCTTCGCGGCTTGCCGGCGGCCAGGCGCAGTATTCCGGATTGATGACCGAGCGAGGCACGTTTGTGGATGACATCCTGGTCCACAAACTTTCGGACACGCACTACCTGCTCTGCGTGAACGCGGGCAATCAGGACGGCGACTTCGAGTACATTCGCGCGCACAATCGCTTCGGCACGAGCGTGGAGAATGCCGGGGAACGCTATTCTCAATTTGCCGTCCAGGGCCCGCGCGCGCTGGCAATCCTGCAGCGATTCACCGAGGCCGCCCTGGACGCGCTGCGGAATTACCATTTCACTTTTGGCAAGGTGGACGGCGTCGAGTGTCTGATTGCGCGCACGGGCTACACGGGAGAAGACGGCTTCGAGATTTATTTCGCGCCCGAACACTCCGAGAAGCTCTGGAACGATCTTCTCGATGCGGGCCGCAGCGATGGACTGCTGCCGTGCGGACTGGGAGCGCGAAACACGCTGCGTCTCGAAGCCGGGATGTGCCTGTACGGCCACGAGCTCGACGAGACGACGACGGTGTGGGAAGCGAACCTCGGCTGGATTTGCAAGCTCGCAAAAGGCGAATTTCTTGGCCGCGTGGCGCTGGCCCATCAGATGGCGCGCGGCTTGGATCGAATTCTCGTGGGATTCGAGATGCGGGACCGCCTCATCGCGCGCGACGGCTGCAGCGTCTCGCAGGCCGGCGTCGCGATCGGACGGGTGACGAGCGGCTCGCCTGCGCCATTCTTGAAGAAAAACATCGGCATGGCCTACGTGCCGTTTGCTGCGAGCGCGGTCGGCACCGAGTTCGAGATCGGGATTCGCACGAGCCAGGCCGCAGCCCGCGTCGTGCGAATGCCGTTTTACAAGCGCGGCCCAAACCTGAGGAGCAACGATGTATCCGACTGACTTTCGCTACACGAAAGAGCACGAATGGGTGAAGGTTTCCGGCGGCACGGCGACCGTCGGGATCACCGATCACGCTCAGCATGAATTGGGCGACGTCGTATTCGTCGAGCTGCCGAAAGCCGGCGCGCAGGTTACCGCGGGCCAATCACTCGGCACGATCGAATCGGTCAAGGCCGTCAGCGAGATCTATTCGCCCGTCTCGGGTGAAGTGATCGAAGTGAATCCTGTGCTCGCGAGCGCGCCGGAAAAAGTGAACGAAGATCCGCACGGCGCCGCGTGGCTCATTAAAGTGAAGCTCGCCAACGCCGCTGAGCTTCCCGCGCTCCTCGACGCCGCGGCCTACGAAAAATTCATCGCTGAATCAGAAAAGGGAAACCTGGTCTGATGCGTTACCTTCCGAAGAGCCCTTCGGAACGCCAGGCGATGCTCGCGGCCGTCGGCGCTCACTCCGCAGACGACTTGTTCGCTTGCATTCCAGCGCAATACCGGTTGCAGCGGCCGCTGAATCTTCCCGGACCTCTTTCGGAAGCGGAAATCGTGGCATGGTTTCGCGCGCGCGCGGCGGAGAATTCGTTGGGCTTCACGAGTTTTCTTGGCGCGGGCGTGTACAACCACCTGCGATCCGTAGTGACCGACACGATTTTGCAGCGCGGCGAGTTTCTGACGTCTTACACGCCATACCAGGCGGAAATCAGCCAGGGAACGCTTCAGGCCATCTTCGAATTTCAAACGCTGATGTGCGAGTTGACAGGCCAGGAGGTCGCAAACGCCTCGATGTGGGACGGCTCGACGGCCACGACCGAGGCCGTGCTGATGGCCGAACGGCTGACGCGGCGTCACCGCGTGGTCGTCGCGCGGACGTTGCATCCCGAATATCGCCATGTGCTGGCGACATACGCGCGAAATCTCGGCATCGCAATCGAAGAGATCGACTACACCGAATCGGGCCAGCTCGATGCAGAGGCGCTCGCCGCCGCCGTGAACGACGAGACCGCCGCCGTAGTCGTGCAGTCGCCGAATTTCTTCGGCGCCATGGAGCGAGTTTCAGAGCTCGCCGGAATGGCTCACGCACGAAAAGCGCTGCTGATCGTCGCGATCACGGAGGCCGTGTCGCTCGGCGCGGTGCGCCCGCCGGCCGAGGCGGACATCGTGGCGATGGAGACGCAAAGCTTCGGCATGGCGCCGAGCTTCGGCGGGCCATACGCCGGAGTAATTGCAACGCGGGAACAGTTCGTGCGGCAGATGCCGGGCCGGTTGGCCGGGCAAACCACAGACTCCGCAGGACGCCGCGGATTCGTGCTGACGCTTGCCACGCGCGAGCAGCACATCCGCCGCGAGAAAGCGACGTCGAACATCTGCACGAATCAGGCGCTTTGCGCGCTGGCGGCAACGGTGCATCTGTGCTTGCTGGGCAAAGAGGGGCTGCGCGAACTCGCCGAACAGAATCTTGCCAAGTCGCGCTTCGCCGCCGCGGAGCTGGCGCGCGTGCCCGGCGTGCGAGTTCCCTTCTCCGCGCCTTATTTCAACGAGTTTGTCGTGGAACTGCCACGCTCGGTGCGCATCGTCAACGATGCCCTTCTGCGCGAAAAAATCATCGGGCCGTTGCCCATCGGGCCGTGGTACCCGGAACTGACCAAGCGCGGGCTCGTCTGTGTGACGGAGACGACACCGCGCTCCGAGATCGAACGGTTCGCGGCCGCGCTGCGTTGCGCGCTGGCGCAGCCTATCTAAACCGCAGGAATCGGAGGCGCGCACGTACGCATGAGCGACGCAATCAAGAAAGCGGGGCGCCACGTCACCCAGAACGAAGGACTGATCTTTGAGAAATCGGCGCCGGGCAAACGCGGGTTCGAGCTGCCGCCGCTCGACGTGCCCGCGACGGATGCCCGGGCGGCGCTGGGCGAGGAATATGCGCGCGAGGCCGTCGAAGGATTCCCTGAAGTCAGCGAAATCGAAGTGATGCGCCACTTCACGCGGCTCTCAACGTGGAATTATTCAATTGACCTCGGGATGTATCCGCTCGGCTCCTGCACAATGAAGTACAACCCGCGAGTGAATGAGTTTGTTGCGCGGCTGGATGGAATCGCCACGGAACATCCGTTCCAGCCGCAGGCGGTTTCGCGCGGATGCCTGGAAATCATGCGCACGCTGCAGAACTGCTTGCTTGAAATCACCGGGATGGACGCGTGCACGCTCGAGCCTTCCGCGGGCGCGCAGGGCGAACTGACAGGCCTTCTGATGATTCGCGCGTACCTCGAGAACAAGGGCAATCCGCGCCGCAAAGTGTTGATTCCGGATTCGGCGCACGGCACGAATCCCGCCACCGCGGCGATCTCCGGATACGAGGTCGAGAACATCCGAAGCGACGCGAATGGGCAAATCGACGTCGCGGCGCTCAAGGAACAGGTGGGCGACGACGTCGCGGCGCTGATGATCACGAATCCCTCAACGCTCGGCGTCTTCGAGCCGCGCATCGGCGAAATCGCGGGAATCCTGCACGAGCGCGGCGCGCTGCTCTACATGGACGGCGCGAACATGAACGCGCTAGCCGGAATTTCACGCCCGGGTGATTTCGGCGTGGACGTCATGCACGTGAATTTGCACAAGACGTTCTCGCAGCCGCACGGCGGCGGCGGGCCGGGCGCGGGGCCGGTCCTCGTAAAGAAGATCTTGGAGCCGTTCCTGCCGGTGCCGGTGCTCGTGGAGAAAAACGGTCAGCCCATCCTGGAAATGCATCGCCAAACCTCGATCGGCCGGGTCCGCGCCTTCTGCGGAAATTTCGGCGTGCTGGTGCGCGCTCTCGCATATATGTTGGCGTACGGGCCGGGGATCCGCCAGGCGACCGAAGACGCCGTACTCAACGCGAATTACATTCGGCGGCGGCTAGAGGATGTCTACGAATTGCCATACAAGTCCGCGTCCATGCACGAAGTCGTCTTCAGCGACGCGCGGCAGAAGAGGAACGGCGTCAATACGATGGACATCGCCAAGCGGTTGATCGACTACGGCTTTCACCCCTACACGACAGCCTTTCCGCTGATCGTCCCCGGCGCGCTGATGATCGAGCCGACGGAATCCGAATCGAAAGAGGAGTGCGATCTGTTTGTGGATGCCATGCGCTCGATCGCCGAAGAAGCCGCGGCCACTCCTGAACTTGTGAAAACGGCGCCGCACACGACGCGCGTCGGCAGGCTGGATGAAGTGGCCGCCGCGCGCAAGCCGATTCTCCGCTGGAAACCTTAATTCCGGATTTCAGTGCCCTCGGGCACCGGTTGCAAGAGGAACGTAGGTGAACCGGATGCTAGAATTGGAGCATCTCATCCAAGGTAAATCCCCATGGGAGGACAGAAATGGCGGAAACACCTTCAACCATGTTGCCGTTGGGAACCAAGGCGCCGTACTTCCGTCTGCCGGACCCGAGCGGCAAGTGGGTTTCGTCGGACGATTTCAAGGGCGCGCCGGCGCTGCTGGTGGCCTTCATTTGCAATCACTGCCCCTACGTGAAGCATATTCGATCGCGCTTCGCGGGCATCGCGAGCGAGTATCAGGCGCGCGGGGTCGCCGTTGTCGCGATCAACTCGAATGACGTTCAGAATTACCCCGAGGACAGTCCCGAGAGAATGGCCGAAGAGATTCGCACTGTCGGCTATCGCTTCCCGTACCTGTACGACGAATCCCAGGACGTAGCGTTGGCGTATCAAGCTGCCTGCACGCCGGATTTTTATTTATTCGACAAGGAGCGCCGACTTGCATATCGGGGGCAGTTCGATGGCAGCAGGCCGCAAAATGGGGTACCGGTGACCGGTGCGGACCTGCGCGCCGCCCTGGATGCCGTGCTCGCGGGAAAGCCAGTCCCAGCCGACCAAAAGCCGAGCTTGGGCTGCAACATCAAGTGGAAGGCCGGGAAGGAGCCGAAGTTCGGCGGGTAGCGCGATGGATCAATCGCCGGAAACGCGCCCCAGCAAGAGCCGCGCTTCATTTGAAACGCCCTTGATCTTCTTCTCCTGCGCTGGTGGAGGCGCGGGCATGGCGCGAAGATAGCGCCGAACTTCAAGGAAGTCGTCGGAGTCGCTCTTGTAATCTTTGGGAGGGCCGCCCATCTTCCCCACCTCTTTGTCCACTCGCTCGATGCGATGGGCGGGACTTGGATGATCGGAGAAGAACCGGATGCGGCGTCCTTTTCTGCTCTCCGCCTGGACCTTCTCGAAGAACTGCGCCAGCGCGCGTGAATCGTAGCCGGAATCATAGAGGATTTGCGTCCCCAGGATATCGGCCTGGCTCTCCTCCGCGCGCGTGTACTTCAGCAGAACGGAATCGAGCGCGAAGTGCGAGCCGAGTTCTTCGAGCGCGCTGCCCATTCCCGAAAGAAATCCGCCCGCGGACGCCAGCGTGAGATTTCCCCAATGGGCTTTCGTGGCACGGTTGGTGCCGTGGCGCAGGGCGACGTGGGCAATTTCGTGGGCCATCACGCCCGCGAGCTGCGCTTCCGAATCGGCGTCCTCGATCGTCCCGCGATAGATATAGATGAACCCGCCCGGCAGCGCGAATGCGTTGACCGCCTCATCGTTCACGCATCGGAATTGATAAGGGAACGGGTAACCCGGCGCATGGCCGGCGAGCTTTTCTCCCAGCGCGTTGAGGTAGGCGTCCACGCGGGCATCGTCCAGCATCGGTAGCTGGCGCTCGGCCAGCGCCGCCTCTTTCTGGCCGATGGCGATGTCCTGCTGCGGCGAGAACATGTTCACACCGGGCTTGAGCGGCGTGCGGTCGGCGCGAACCAGGGGCGCGGCGAAGACCGCCAGGACAGCAAGAAGAGATGTGACTCCAAGGATGCGAAGAGCGCGGCGCGCAGGCCGCACTTGCACGTGATTGCGGATCGAGAACCGAGAAGATCTGGGCGTCATCCGGCCAGCCTCTCCTGAGCGCCGCTAGGCGCAGATTCCCCCCACCCCCGCGCTAGGATGTCAGGAAGGCGTCCGCGGGATGCTTGGCATCCCCCGCAATTTGAGTGGTCGAACTAGAGCCAGCTCAGTGGAAAGTTGAAAAGAAGATTGCGCAACTACGATTCAGACTTGCGCCGGTTCGTCGGCGCCGACGCGGGAACGGGATCGGCAGTCCCGCCCGAAGCCTGAGCCTCGCGGGCCGCTGCTGTCAAAGGAACTTCGAGCGCCCGGCCGCCGCCAGCGCGAGCCGCATGAGCAGCCGCACCCGGGCGGCTGGTATTCGCGGCCGCGACGACGACCCCTTCTCCCTCGCGCTCGAAACTCAGCTCCGAAATTGAAGGATTCCAGTCAATGCGCAGCATGTCGCCGAGGCGTACTTGTTCGGTGGCCAATAGATTCGCCAAGGGATAAACGACGTGACGCTCGATGGCGCGCTTGAGGTGCCGCGCGCCGTTCTTCAGGTCCGTTCCTTCGCGCAGCAGGAACCCTCGCGCCTCAGGCGTCACCCGGAACAAGAATTGCCCTTTCCCCGTCTCCAGCACCCGCTGCTGCACCATCCCCAACTCGATCTCGAGAATCTTTTCCAACTGCTCCGGCCGCAACGGGTGAAACACTACGACCTTGTCCAGCCGGTTCATGAACTCCGGTGAAAACTTCCTCTTCGCCGCCGCTTCCGCCGTCCGCGCCACCTTATGATCCAGCCGATCTTCTTTCTTGTCTGCCGGCTGCACGAATCCCATCCCGCCCGTCATCAGTTCCGTGATTTCCCCGCCGCCCAGATTCGACGTTAGGAAAATCACACACTGCGACAGGTCCACCCGGCGGTTGTCGCCAAGCGTTAGCGTCGCTTTGTCCAGAATTCCAAGCAGCAATTGCCACAGTGCATCGCTCGCCTTCTCGATCTCATCGAAGAGCAGAAAGCTGAGCTTCACCTTCTCCGTGTGATACTTGGCTAACTCTTCCTGCGTAATCAGCGGGTGCGTTTCGCGGTGGCCCAGGTAGCCCGGCGGCGAACCGATCAGCTTCGCGATCTCGTGCGAGTGCTGGAACTCGGCGCAGTCCACCTTGATGACGGCGCGCGGATCGCCAAACAACACTTCGGCGGTGGCTTCGACAACGCGCGTCTTCCCGGCGCCGGTCGGCCCGAGGAACAGGAGGTTCCCCACCGGGCGCCCGGGAGAATTCAGGCCGGCACGAAACACCTGGTACAGGTCGACCACGGCCTGCACGGCTTCGTCCTGCCCCACGATCTTTCGCCGCAGCCCACCCTCGAAATCCCGCGATTCGATGCTGCGGAGTGTCGGGTCGAGTTGTACCGCTTGCGCGCCCATGGTAGTGCTCCCCTACCGGAACTTTCTGCCGCCATCTGGATTGCGCGGTTCGGAGCGCTCGAATTGATCGAGCTTGATGTCCACCGTCGACCGCAGCAATCGCAGTTGCGTGACCAGTTCACGGCTTGAATTGGCTCGATCCGTCAACACCAGCATCGGCGGCGAAAGATCGGCCAGGTCCAGGTTAAGGTTGCGTAATGAGTGCATCAGGTTCTGCACGTACAGCGACCGTATATTGAACAGCTCGACCCGGCTGTTGACCCGCTCGCGCAGGTCTGACCAGTTCAGCTCGAGGAAAGGGTGGCTTCGCGAAACCGTGCGGACCACTTCGTCGGTGATACGCGGCCGTTCCCCCAGCCGCGCCAGTTGGAGCTGCTGCACTTTGCCTTGCCGGCGCACGTTGTGCACCAGAAAGTAGGTGTTCCCTTTTCGCCGTACGAAAGCCACGACTTATCTCTCCTTCGAGCCGGGCACCACGTCCAACGTCGACGTAGTGTATGGGCCGTCCACTACACCGTCAATGGTACGATGCAAGAAGCAGGCCAAAGTTGCGGCGAAACGGTTAATGCTGTGGTGGAAATTGCGGCCGGCGAGCGAACGGTGAAAATGCGGGATTTGCCGATACGCGCGCGCGGGATCGATCAAACAAACTTTGTCTTGTCCATTAAGATGCTGGATCGAGGCACCGAGTAGCCTCCCGGAGGCCGGACAATGTCGTGGGAGTTGGTATACCAACTGGTGAAAAAGATCCCCCGCGGCCGCGTGACCACCTACGGCGATCTGGCGCGGCGATTGCGCATTCGCGGTGGCGCGCGCGTGGTCGGCTACGCGATGGCG
>DASPOJ010000112.1:0-25232 GCA_035626055.1 Candidatus Methylomirabilota bacterium | reverse complement strand
TTACGGAGTTTATCCTTGGGAGTGAAGGCCAGGGCTGCGGAAGCGAAGGTCGCGGGCAGCCAGAGATGAACGTGGTGAACTTCGGGCGAGGTTTCATCCACGCGCACGATGAGAAAACCGTCGCGCAGAACGTACGCTGTGAGAAGAGCGACCGTCAGAAGCGCGCCGACAGCAATCTTCGCGAGCATCGAATTCTCCTTCTTGCGGAAGCGCGGTTAAGAATGTCTAGGTCGTTGCGCGTTTGCATCGCGCGGCACCCTCGTGGACCGGGCGGCGCAGCAAGATGCGCGCGGGCCCGACTGGCTGTGCACCCGAGAGCGCTAGTCCGAGGTGCTGCTGGTGTCCACCCAGATGCGCACGTGCTCGTTGCCGTCCTCGACGCTGACCAACTCGGAGCCGGATTGCTGCGCGAGCGCCTTCACCGCAGCCAGCACGTCGAGTTCGTCTCCGTTGCTGGAGAGCAGGGCTTCCACGACCGGCATCGGG
The DNA here is from genome assembly GCA_035626055.1 of Candidatus Methylomirabilota bacterium. GTDB lineage: Bacteria > Acidobacteriota > Terriglobia > Acidiferrales > UBA7541 > DASPOJ01. The sequence continues at coordinate 24,746 of DASPOJ010000112.1, read as the reverse complement.
ACGTGCACCTCGACCTGCGTCGGCGAGGGTTTGTTCTTCTCGCGGTTCACGACGTGAATGATCAAGATGCCGGCCTTCTTGCTCACGTTGACGTCGCTGTCCGCGGTCTGGACCGTGACGAATTCGCCGTCCTTGGCGTTGCGAACGGCGGCCAGAATCGCCCGCACGTCCACGCCGTTGACGTTTAGGTTGCCGATCCGGATGCGGCCGTTATCGAGTTTATCGTTGTGGATCGACGGAATAATGGCCTCGGCCAGGGAGAGGGGCATGTTCACGCGGACGTTTCCGCCCTTGCCCTCGTGGCTTTCAACGCGGACGTGCAGCCAGGTATCATCCGCGCTGGATTGCCCCTGTGCGCGCAGGCTAGCCGCGCCAGACGTCATCGCAAGCACCAAGCCTCCCACCGCCGCCCATAGACTTGCCCTATTGGAACGCTTCATTTGACCCTCCTCAGCCGGTCACTATTCCTCTACGCAAGCGGGCTCGCGAAAGTTCCCCGAAGACGGAAAAAGACCGTGGAAACGAGCAAACGGCCGGCAGCGGTTACTGCCGGCCGTCCCAATCGTTTTCTTAGCAATTGGCCTTACCTGTGCCTGCCGCCGCCACTGTGATAGCCCCCCCCACCGTGGTAACCCGCGCCACCGCGATAGCTACGACCGCCGCCGCGAAACCCGCCTCCGCCGCGGTAACCCCATCCGCCGTGGTAGCCCCAGCGCCCATAATAACCGGGGCCGCGGTAGAAGCCGCGTCCGTAAAAGCCGTGGCGCCACGGACCTGCGCCGATGAAAACGCCGTTGTAAAACCAGCTAGGGCCATAGTAGCCGTAAGGGGCGCATGCGTACGGGTAATACCCGTAGTAGCCGTAGGCGCACACAGGAGGCGGGCCATAGTAGCCAGGGCCGACTCCAACGCCGATGACGACTCTTTGTGCGTGCGCGGCGGGTGCGATCACCAGAAGAAGGCCAAGCAGAGGGAGAAGTCTTAGGTATCGCATTTGGAGCCCCTTTCTGAACTCCTAGAAGCTCATCTCGAACTCCACCTTAGAGGTAGCAATGGCATTGCCAAACAACGGGCGCATTCAAGGTGCCTCCTAACCGCTTATTTTTCAACGTGATAACCGACTCGTCCAGGAATCACGGCGCTCTCGAAATGCGGGCTGGCGGTGCTTTTCGAGCGGATGTGGTGGTTTTCAGCCGCTCGGGGTGCAATCCTCAAAGCGACAGTATCGGGCCAATTTTTCTGAGGACTAAGCAACGTGCGACCAGGTTATGAATCGAGGGGAGGAGTGGGGGCGCGGGGAATTGCATCGGGACGGTCACTCTCTGCGGCTACGATTGATTGTGGTCGTTCCTCCCGGGCCGGCCATCCGGCAAGCCCGTGTGATAGCGGACTTGCAGACCCGTTGGCTTGCTGCGCTCAAGATGCGCTCTACTTCAGCATCTTCTTGATCTCGGCCGTCATCTGGCCGCTCGACAATTTTCCTTTTGTGTCGTCATTCGAATTGGGTTGCCAGCCGACCTTGGTCGTGATGTGCTGAAGGACGGTGTTGTCGCTGCGACGCGTGATGGTCATATCCACGTGCGCCATGGCAATAACGGGGAAGTGGGCTTTGGCAAAGTCTGTGACCTTGCATTGCAAGACAACTGAGTCGGCAGCGTCCGCATCGGCAACCGTGCCGCCGTCGTCGACCACAGCGCCAAAGAGCTTCGTCTTTTGTAGATCTTCAAGCAGGTGGGCGTAAGTGTAATTCATGTACTCCTGCGTGAGTTCCACGTTATCGGCTTTCGTGAGGTGCTTCACTTCTATGGTCTTGTATTTCGGCGGGGCGTCGGCCGGAAGAGTGACCGCTACTGCGAAAAGCGCTAACAGAAAGGTTACGGGGACAATGCGACGCATCGAACTACCTCCGTGTTCATACTAGCCAGGTAATGGTTCCACCTCTGTAGGGAAGGTGCCCACGATTCGAGCGTGCGCTGGCGGATTACACGTGGCAATAGTACGCGCGCACGATTCATACAAGCAGTTAACAAAGATTCACATAACCACCTTCCGATCGACAGCAGCCTTCACCCGATCATGCAGGGCGAAGAGATCTCGCACGCGACCGCGCGCGAGCCCATCATGGCTGGCAGGCTGACCGGGGCGATCAGCGGCTCGGTTTGAAGAAAACGACGGCGAGGGGAGGCAAGCGCAGGCTGAGAGAGCAGGGGCGGTCGTTCCACGGGATAGGATCGGCGTTGACGCCGCCGAGATTACCCACATTCGTGCCGCCATAGATCTCGGAATCGGTGTTGAAGATTTCGCGATAGAGTCCGAGCTCGGGAACTCCGACGCGGTACGCCTCGCGCACGACGGGCGTGAAATTGGCGACGACCACCACGAGGTCGCGCGGATCGCGCGCGCGCCGCTCGAAGGATAGGACGCTTGCATCGGCGTCGTTGCAGTCGAGCCATTCGAAGCCCTGCCAGTGAAAGTCCACCTCATGCAATGCGGGTTCGCGCTTGTGTAGCGCGTTCAGATCGGCTACCAGGCGTTGCACGCCCTGGTGCTGCGGGTACTCGAGCAGGTGCCACTCCAGGCCGCGCGTTTCGGTCCATTCCTCGCGCTGGCCGAACTCGCAGCCCATGAAGAGCATTTTCTTGCCGGGATGGCCGTGCAGATAGCCTAAGAGGAGGCGCAAGTTGGCGAATTGCTGCCACAGATCGCCGGGCATCTTGTTGATCAACGAGGCTTTCCCGTGGACCACTTCATCGTGCGAAATCGGGAGCACGAAATTCTCGGTGAATGCGTAGAGCATCGAGAACGTCATGCGGTTGTGATGGAATTTGCGAAAGACCGGATCGAGCGACATGTACTTCAGCGTGTCGTTCATCCAGCCCATGTTCCACTTCAAATCGAAGCCCAGCCCGCCGAGATAGACCGGGCGGGAAACGGCCGGCCAGGCCGTGGATTCCTCGGCGATAGTGAGGACTCCGGGGAACTTCTCGTGAACGATTTCACTGAGGCGTTTGAGCAGGGAGATCGCGCCGAGATTTTCGCGGCCGCCGAATTCGTTGGGAATCCATTCGTCGGGGCGGCGCGAATAATCGAGATAGAGCATCGAGGCCACCGCGTCCGCGCGCAGGCCGTCCACGTGGTATTTCTCGAGCCAGAACAGCGCATTGGCGAGAAGGAAATTCTGGACTTCGTTGCGCCCGTAATTGAATACGAGCGTGCCCCAATCCGGGTGTTCGCCCTGGCGCGGGTCCGCGTGTTCGTAGAGGTGCGTGCCGTCGAACTCGGCGAGGCCGTGGGCGTCGCGGGGAAAATGCGCGGGCGCCCAATCGAGCAGCACGCCGATGCCGGCCTGGTGAAGGCGATCGACGAATTCCATGAAGTCTTCCGGCGGACCGAAGCGGCTCGTCGGCGCGAAGTAGCCGACCGTCTGATAACCCCAGGAGCCGTCGAACGGGTGCTCCATCACCGGCAGAAGCTCGATGTGCGTGTAGCCCATCTTCTGCAGGTAGGGAACTAATTCGTCGGCAAGCTCGGTGTACCGCAGCCAGCGGTTCCCTTCTTCGGCCTTCCGGCGCCAGGAGCCGAGGTGCAGCTCGTAAATCGAAATTGGCGATGCGAACCAATCGCGCTTCTTGCGGGCGTCCATCCAATCGGCATCGCCCCACACGTGCTGATCGAGCCGCGCGACGACCGAACCCGTGCGGGGGCGCAGCTCGGCGCGAAAGGCGTAAGGATCGGCCTTCAAGATGGGCAACGGGGCATTGCGCGGCCGAATCTCGAACTTGTAAATCGCTCCCGAATCGAGGCCGGGCACGAAGAGCTCCCACAACCCGGTCTCGCCGCGATTGCGCATCGGATGCGTGCGGCCGTCCCACTGATTGAAGTCGCCGACGAGGCTCACTCGCTGCGCGTTCGGCGCCCAAACGCCGAATTGCACGCCTGCGACGCCTTCGACCTCGCGCACGTTTGCGCCGAGCTTGTCGAATGTGCGGTAGTGCGTGCCTTCGGCAAAAAGATGAAGGTCGAGCTCGCTGAGCAGGGGAGGGAAATCGTACGGGTCGAAAAATTCGCGATCCGGCAGACCCTCTTCGCGCACGACCCAGCGATACGAACTCGGCGGCAACGGCAATTCGCGGGAGCCGGGCAGCGTCGCGGCGTAAATTCCGGCTGCATGAATCTTCTCGGCCGGAATCCATTCAGCGGCGCCCTCGAGGCGCAGCCAGACGCGCGAGGCGCGCGGGATGAACGCGCGAACCACGACGCGCCCCGGCTCGCCCTCGACGTAGTGCGGCCCGAGCACGCTGTGCGGGTCCGCGTGTTCGGCGCGCACGATGCTCTCGAGCCCTCTCTGGAGGGACGTCAACACGGGGCCTTCGGCGTGCGCAGGCGGCGATGCCTGGTTCTCGATCAACTCACACCCCTGAGCAAAGGGACATTCTAGTGCGGTTCGAGCTGATCCGGCCAATGAATTACAAATGCCCAAGACACCGTGCAAGAAGAAACGCGGAAGGGGGCCGGCCCGCGGCGGTGCGGTTCGCACGGCCTGGAAAGGTGCCGCGGTTGCCGCGCAGGTCTCCTTGTGCGCGCCAGAGCTGAACAACAGTTTCGCCGCGGTACACACGCCCGGCGTTCGAGACTTCCTGTGCCTCGCGCGATTTGGCGCGGTGTGCCCGGCATGAAGACTCGCAAGAGATTCGCAAGACCTCGCAAGCTATTGAATCGTAAATGGTTAGCTTGGCTCCAGCGTAGTCGTATCTCGGGGTAAGCCGCCTGCCGAAAATGACTGCTCGCTGCGCTGCCGCTCGGTCGATTTGGCCCGCGGGTTGCTCTACCTCTACGTGGATAACCATGACCTTGGAGGAAGTTTCGGCCATCCCGTGTTGTTCAAACCTGTCCTCGTAAGAACACGTGGAACGGTGTACGGGAAGGGCCCAGCCTGTTAAATGATTTCAATACTCATCCTTGTGCTTTCGGCGTCGGCGTTGTCGCAGTTCTTTCTCTACTATTGCAGGTCTGTCATAGCAACGTACGAACAGGTGGAGATCTCAGCCGCGTCGCGCCAGATGGCGGGTCTTGAAACGTCGCCAATTCCGGGAGAAGCATTTGGCCGCATCCTTGGCCTCGTCAAGCTCTCCCCGGCTCACGTCGATGATCGCGCAGAGCGGCTTGCCGTGCGACTTTATTTCGCTGCGGTCAGCGCGTTGCGGTTGATCATTCCGATTCGTGCGCTTTCGTCCTGGGCCGATTCCCAGCGCTCCGCTTGCGCGCACTTCGCGGCTGTGACGCTGGACCGGCGCATCATCGCAGCGGGAACCGCGCGTCGCTGAGCTGGTTCTGCGCGTGGCATTTTGTGCCTCGCATCACCAGGCATTTCGACTCGAATACCGCGCGAAGGGCGCACTTTCTCTCAGGATTCACTCCTCGCCGCCGCGAGCGCTGGCGGCCGTTTGACGCTCTCTCGCGATTACGCTAGACTCAATTCGCGGGGTGGAGCAGTCTGGTAGCTCGTCGGGCTCATAACCCGAAGGTCGTTGGTTCAAATCCAACCCCCGCAACCAATTCTATGAAGTGAGGCCGGACGCCAGAGTCCGGCCTTTTTTTCTGTGCGAGCCAGTCGAACTTAGCAATTCAACTCGCGGAGAAACGAGAAGTTCGTCGCGATCGCCAATGGTAAACCATCCCACGCTTTGTTCGCAAAAAGTGGTCATCCGCCGTCTCGCGGAAAGCAAGGAGACGGGTTACTTGCGGTAAATGACGCCGTTCTTCATCACGAAACAAACTTTCTGCAGGGCCGTGATGTCGTCGAGGGGGTTGCCTGGGACGGCGACGACGTCGGCGGCGTAGCCGGGCCTGAGCGCGCCGATCTTATCTTGCCAGCCCAATAATCTTGCTCCGTTCAGCGTGCCGGCTTGAATGGCAGCCAGCGGCGACATGCCAAATTTCACCATCAGGACAAACTCACGGGCCTGCGTGCCGTGTGGAAACGGGCCCACGTCAGAGCCCATTGCGATGGGAACGCCGGCAGCAAGTTGCCGTTTGAATTCCGCGGCGTGCAACGCGAGCAATTGGCGTTCATATTCGGCGGCTTCGGGGGTGGCGGCGTGGTCCGCAAAGTATTCGGAAATCGCAAAAGTAGGCACGGCGAAGATTTGTTTTTCGCGCATGATGCGCATGGTCTCGTCGCTTAGCTGATAGGCATGTTCGATGGATTCGACGCCAGCGCGAGCTGCGTAGAGCGTTCCGGGTTCGCCGGTGGCGTGGACCGCAACGCGATGGCCTGTGCGCGCGGCCTCGTGCACGGCGGCGAGGAGCTCTTCCTCGGTGTACTGGAATGGCGTCGACAGGCGGCCATCTACGAGCAAGTCCGGACCAGTCTCGTAGATCTTGATGAAGTCCGCGCCTTCCTTGAGTTGCTCGCGGATGACGGTGACGAGCTCGCCGGCGTTGTTGGCGTAGGTCGCGTTGGGAAGCACGTGCTGCTCGGGATTGTAGCCGATGGCATCTTCGTGGCCGCCGAGGATGTTGATGGCGTTGCCGCTGATTCGCAGGCGCGGGCCGGGAATCTGGCCCTCATTGATGGCGTTGCGGACGGCCGTGTCCGCGGAGCCTGCGCCTTCGGTTCCCAAGTCGCGCTCAGCAGTGAATCCAGCCATGAGGTCGTCGCGGGCGTTGAGAGTGGCCATGATGGTGCGCTGAGGAACAGATTCCTCGATGGTTTGAAGGTCTTCCGCGCCCGGGTGGAGAAAGAGGTGGACGTGCGCATCGATGAGACCAGGGAGAAGAGTGGTGTCGCCAAGGTCAATGATTTCGACGCCCGAGGGGCGTGTGACTTTCGCGCCGACTTCAGCTATGGCGTTACCAATGACCAGGATTTCGCCTGGGGTCGTGATCTGGCCGGATTCCACGTCGAGCAGGCGCGCGGCGTGGAGGACGATTGGGTGCGCGGCCGGCGCATGTGGTGGCAGCGCTGATTGCGCGGCGAGCAGCGCGCAGGCGAGAGGCGTGAGGACGGAAACCAGCAAGGTGCCCGGCGTATTCATGGGTTCACAGCAATAATAGCATGCGGGCGGAAAACGTGGGCCCTCGCGCGTGAGGAGCCAGGCGGAGGTCGCCGATGGCGCCGGGTGGTCACTGCGAAAGGAGCTCGATCAATGCCCGGCTCTTCGGTATCCACTCGGTCAAGAATCTACCCTGCAAGTCAGGCGCATCTCGCCACCAGAATCTCAGCTGCGCGAGCGCATGTCGCTCGAGCTGCCGCCGGCGGCAGGAACGTAGCACTTCAGCGTGTAGTCCATGACCATGCGGTCGGCGTTGAACCGCCAGCCGAGCGTGCGGATGGTGCGCTTCATGCGCTGGATCCAGCCGCGCGGAAGGCCGTCGCGATCGCGTTCGTAGAACAGCGGAATCACTTCGTCCCGCAAAACGCGATATAAATCCTCGCCGTCGCGCGCATCGTGAATATGGGGATCGGAGTGGGTGCGTCCTTTCCCGATCGCGAAACCGTTCAAACCGTCGTACGCTTCGGCCCACCAGCCGTCCAGAATCGACAAATTCAGCCCGCCATTCAGGACGACCTTTTGCCCGCTGGTGCCGGAGGCTTCTTGCGGCCGGCGGGGATTGTTCAGCCAGACGTCCACGCCTTGCACGAAGTAGCGGCCGACATTGATGTCGTAATCCTCGACGAACACGAAGCGGTCGCCAAACTGGCGGTCGTGCATCAATTGCGCGATCTGTTGCAGGATTCGCTTTCCGGGCTCGTCGTTAGGGTGAGCCTTGCCGGCGAATACGAATTGCACGGGACGCTTCGGGTCGTTGACCATGGACGCGAGCTTCTCGAGATCGGTGAGGATCAGGTTCGCCCGCTTGTACGTAGCGAATCGCCGCGCGAATCCGATGGTCAGCGCGTCGGGACTCAGCACGTCTGCGAATTCGGCGCGCACTTCCTCCGGCTCGCCGCGGCGCTCGGCCGCTTCGACGGCGCGGCGGCGCACGAATTCAAGTAACTGGGATTTCAGGCCGAGGTGCGTTTCCCAGAGCTCGCCGTCATTTACGCTCTCGATGGCTTCCCAGAGTTTCGCCTCTACGCTGCGTTCATGCCAGCCGGTTCCCAGGTGACGATCGTAGAGGCGGGACATCTGCGGGGCCAGCCACGACGGCACGTGGACGCCGTTGGTGATGTGGCCGATGGGGAGCGTGCGCTCGAACCTCCGGCGGTACAATCCTCTCCACATGGCGCGCGAGACGTCGCCATGCAGCGCCGAGACTGCGTTCGCATGGCGTGAAAGCTTGAGCGCCATCACAGTCATGCAGAATTGCTCGTCCTTGTTGTCCGGAATCTCGCGGCCCAGCCCCATCAGCCGGTCATGGTCAATTCCAAGTTGCTCGCGGAGAGGGCCGAGGTGTTCCTCGATCAAGCCCGCGTCGAAGCGATCGTGTCCCGCGGGCACCGGCGTATGTGTGGTGAAGACGACTTCCGCCGCGATGCGTGGCGCGGCTTCGTCGAATGTCAGGCCTTCTTCCTGCATGCGGCTGCGAATCGCTTCGAGCACGGCGAACGCGCTGTGCCCCTCGTTCAAATGAAGCACCCCGGGCGTGGTGCCCATCGCGGTGAGCGCGCGGAAGCCGCCGACGCCCAGGAGCATCTCTTGCCGGATGCGCAAGCGCACGTCGCCGCCGTAGAGGCGCGAGGAAAGGTCGCGGTCCTCAGGTGAATTGCCTTCCACATCCGAATCGAGCAAAAGCAAATCGCAGCGCCCGACCCGCACCCGCCAGACCTTCGCCCGGAGCGCGCTTTCGCGCATCTCGATTTGGATACTGACAGGCTCGCCTCGAAGTCCGATGGCCGGCTCGAGAGGCAACCGGCTGACCTCCATGGGGAGATACGCCTCCTTCTGCCAGCCGTTCTCGTCGAGGTACTGCCGAAAATATCCTTGCCGATAGAATAGGCCGACGCCGACCAGCGGAATTCCCAAGTCCGATGCGCTCTTGATGTGATCCCCGGCGAGGACGCCGAGCCCGCCGGAATAGATTGGGATCGATTCATGCAAGCCGAATTCCGCGGAGAAATACGCCACGGGGCGCGGGCGAAGGACGCCGGCGTATCGCGCTCCCCAAGTTCGATCCGCCTCGAGATACTCTCGTTGACGGCGGAAGGCGTAGTTGATGCGGCCGTGAAGCACCAATTCCTGCGCGCGCCGCTCGGTTTCTGCGAGCGGGATTTCGTTCAGCAGCACCACGGGATTGTGATTGAGTTCCCGCCAGCGCACAGGGTCCAGGTCGCGGAAAAGGCTGGTCGTGTCCGCGTCCCAGCTCCACCACAAATTGCGCGCCAGCGACCACAGGCGTTCCCGCACGGGCGCGATGAACCGGTCGAGCGTCCGCGCCTCGCTCACCACCGGCGCCAACTGCGCCGCCGCTTCGGCGAGCATGCGGATTTCGTCCTCGCGAAAGGCGCGCGGCTCGACGGTCTGCACCACCAGCACCCCCTGCAGCACGCCGCGATCGATTACGGGCACACCGAGGAAGGATTGGTACTGGTCTTCGCCCGACTCCGTGAAGTATTTGAAATGCGGGTGGTTCTTGGCCTGCTCGGCCGCCACCGGCCGAGCGGTTTCCGCCACGAGGCCCGCCAACCCTTCCCGCACGGACATGCGCAGGGTCCCGACGCACTGCGGCCGCAGTCCGAGCGTCGCGGCCAGCACGAGAGTCGCGCGATCGGGCTCGAGCAGATACGCCGAGCAAACGTCGGTCTTGAAGCGCTTTGCGATCAGCGCGGCCACATTCTTGAGAGTGTCCGCGGGATTCCCGCCGACTGCGGTGAGATTCGCGATTTCGTCGAGCGTCAGCACGTGTCCTGCCTGACGAGATCTTGCGGAGTGGGCCATATGGAGACCTTGTCCTCGCTTTGCTGCAATCCCACGCACCCCTTGCCGCGCCGTGGGCCGCGCGCCGCTCATTCCAACGGTTCTTACCGTGCGCCGGGCACTACACTAATCGCTGAGCGGTGCGATTACCCGGAAAAGTATAAATCCGTTCAATCGAAAATTCTCGGCCCCGAATAGCGAGCTGTTTCTAAGAATCGCCATGACAGCCCGGCGGGCTCCGCGAGCGAAGCCCCAAGGGAGTGTGCATGAAACCAAGAAATTGTGTCGCGGGCACGTCGAACTTGCGCCTCGTGCCGCGCGTGCTACACTCCGCGCCACCGGAGGGGAGAGGGGAACGAATGACGTTTGCTCGCTCGATCGGACGCTGGGCGATGACGGGTCTGGTGATTAACTGCATCATCGGCAGCGGCATTTTTGGCGTACCGGGAGAACTCAATCGGCTGCTGGGCCGCGCCAGCCCCATCGCGATGATCGCAGGCGCGCTGGCGGTGGTCTTCATCATTGCGCCGACCGCCGAAGTCGCGTCCCAGTTTTCAGAGCCGGGCGGTGCGTATCTGTACGCCCGCAGCGGCTTCGGGCGATTTGCGGGTCTTCAGGTGGGCTGGTTCCAGTTGCTGGCGATCATCGGCGCGACGGCCGCGAACGCCAACCTTTTCGTCGTTTACCTGGCGGGATTTCTTTCGCGCGCGGGTCACGGCTTACCGCGGGTGCTGTTTCTTTCGGCGCTGATCTGCGTTCCCGCTGTGGTGAATTACCTCGGCGCGCGCAGCGGCGCCGGGCTGAGCAGCGTCCTCGTAGTCGCCAAGTTGCTGCCGCTAGTCCTGCTGATTTTCGTCGGCGTCGCGCGCTTCGGCCGCCACTTTGCCCTGATCCACTTCGCGCAAATCACGGCGCCGGGTGTGAGCCCGTGGTTGCTCGCGCTCGTGTTGATGGTTTTTTCTTACACCGGATTCGAATACGCGATTATTCCGAGCGGGGAAGTGAAGAATCCGAGGCGGACCCTCCCTTTCGCTCTGGCAGCTAGCATTCTGCTGGTGATGGTGGTTTATACGCTGCTGCAATTTGTGACGGTGGCCACGATCGGCACGAGCGCGAGCCCTCGCCCCGTGGCCGAGATTGCATCGGTGTTGCTCGGGCATCGCGGAGCGATTCTGATCGGGATCGCGGTGTTGGTTTCCACGGGCGGATTTGTTTCGAGCGTCATGCTGCACGGGCCGCGCTTGGCGTATTCCATGGCGGCACAGGGCGAGTTCCCGCGATCACTCGGAAGCCTGCACCCGCGCTTCCGGACTCCTCACGTCGCGATTGCCGGTTACGCGGCGCTGGTCTGGCTGCTCGCGGTGACTGGCGGTTTTCTTTGGGCTGTCGTACTGAGTACTGCGGCGAGCGCGATTGTGTACGCTTCCATTTGTGGCGCGTTGATTCAGTTGCGGCGGCACAGCCCTCACGCGGATGCGCTGCGCGTGCCTCTCGGCCGCGCGATTGCGGCTGGCGGGATATTAATCTCAGCCGCTTTGCTCACACAGTTGGATCGTCTTGGGACGATTCTGATGTGCGCCACCGCAATTGTCGCGGCCGCAAATTGGTGGGTGACTCAGCGCCGCACCGCCCAACCGCCGGGCATTTGATCGTGCGCCGCCATCCCGCCCGGAATCCTATCCTCACGAGTGCGGTGCGCCTTCACGAGTTTGCATCGCGCGGGGTGCGGCGCTACTCTAACCGTCGAGGCATCCATGCCGAGCGCGAGGCTTCCCAGAATCTTGTTCTTCCTTTTGGTGCTCGTGGCGCTGGCGCGATGCAGCCATTTCTATCCGCTTCTCCCAGAGCGGATGGCATCGCACTTCGACATGTCCGGCCTCCCAAACGGCTGGATGACAAAGGCGCTCTTCTTCGAGCTCTACGCCGTGGGGGTGGCGATTGGCGTCGTCGTCGTTTTCCTCCCTGCGCTCACGGTGGCCAAGTTGCCCGCTTCTCTCATCAATTTGCCGAACAAGAAGTACTGGCTCGCGCCCGAGCACCGCGACGAGACATACGCATTTCTCAAGCGCAGCTTCGCATGGTTCGGTTGCGCGTTTCTCGCTGTTGAAGTTGTGGGGCTCGATCTCGCAATGCAAGCCAATCTCGTTTCACCACCGCACTTTTCCTCGGAGTCCATGTCCGTCTGCTTGGTCGTGTTTCTCATTTGGACGGTCTGGTGGACTATTGATTTCATCCGCCATTTCTCCGCTCCCGAGTCTTCGAGCTAGCGACATTTTCCAGCGTGGATTTTGTGTTCTGCTCCTTGACCCCGCACTCATCCGGAAAGTTCAAGCCGTGGCTAAAGTCACACGACTGTCTTGTGGCTGACACTCTGTTACGCGTCGTGAAGGAGCATTTCCCCGGGCCGCTCCGGTGTTTTCGCATTGGCACCCCGCGTGCTCCCGCAAGCGAGTGGTCTCGGTCGGCTTCGTATGAAACCTATGCAAGCAGCGCCGGGTGGTTTATATTTGCGGGGGTTTGACGCCGCAAGGCGGGATGAGCCTGCCATCAACCGCCGCAAGCTAATTCCGATTGCAATGGTGGCCCTGCTGCTGGGCCTGGCGGCGATTCTTCGTATTCGTTCGGGTGCGCAGGCCAACGCCGCGTCCCGGCCGCCCGTTGCGGGGACCTCATCCGCGTCGAGCACCGGAAGTGTTCCCGTCGCTTCGCGGCCTGTTTCGTGGGAAGACCGGTTCGGCGACGGCACGCCCGATTTCCTCCGCCTGGATACGGAGTCCGACCGCGACGCCTTTCGCCGCTGGTTCGCGCTCGTGGCGGAGTACCAGGCGCTGCGGCCCGCCTCTCAGCTCCCCGCGGAGATCGTTGATTGCGCCGCGCTGCTGCGCTTCTCCTATCGAAACGCCTTGCGCGTGCACGATCGGGCATGGGTTGCGGAGACGCAAATCGATCCGCCCGTTGCGCCGCCTCCCATCGCCAAGTACCACTATCCGTACACGCCCATCGGTGCGGGGCTGTTTCGCGTGCGTGTGGGTCCCGCACTGCCGCAGGACGCCCGTGACGCCGCCTTCGCCGAGTTCGCCGACGCGGAAACGCTGAAGTCGTTCAACACTTATTTCGTCTCGCGTGATGTCCGCGACGCGCGCCCGGGCGACCTGCTCTTCTATCGGCAACTTGTTCAGGACGAGCCGTATCACTCCATGATTTTCGTCGGCCACACCCAGTGGCTGCCGTCGGAAGGGCCAAGCTGGCAGGACGGCATCGTCGTCTATGACACGGGACCTACGGATCATGCGCCCGGCCAGATGCGCCGCGTTCGTCTGGCGGATTTGCTCGCGTTTCCATTGCCGCGCTGGCGCCCGGTGCCCGGCAATAGCAATTTTCTAGGCGTGTACCGGTGGACGATTCTCCGGGACGAGGAGTAACTGTATGCACGAGAAATTTCAAGCAGCCCTGCCTCAGAAAGCGCCGGCGCGGGCTTTCCGCGCGTGGTTGCGGCGCAGCTTGTTCCTTCTCACCTTGCTCGCCCTGGTCATCATCGTTCCACCGGTCGGGAAGGGCGCTGATTCTTACTTTTCACTGACTACGACCGAGACATTTCTCCCCGGCGAACAAGTCTCCCTGCGCCTGAACGCGGATAACGTCTCCGCACTCGAGTTTCGCGTTTACAGAGTGAAGGACCCCATCGCCTTCTTCGAGCGCCTCGACGACGTGCACAGCTTCGGCCACGTCGTGCCGAAGGAGCAAGTCGAATCGCCCACGCTGATCGAGCGCTTCCACGACTGGAAACTCGACACCTGGCACAGGATTCGCGATTTCTTCCGGATGCAGTATTCGGCCCGCTCGCGGGCGCAGATTCGCGAGCAACGGGCCGCCGCGCGCCAATCGAACGTCGGCACGGCGGCCGGTTTCGCGCAAATCCCGCTGCTGAACAGTTCGCAGCTCGTGGCCCGCTGGCGGCAGGATCTTCCCTCTCATTTCATCGAGGAATCGCAGCAAGTTCCGGTGAATAATTTGGGACGCGGCGTCTATCTGGTCGAAGCCACCGACGGCGACCTGCGCGCGTACACGATTCTCATCGTGAGCGAGCTGGGCCTCGTCATCAAGACCGCGCCCGGACAATTCCTCGCCTTCGCCGCGGACCGCCGCACCGGTCAGCCGATACCCGGGACCGCGGTGCGCGTCTGGTCCGACAAAAAAGAAAACGCGCAACTCACCAGCGACGCGAACGGCCTCGCGGCCTCGCCGTTGCTGCAGGGCCAGTTCACGGATGTCCGCGTCATCGGCGTGCACGGCGACGACGTCGCTGTGGTTACGCCGTACACCTACAGCCTTGTCGGCGATCCAGCGGACAATTGGGTCGGCTACCTCTACACCGATCGGCCCGTCTACCGTCCGGGCGACACGACCCACTACAAAGTCATCGTGCGCCAGCGCAACGGCGAGAGCCTCGCCATACCCGCTAACCGCGGCGTTCAGCTTCAAATTCAGGACCCCGACGGCAAAGTGATGCAACAGACGAACGCCACGCTTTCGCCGATGGGAACGGCCACATCCGATTTCACGATCCCCGCGAATGCCGCGCTGGGCTACTACTCCCTGAACGCGAGCGTCGGCAGCGCTCAGCAAGGCGCGATCGGCGGCGGATTCTATGTCGAAGATTACAAGAAGCCCGAATACGCGGTGACGGTGACGCCCTCCCAGCCGCGCGTTCTCCAGGGGAACTCTACGGACGCCACCATCGAGGCCAAATACTATTTCGGAGAACCGGTCGCGGGAGCAAGCGTGAAGTACGTGGTCCACACTTCAACCTATTGGACACCGTTCATCGAGAGCGATGAGGAAGAAGATTCAACGGCGCAGGCCGGCGATGCCGATAACAACGGCGACACGAGCGATGACGAATATTACGCGGGCGAACAGATATCCGAGCAAAGCGGCACGCTCGATGCCAACGGGAAACTCGTCGTCCATATCCCGACGCAAGTGGACGCGCACCACTACGACGTGCGCTATCGCATCGAAGCGCGCGTCACGGACGCCGCCAACCGCGAAATCTCCGGCGCCAATTCCGTCATCGCCACCTATGGCAGCTTCGCCGTGGGAATTGACGCGCAGAGCTACATGTACAAGAAGGGCGACGCGATTCTGGCCGACGCTATCGCAAGAGATTACGACGGCAATCCGATTCGCACCGCCGTGCACGCCGAATTGCTGCGTTGGAACTTCTACAATAGCGGTTCGCGCGGTAGCGAACAGCTCGTTGCCTCCAGTGACGCGCAGACCGGCGCCGACGGCACGGCTCGCGTTTCGTTTACGGCTCCGGATAGCGGCAGCTACCGCCTGCGCGTCTCCGCGCAGACGCCGGAAGGCCGCACCGTCACCAGTGAGACCTACCTTTGGATCATAGGCCCCGGCGAATTCGAGTGGGGCGGGGAGGGCCGCCAGATTCGCATCGAGGCCGATAAGAAGACCTATAGCGTCGGAGACACTGCGCACGTGCTCATCATGACCGGCGTGCCGGATTCGTATCTCCTGATCACGACCGAGCGCCGCACGATCCAGACGCAACACGTTGTCCACGCGACTTCCGATAGCGTGACGGTCGATGTGCCCATCACCAGCGATGATCAGCCCAATGTCTATCTCTCCGCCTCATTTCTATACGGCAACCAGCTCTACCAGGCGAGCAAGGATCTCAAGGCGCCTGCGGTTCAGCAGCAGCTTAAAATCGACGTTCAACCGGTGAAGGCGCAATTCGAGCCGGGCGAGAAAGCCGGCTATACGATTACAGCGCACGACGCGAGCGGCCATCCCGTCGCGGGCGAATTCAGCATCGGAATCGTGGATGAAGCCATCTACGCAATTCACCCCGATCAGTCCGGCGACATTTTCACGAGCTTTTACGGTGAGGTATACGACCGCGTCGGCATGGATACCTCGCTGCAGTTCTATTTCAGCGGGGAAGCGGGCAGGAAGGCGATGATCCTCGCGGGGGGCGCCGGAAGCGGCGTGAACTCGCGGCGCGATCTCGCGCAATTGAAGCCCGCAAACCTCGTCCAGCCGCAAATCCGCAAGAATTTCCCGGACACGGCGTATTGGCTCGCCGACATCCGCACGGACGAAACGGGCCGCGCGCAAACGACGCTCGAATTCCCCGATTCCCTGACGACGTGGCGCGCGACCGTGCGCGGCGTCACCTCGGACACGAAGGTCGGGAGCGCCATCAACCGCGTCATCGTGCGCAAGAATCTGCTCGTACGCTTGGCCGTGCCTCGCTTCTTCCGCCAGGGCGACGAAGTGGTGGTCTCGGCCATCGTGCAGAATTACTTGCCGGCTGCGAAGACCGCCCGCGTTTCGCTCGACCTGAAAGGCCTCGACGTCCTCGACGGTGCGACGCGCGACGTCAATGTCCCCAGCAATGGCCAGGCGAAACTCGACTGGCGCGTGCGCGCGCAGTCCGTGGCGCAGGCCGATCTTCTCGTTAAGGCCCTGACCGATCAGGAATCCGACGCCATGGAGATCACGCTCCCGGTGATTCCGTATGGTGTAAAGCAAACGGAAGCCGCGTCGGGAACGATCTCAGCGCAAGATCAGCAACAGACCGCAAGCGTGAATCTCCCGGGTGATCCCGCCCAAGCGGCGCAGTCGCTCGACATCTCGGTCAATTCCTCCATCGCGGGAAGCCTCTTCGCCGCGCTGGATTATTTGACCAGCTACCCCTACGGATGCACCGAGCAGACGATGTCCAGTTTTCTGCCGGACATTATTGTCGCGAAAGCGATGAAGGATTTGCAGTTGCAGGCGACCGTAGATACCCCCGAGCTGGAGAAGCAAATTCAAGCCGGCCTCGACCGCCTCAAGGATTTCCAGCATGACGACGGCGGCTGGGGCTGGTGGAAGGACGATGAGAGTCAGGTCTTTATGACGGCCTACGTCGTGAGCGGATACGGCCAGGCGCGCGCGGCGGGCGTGAACGTGGATTCGGACTCGCTGGCGCACGGCGTGCAATTTCTTTCCGATTCGTTCGCGAAGTATCCGAACATGCGGCCCGATTTGCGGGCGTTTGTGAATTACGCGCTCGCACTCAACGGCGCATCCAAGCCGGACTGGCTTAACGCCGCGTGGGATGCGCGCGGCTCGATGAACACGAAGGGCCTCGCCATGCTGGGCCTCGCGCTCGAGACTGCCGGAGATGCGGCGCGCGCAAAGCAAATCGCCACGGAGCTCGAGTCCAAGGCCAAAGTAAACGATCAGGAAGCCTCCTGGCCGGCCAGCTACGATTACTTCATGGAGTTCGAGTGGGATGATTCGCCGGATACGACCGCGTACGCTGTGCAACTCCTCAGCCACCAGGATCCTTCGAGCCCACTCTTGCCGAAAGCCGCGTTCTGGCTGGTGAATCATCGCGACGGTGGTTTCTATTGGGACAGCACGGAAGAAACCGCGATGGTGATTTTCGGCTTGACCGAATACGTGAAGACGAGCCACGAACTGAACGCGAATTTTAAGGCCGACGTGTTCGTCAACGGCAAGCAGGTGTTCTCCAAGCAATTCACGTCCGCGGACGCCTTCAATCCTGTTCAGCCCTCGATTCATCTCAATACGGCCGATCTCAAGCCCGGCGCAAATGAAATCGTCGTGCACAAGTCCGGGACGGGCCGTCTGTACTGGTCGGCCAACGGCAGCTACTACTCGGCCGACAAACGCCTCGTGCAGAGCAACGGTCTCTCGCTGAACATTACGCGGGACTATTTCCGCATGACGGCGCAAAGCGTGAACGGAAAGATCGTCTATCATCTCGATCCGCTCTCCGGCGATGTGCACGTCGGCGATCTTCTTGCTGTCCGCGTTACCATCGGCGGCGGCGAGTGGCGCTATCTGCTCATCGAAGATCCGATTCCAGCCGGCGCCGAGTTCGTCACGCGCGACGATCTCTACGCCCTCGATCAGCAGCCGCCGTGGTGGCAGACCTTCTACGAACGCCGCGAATTCCATGACGACCACGCCGCGTTCTTCGAGACCTACTTCAATGGAACGCGCGTTTACACGTACTTGCTGAAGATCGTCAATCCCGGCAAGTTCCGCGTGAGCCCGGCAAAGGTCTCGCCCATGTATCAGTCCGGCGTCTCGGCCACTACAGATGCCGCTACCTTGGAGGTGCAGCCGTGAGCCCCTTCTCGCTGATTCGTCCCGCGTACTCCGCGGCTTTTCGCAGCGGTTGGATTTGGCTGATCCAGTTCCTCGGCAACATCGCCCTTTTCGTTTTGTTTGTACTGTGGCTCCGGATTCCTGAAGCCCACTTCTGGCAAGTCGCCGCAAGCGTTCTCTGCGCGGTAGGACTCCTTTGCGGCGCGCTGGTTCTGCACGGCGGGACGCTCGATTATTTTCGCGACCGCACCGCGGATGGGCAAGCCTGCCTGGGCGCCGCGTTCGGACGCGCGTTTCGCCACGTGGCCGCCTTCGCCATTTGGTTGTTCATCGCGTATGTCTTATGGATTCAATTCAATCATCTGGACGCGTTTTCCGAGCAGATACCCACATTTCTCCGTTCGGAGTTTCCCGTCTGGCTGCGGCGGCTCATTACACTGAACGCGCTCGAAAATGCCTACGCGGCCGGCCAGTTCGTTCTGCAATGGATCGTTGCGGTGGGGTTGCTCCTGCCTCCGGCGCTGCAAACCGCGAATCTTGGTTTTCGCGGCTTCGGCAAGAAAGGTTTCGCGGCGTGGGGCCGAACGATCGCGCGCCTCGATTACTGGATTGTCGTCGCCATTGCCGCGCTCATCGGCGTCTGGGCCGCGAACTGGGATTTGAGTTGGAGGCCGACCGGGCCGAACGCGACCCCAAACATGGAAACCGTCAGCCTCGTGCTCCGTCTCCTCTTGGCTTACTTGCTTATGATCGCTTCCTGGCTCACGACCTGTTCAATGCTGGGGGCGTGCGCCGCTCGAAGCGGAGACTCCGGCGGGAAGCCCGCTGCTTAACCAGCCCAGCACCGCATCCTTTCCATACTGCGCCACAAGCGCCGCAACGCGCGATTGCGCCGCGGCATAAGCGCGTCCCAACTCTTCTCGATCCTGCGAATTCTCGAAAATCGATTCCATCTGGCTCTCGGTCATGCTGCCGGATGCGCCGGGCGCAGACGGACTGGCGCCGGACAGATAGAGCACGAGTCCCTCTCGAAACCAGATGGGGATGCCCGGCCGCGCGCGCGATTCGATGAGCAGATGAAACAATTCGTGGCGCAGCGTGGATTCGAGAATGTCTTTCGCGCGCAGTTCCGCGAGCGGCTGCAGGCGGATTGTCTCGCCGCGCGTCGAGGCCGCCACCCAGCCGGGCTGGCCGGTTGCGTCGCGATAGAGGTCTAGGGACGGATAGATTTGCAGATGCACCGTGAAGGGAAGCCGCCAGCCGACCGCCTGTTCGTCCTCGGTGAGGAGCCGCTCCGCGATGGGAAGAATTGCGGAATCCTGATCGGGCGCGAGGGTTTGCAGCTCGAAGCGATCGCCCGTCCGAATTTGCCAGGCAAGGGCAGGCCGCGCGCCGAGTTCCGTGCCAGGGTAATAAAAACGGAGGATTTGCTTGTAGTCTTTGCCCTCGCGGGCCATTTCTTCCGCCCCATCTTGGCATAAGCCCACGCCGTGCCCTGTGCCGCGCCCGGAAAACACTAGGCGGTCCCCGTCCACGCGCACGTTATAGAGATCGCTTCGGATCTTGTTCCAGCCGAGGGCGCGGTCCACCGCAAAGCGAAACGTCGAGGCTGAGATTTCGACGCTGGGCGGCGAGCCGCCATCGAGTCGCACGAGTGCCGCGCGGCCGCTCTCGGACCGCGCCGCGATTTCAAGCGTCGTCCAACCGCGCGGGACATCGAGCCCGGCGGCGCGCAGCGCCGTGTCAATCTCCGCCACGGTAATCGTGGATTCCCAGGTTTGCAGGCGCGGCAAAATACAATATGGGTCGGCGTGCGTGCGAAGGTAAGGCGCATCCGTCCCCGGCCAGACCTCGCTCGCCGAAGCTGTGGTGCCACCGCAGTTCTGGTGGTAGTAGGTTTCTGCCGGCGCGCCGCCGTACCAGAGCAGCATGCCCTTCGTTGCCTCGGCCGCCGCCACCGCGCCGGGATTGGGCGTCGTCCACGAAACAACCTGGCAGTGCGTGTTGTCGCAGAGATCGAACCCTTCGGCGGCATGCCGTCCGCGGAATCGCACGGCATACGTGCGCACCGCGACGGCCAATGCTTTCATGTTTTCCGCCTGCGTGCGGTCGCCGGTCTCTGCGGTCAGTACGGCCGCCACGTACTCTTCGACCGGCAGCGTCGCTATGATTTGCAGGCGTCCGTCGCGCGCGGCCACGCGAAGCGGGAAGTGCGCGCTGATGGGTTGCAGATGGGCGGCTTCGAGACGATACCGGCCGGCGAGAAACAGTTCCGGCGTTTGTCCGGCCTCGCCGACAATGATTTGCGAGCCTGAGGCGCGCACCCCCACCTCCTCGCCGGTGGAATCCACGCAGGTCGCGCACGTTCGCCAGCGGAGCATCCCGTCGGCCGCTCGGATGGTCATTTCAGCGGGCGGGCGCAACGTGTAAACGCCGACGCGAATGTCTTGGCCGCGCGCGGTGCCGCAAGCCACAGCTAGAAACAGGAACGTGAATGCATGGACTCGCGCCTTCATGGCCTTTTGTATCTCGCGTATGCGGAAAAAATTGGCCGGGCGAGCGCGGCGGCATCCATGCCCCGGCCGTTTTCGAGGTAGATCAACACGGCGATTTCCGGCCGGTCGGCCGGAGCGTAGCCGACAAATAACCCGTGCGAGCGCAGCGAATCCGCTGATGATGCCGTCCCGGTCTTTCCCGCGGCGCTCATATCGGCGACGGAAGCAGCATGCGCCATGCCATACGCTACGGAATCAGCGAGTCCCGCGAAGACCGTCGCCTCGGGGCCGGAGCGCCACTCGCGGCGGCGCAACGCGAGTTTCCGGTACGCCTCGAGCAGCTCGAGTGGCGTCACCTCAACACCCCAGCTGCCGAGCGCTTCGAGTTGCAATTCCGACCGATTGGCAGGGAGGGAGATTGTGCCGGTCGCCTCGTTGCTCGCGCGGCCGGTGGGAGAGTCGAGGCCGGCTTTGCGGAACGCCTGCACCAATTCGCGGGCGCTGAGCCGCGTCGCGACCTCCGAAACGTACGTGTTGCAGGACCACGCAATCGCGGCTTCCGCATCGATCTGGGAAACGTCCGCCGGATGCGTGCAGTCCATACGCGTGCCGCCGATGGTGAGCGTACGCCGGCAAACGATCCGCTGCTCCGGATCGAGACGCCCG
Source organism: Candidatus Methylomirabilota bacterium (assembly GCA_035626055.1). GTDB lineage: Bacteria > Acidobacteriota > Terriglobia > Acidiferrales > UBA7541 > DASPOJ01. The sequence continues at coordinate 3,577 of DASPOJ010000112.1, read as the reverse complement.
GATTCCAGCAGCGCCATCAGCACGAACGGCTTCAGCGTCGAGCCGGGGCGATCCAGCCGGCGCGCGGCGATGTCGAGGCCTCGCGCGGCGAGAATGGATCCGGATGCCACGTCCTGGACGACGATCGCGCCGGGTTCGGCGGACATCCGAGACACCGCGGCGCTCATCGCCGCCGATAGCGAAGTCTGCGGCGCGGCCGAAGCCGCGCAGAGCAGTGCCTCGGCAAGAAGCAGCGGCACAAGTGCGAGCCTTGCTTGGCGCGGTGGCATGGAGGCATATTGTATTGCCGATTCGCGCTCGTGCGGAACGATTCAGACGTAGCGCGCGGAGGAGCGCCGCTCGGCGGCGAGCGATTCGAGAATTTTCTCCACGGAAGGATAACCCGCGGCTGGAAGCGTGAGCTTCGGCCGGATGCGGTTGAAAATCTGGGCGGCCATGCGATAACGGACGCCGGGATCGAGCGCGTCGCGGCGGTTGAGAAAGGTTTCGATCAGGTTCGCTTCTTCCGGGCTGAGCCGCGCGGCTCCATACGGGGCTGCCGGACCCGCAGACTCCGCGGGCGCTTGCCACAGTGGCCGAATATCGGCGAGCTTCTTCTCGTGGACCACGACGGTCCCGGCGACGAAATCCCCCAGGCGCTTATTTTGGCGGTTCATCAGCGCGGTGAAGATTCCCACGCCATAGAAGAACGGCAGTTGATCCACGATGCGCATGAGGTTCCGTCCGACGGCTTCCGACGGAGTGATCGGGCGGCCCGAATCCTTGATGACGCGAATTCGCGCGAGACGCTTGCCGGGCGTCTGGCCATTCCAGACGGCCTCGAAGATCGCGAAGTAGCCGTAGAACAGCACGAAAACGGCAAGAATGAATATGGCCCCAAACCAATTGCCCGCGGACGGCGCCGCCCTGACAACTGTGCTGGATACGAGACCGGAGAGGATGCTCAGAACGACCAACCCCGCGATCTGCAGAAGGGAATCGAAGGCCAGAGCGAGAAATCGGCTGCCAATTCCCGCAATCGGGAATTCGAGGTCGGTCTGCTCCGGAGTTTCGATGGTAAGCTTGTCGTCCAGAGTCGCGGGCCCCGATCCGGTCGGGGCGGGCGGCGGGCCTGAGCTGAAGGGTGGAAGCGACATGATCTCTACGCGCTGGCTCGAAAAGCGCAAGCCCTACTGGACGCGCCTGGAAACTCTTGTCGATCGCGCTGGACGCCGCGGCGTGCGGACACTGAATCACCTCGAACTGCAGGAACTCGGACTATTATATCGTCAGACCGCATCCGACCTCGCCACGGTACGCGAAGACGCCACCAGCAAGCAACTGGCCGCCTACCTGAATCAGCTTCTCGGCAGCGCCCACAACCAGATTTACATGGGTCGCAAACCGAGGGTGAGCGGCCTGGTCGGATTCTATCGTTACACTTATCCGGCAATTTTCCGCAGCGTCTGGCGGCAGACCGCCCTGGCGACGATTATCTTCTTCGTGACCGGAATCGCCGCATGGCTCGTGACCATCCACGATCCCGCGTTCGCCTCGCGGCTCCTGGGGCCGGAGATGATGCAGTACATCGAGCGCCACGAAATGTGGACAAAGTCGGTCCTGACGGTCAAGCCGCTGGCTTCCTCCGGCATCATGACGAACAACCTCACCGTTGCATTCATGACTTTCGCGTCGGGAATCACGGCGGGCGTAGGCACGCTCTGGATGATGGTTCTCAACGGAATCAACATCGGCGTCGTTGGCGCGGCAACGTGGAGAGCCGGAATGGCGCTGCAATTGTGGAGCTTCGTTGCGGCGCACGGCGTGCTCGAGCTTCCGGCCATTTTCATTGCCGGAGGAGCGGGCTTCGAGATCGCGCGCGGAATGCTGTTCCCGGGGCTTCTGCCCAGGCGCGATTCGCTGGCGCAGGCGGGTGGCCGGGCGTCGCGGCTCATGCTCGGGACCGTGCCGCTGCTGATCGTCGCCGGAATCATTGAAGCGTTCTTTTCTCCCACGGACGCGCCCGTTTGGATGAAGTTTGCTCTCGCAGCCGTATTGTTCGCCGCGCTGGTGGCCTATCTGAGCCGTCCCGAAAAGGTCGCGCCGCAAACTTATTAGAATGATCGCTCGCGCTGGTTCCCGGCTCGGAGGCCAACTCGCGCGGCACTTTCAACCCATAGGGCACAGAGAGCGCAAAGTATGCGGAGAGCCTCCTCCCGCATCCGTCCGCCGCGCCGCGTGATGCGATTCTCCGCAACCCGCAAGCCGGTCATTCCGAGGAGCGAAGCGACGAGGAATCTCTCCGCCTCTGCGGACTCCCCGCGTTCGCCCGCTCGCGTCGACGAGCACGTGTATCTTAGGGGGTCGGAGCTTTAGCTCCGACATAAACGACCGAGACCTGGATGGGCTTTAGCCCCTGAAGCAAACTTCCCCAGGTGCCGCTTTCACACCTGGGTTTTTCCCCCATCTGAAATCTCAAATTTCAAATCTGCGATTGCTCTTTGCCCAGATGATATACTTCACTTCAAAGTGTGGTTCCCGGGTCGGTTTATGCACCAGTACAAAAAATCCAAGTTGTCGCTCCTGTGGAACTGGGCCGTTGTCGGTGTGGTCGTTGCGAGCCTTGTCGGCGCTGGGTTCTCAATGAATGACCCCGCCTCATTCGCTGCTTCGATTGTGTGTTTCTCTTTCGCGGCGTTTCTCATGATTGCTAAGGCAGTCACTTGGGCCGAGATGCACGAAGGAAAGCTCGTCATTCAACTTTTCGTTTCTGTGATCGCCGTAGCGTTGTTCGGCGTGCTTCTACTTGGCGCGATCAAATGGAGAATTGGAGTGCAACATGAGGCCCAGAGCATTCCGCCACTCGTCGTGACTTTGAAAGCCCCGGTGCCTCCGGCTGAATTACCGCCGAGAACGATATATCGTGACCGTCCTTCACCAGCGCCGACCACGACGCCAGCTCCAGCGACGCCAAGTGCTCCCGATGAGGAAAAGGCGAAACGTGAACAAGAAAGAACGACGTTGGCGAAGCTTCTGGACGAAGGTGCTCACATTGAGGCTGACTGCCTAACCACAACTCCGAATCAAGCTTTGCCAGAGAGAGCTAACGATTGGGCTAAGCGCACCTACACGTTCCTAAGCTCGATTGATTCCGCTTCTGCCGCCAGATTTAATGCGGCTACTGCATCGCCTTTCACGCATCCAGACGTTCCAGAACCAAATAATTCGATTTGGAGTTGGGTCAACGGACACACTCAGGTTCTTTCGCAGATTCTTTCAGAATTGGGTCATGATTAGGCCGCGTTTTCCGCCTTGGCTGTAAGTTCCTTGTATTCGAGGTTCTCGGACAGAATGAGCTTTAGCACGGTGTCCTGGAAGAGGTAAGGATTCTTGCGATTGTTGAATCGGAAGCACAGTTCATCTGCGTAAGCCGCGAGATGTTTAGCGTCCACCCTATGGCGGGTGGCTGCTGGGCTCGCAATAAAATTCGCTCAAATGGGGGCAATGTGAAAAGAGAACGCCTAACACAGATCGTCCTAGTGATCGTGGGGCTGTTGAATCTGGCCACAATCTATTTTCTATATATGGATCTGCGGCA
>DASPOJ010000111.1:0-4714 GCA_035626055.1 Candidatus Methylomirabilota bacterium | reverse complement strand
GGGTTCGTATTCGCGGATGGCACGAAGAGCCTCAGCGCAGGCGAAGACTAACTCGACGGCACGGGCTACGATGCTGCGGAACGGGTTCTTCACCGGCGGCTTTAACCCCGCCCCGAGTGCTGCTTCCTGCGCCACCTTCGGTAGCATGCCGAAGTTCAGGTTGAAGCGCGCCAGCGGTCCCACGAAATAGGATCCCCTTCCGCGCACCATCGCGTGCAGCGCGTTTGAATGTTTGACGTGCAGCTCGACGAAGTGATCCTCATACTCAGCGGCGTCCACGTCCAGACCTCGGTTCGATACGAGACGCCCTTCGTTGAACGGATACTCGTCCGGATGGCGAAGCGCGACAAATTCATAGTCCTGCTCGAAGTCGGGAAACTCAAAGGCAGCGGTCCATCGCACGGTCTCCAGCGAGGCCTCCAGCGCCCACTCGAGATCCTCCACCAGTTCGTGCAACTGGTGCTTCGTAGGAACCTTGTAAAACCCTCCCACCGCTGCCGAGATCGGATGTATCTCGCGGCCGCCGAGCAGCGTCACAATGCGGTTGCCGATCTTTTTCAGGCGTAGCGCGCGCTCCACCACCTCTCGATGGTCTCGGGCCATGGCAATCACGTCCTGGTAGCCAAGGAAGTCCGGCGCGTGGAGCATATAAACGTGCAAGGCATGACTCTCAATCCACTCGCCGCAGTAAAAGAGACGCCGGAGAAGCCGCACTGCCGGATCGATTCGGATGCCAAGAGCCCGTTCGATCGCGTGCGCCGCGCTCATCTGATAGGCAATGGGGCAGATTCCACAGATGCGGGCCGTGATGTCCGGCGCTTCGGAAAAATGTCGGCCCTTCAGGAAGGCCTCGAAGAATCGCGGCGGCTCGTAAATCCTCAACTTCACGTCCACCACACGTTCACCCGCCATTTTGATGTAGAGAGCGCTTTCGCCCTCCACGCGGGCCAAAGTGTTGACTCGAATCGTTCTTGCTGCGCGCCCAATCATTTCCGCTCGCACTCCTCGCTCGCTTTGCGGAACTGCCACGCCCAAGCATTGAAGCTTCGGAAGTCTCGGGCGATTTGTTCGTCCGCCCATCCCAGAACGCGGAACTGGCTTGTCAAGGATGCCGTGTTCGGAGTCTCCATGGGGCCGTAGCAGCCGTAGCAGCCACGGTCGTAGCTTGGGCACAGCGCGCCACAACCCGCTTGGGTCACGGGGCCCAGGCAAGGGACGCCGCGCGCCACGGCTATGCACACATTCGCTTTGCGCTTGCACTCGATGCAGACGCTATACGAAGGAATGTTCGGCTTCCGCCCGGCCAGCATCGCTGTGGCGAGCTCAATCAGGTGGCGCTTGTTGATGGGACAGCCGCGCAGTTCGAAGTCCACGGTCACGTGCTCGGCAATGGGGGTCGACAGCTTCAACGTATCAATGAATTGCGGTGTGGCGTATACCACTCGGATGAACTCGTCAACATCCTTCCAGTTTCGCAATGCCTGGATGCCGCCGGCGGTCGCGCAGGCGCCAATTGTGATCAGAGTTCTGCACTGCCGCCGTACGTCCTGAATGCGCTGGGCGTCGTCGTGAGTGGTGACCGAGCCCTCCACCAAACCGATGTCGTATGGCCCCTTCAACATGGCGCGCGAGGCTTCCGGGAAATAGGCAATTTCGACCGCCTCAGCGACGCCCAACAGTTCATCTTCGGCGTCCAGCAGACTCAACTGGCAGCCGTCGCATGAGGCGAACTTGAAAATCGCAATCCTGGGCTTGCGTTTTTTCTCAGAGCTCATATTTTCCTAGCAGCGAACCAAGCTGCTCATAACGGAACACCGGCCCGTCCTTGCAGATGAAGTACGGTCCGTACTGGCAATGCCCGCAGAAGCCGACCGCACACTTCATGTTTCGTTCCATCGAGAAATGAATGTTCTCTCCGGAGAGCCCTTGGGCCCGCAATTCCTGCGTGACAAAACGCATCATGATTTCGGGACCGCACACCATCGCCACGGAGCGCGCGGGCTGAAGCCGCGCGTACTTGAACAGCGTGGTCACCACTCCCACGTGGCCCCGCCATCCCAGCCCTCCATAATCGACCGTGACCAGCACCTGCGCTTTGCGGTCCCGGGCCCAAGTGGCCAACTCTTTGCGATAGAGCAGGTCACGCGGGCTGCGTGCGCCATAGAGCACCACCAGGCGGCCAAAGTCCGCGCGGTTCTTGAGGACTTGATAGATCACGGGGCGCAACGGAGCCAGTCCGATTCCTCCTGCTATCACGACGACGTCCCGGCCGCGGGCTGCTTCGATTGGCCAGCCTGTCCCAAGCGGACCCCGCACGCCGATCGCGTCGCCAACTCCGCGGCTCACGAGCGCATGGGTCGCTTGACCCACGGAACGCACGGTGTACGCCAGCCGGCCGTGCTCGGCAGGGTCGCCGCTGATGGAGATGGGCAACTCCCCGACCCCAAACACCCACAACATGCTGAACTGCCCCGGTAGGAAGGAGATGTCATGCGGTTTGCCTTCCTTTGCGTGTTCCAGCGTCAGCGTAAACGTATCCGGCGTTTCCTTCACGACTTGCCGCACCACGAATGGCCGGGGCAACATTGGATCGCTGGTGGAGGGAGCTGACATCGTTGTCATCGGTTTGCGTAGACATCCAGCAACTGAAGGCGCGTCGCTTCCAGCCGCTTTTCTATAATCTGAGCGAAGCGTTTCAAAAACTCGTACCCGAGATCGTGGTTCTCTTCGCACTTAGTTCTCAGACACTTCCCGTCAAGCGCGATCGCTCGTGTTGCCTCGACCACATATGCGTGGAACTTCCATTGATACGGTGGGAGCAGCCAGGACCACCCCAGGATTTCCCCTTCGCCGAGTGTTGCCACGATGACTGGCTTGCGCGGCGGCGCGAAAACCTCCACCGCGACCTTCCCGGTCCTAATCAGGTAGAACTCGTTCGCTTGCCCACCCTCTTTGAAAATGAAAGCTCCCGGCGCGAAGCGAACGTTGGAGGCGCACCCCACCAGCAGCGCCATGTAATACGACTCGAGACCCGCGAAGAACGGATGTTCGGAAATGATGCGTTCAAGCGTTTCCATGGGTTCCTGTCTCCTGAATGGCTCGCAGCTCCTCCGTGATGTCTATCCCCACCGGGCACCAGGTGATGCAGCGCCCACAGCCGACGCACCCCAAGGTCCCGAATTGATCGATCCACGAGGCCAACTTGTGGGTCATCCACTGCCGGTAGCGGGCCTTGCCCGAGGCCCGGATGTTGCCGCCGTGGATGTAAGAAAAACTCAACGTAAAACACGAATCCCAATATCGCCAACGCTCGGCGTGGTCGCCGGCGAGAGTGCTCACGTCTTCAACGGTCGTGCAGAAGCATGTTGGGCACACCATAGTGCAATTCGCACAGGTCAAGCAGCGATTGGCGACCGTCTCCCAGCGCGGGTGGTCGAAATTCTGGTAAAGCAGTTCCTTGATCCCAGCGGTGTCGATGCTTCGCACCTGCCGGCTGGCCGCGGCATTCACCTCCGCGTTTGCTCGCCGCACATCTTCCTCACTCGCAGGAGAAGTTTTCAACTGGGCGAGCACCTCGGTGCCACGTTTGCTCCCTGCCTGGAGTACGAATCGGTGGCCGCCCTGCCCGGCAAGTTCCGTCAGGACCAAATCGAATCCAGCACGCATCCCGGGTCCGGTTCCCATTGATGCGCAGAAGCACGTCGCCGCTGACCGGGTGCATTGCACCGCCACGATGAATACACCTTCACGCCGACCCGCGTAGATTGGGTCTTGATACTTATCCCCGATCAGCACGCGGTCTTGTACCGCGATGGCCGACAAATCACAGGCGCGCACTCCTAGAAATGCGTAGCGGCGGCCGGGTGGCTTTTCGTTACTGAGAATTCGGAAGATCCCACCGTTGCGCTCGGCCGAGCACAACCGCGCTTCGGCAGGGTGTAAATACTTCTTCCAGCTCTGCGGACCCACCGCATAGCCGAACACAGCTTGATCCTCGCGGCGCTCCAGCCGATAACGGCCGGCTTCCTGCTCATCGATCCAGCCTGTAGGCAACTGCTCGGCGGACTCGATGTGGTCGAGGGCAATTGCGCCGTCACGCAAGGTGGGTCCAATGACGTCGTAGCCCTTGCGTGACAGCGCTTCAATCAGGCTTCCTAGCTGGTTTCCTTGCAGGATCCTGTGCTCTTCCTCCGCCACCGTCATCACTCCCCGCGCCCTCTCCAGTTGCGAGTGCGCCCTTAGGCTGGTAACGCCGCTTCGAGCTAATCGGGCCTGTCCTCCTTGCGGATCTCTCTCGTGCAGGCGCTCAGCATGCGCCCTGCGCACCTTTCCCGCTCCCGGCGAGCACACTCAGAGCAAAGATGGACTGCAAATCCATTGATCTTAGGAAAAAGGGAGCCGCAGGCAAAACGCGGGAGACCCCGAACCGCTTGCAGGAGGCCATGAACATTAAGACCCACCCCGGTTGGAAGCATTCGGAAAGTTGAGCGAAATCGCAGTGACCCGCGTCACGCCACCTTGTGCCGAAGGACACATAGTTCGGCAGTGGGGAGAAGGACGGCCCTCCTGCTTGTCATCGCAAACCTAAATCATGTTGCTCGATGCGGCGAACTCGGACCGCGGCTCACCAGACGAACGGGATCAGAGCTTTCGTCTCGCGCTTGTATTGAAGGTATAGGTCGCCGAATTGCTCGCTCATGAGTCTTTCTTCCAA
>DASPOJ010000110.1:0-15046 GCA_035626055.1 Candidatus Methylomirabilota bacterium | reverse complement strand
CGGCGGCGGTTACATCGCGCAGCGAATTTTCAGCGCGCGCGACGAGCGCGAAGGGCTGCTTTCGGTGTTGTGGTTCAACATCGCGCAGTACGCGGTGCGGCCGTGGCCGTGGATCGTGACGGCGCTGGTGGCCGTGGTGCTTTACCCGGGCCTCGCGCACCCGGAATCGGGCTACATGCGCGTGGCGATTGCGACAATGCCGCCGGCGCTGCGCGGCGTGCTGGTGGCCGGGTTTCTCGCGGCGTTCATGTCCACGATCGCGACGCAACTGAATTGGGGCACGTCGTACCTCATCGCTGATTTCTACCGGCGATTTCTGAAGCGCGGCGCGAGCGAGCATCATTACGTCGTGGCGTCGCGCGTCGCGACGTTGCTGCTGGTGGCCGCGGCGGCGTACGTTTCGGCGCGGCTGGCGACGATCGGCCAGGGTTGGCAAGTCGTGCTCGAAGTGGGCGCGGGCACCGGCGGTGTCTACCTGCTGCGCTGGTATTGGTGGCGAATCAACGCCTGGAGCGAAATCTCCGCCATGGCCGCGGCGCTGGTGACGACGCTCTATTTGCACTGGCGCGTCCCGTTTCATGGAAACGCCTCGCTTATTTTCGCGAAGACGACCCTCACGACGACCGCGATCACGACGATCGTTTGGCTCGCCGTGACTTTTCTCACGCCGGCCGAGCCGGATGAGTTGCTGCTGCGTTTCTATCGCAAAGTGCGGCCGCACGCGGCGGGCTGGCGGCGCATCGCATCGCTCGCGCCGGAGATTGCGCCGACGCGGGACCTCGGACGCAACCTCTATTGTTGGTTGCTCGGATGCGCGATGGTGTATGCGGCCCTCTTCGCGGGCGGAAAATTGTGCTTCGAGCGATTTGGCGCGGGTGCTGCCTGGGCCGCGCTTGCGCTCGCATCCGCGGCGCTGCTCTATCGCGACATCGGACGGCGCACGGGGCAGGGGAACGCTCATGCCTGAATCTTCTCCGCAGTTCGCTTCGCGCGGCGTGCAGGTCCACGTGGTTTCTGCGTGCTTCTTCGGCTGGGCGCTGGACTCGTTCGATTTTTTCGTGGTCGTGTTCCTGTTCGACAATCTCGCCGCCGCCTTTCACGTCAGCAAAGCCGCCATCATCACGACGACGGTGGCGACGCTCGCGACGCGGCCGCTGGGCGCGCTGCTCTTCGGGCTGCTCGCGGATCGCTTCGGGCGGCGCGTGCCGCTGATGGTGAATATCGTTTTCTTCTCCGTGGTCGAGATGTTGTGCGGCTTCGCGCCGAACTACACGGTGTTTTTTGTGCTGCGGGCGCTCTACGGAATCGGCATGGGTGGCGAATGGGGCGTGGGCGCATCGCTGGCATTGGAATCGGTGCCCGCGAGGTGGCGCGGCGTCCTATCCGGATTGCTGCAAAATGGTTATTCGGTTGGCTATCTGCTCGCGGCGCTCGCCGCGCGTTTCATTCTGCCCGCGTGGGGATGGCGCGCGATGTTCTGGACCGGAGGCGTGCCGGCGCTGCTGGCCGTGTACATCTGGGCGCGCGTGCCGGAATCGGAAGCGTGGAAACAGCACAGGCCGAAAACGACCGGAGACGTGCTCCGCGTCATGGCGCAGCACTGGAAGCAAATGATCTACCTCGTGGCGCTGATGACGTTCATGATGTTTTTCTCGCACGGCACGCAGGACCTTTATCCCGATTTCTTGCGCACGGCGCACAGCGCGCCGGAGCGGACGGTCTCGGCCATCGCGATCCTTTACTGTTTTGGCGCGGTGCTTGGGGGAGTGTTCTTTGGCTATCTCTCGCAGCGCGCGGGCCGGCGGCGAAGCATCGTTGCCGCGCTGGCGCTCACGATTGTTTTCATTCCGCTGTGGGCGTTCAGCCATACGCTGGGCTGGCTGGCGTTCGGCGCATTCTTCATGCAGGTCGGCGTGCAAGGGGCCTGGGGCGTGATCCCCATCCACTTGAACGAGCTTTCGCCCGACCAAACGCGCGGCCTCGTTCCTGGCCTGGCCTATCAACTCGGAAACCTGATCGCCTCCCCCACCAATAAGATCCAATACAAGCTCTATCAACATTTCGGGTATCAATGGGCGCTGGCGAGCTTCGAGCTTGTGACGATCGCCGCGCTCGCCACGCTCGTTTCGCTCGGACGCGAGCGCCACGGACGGAGCTTTCACGACCCATCGTCAGGACCATGAATCGCGGAGCTAGAAGAAGAGCTCAGGCGAGACGTGGAAGCGGGCGCTGAGGCGTTTGATGTGGTCTTTGTTCAGTTCGCGTTGGCCGCTGAGGATTTCAGAGGAGATTACTGAAATCCTCCGACGGTTCCAAATTACAGTCCAAACATCTTGACTCAGATGGATGAAGCGGGAATCGGCTCCGCTGTTGGGCGCCCGATTTCGTCCAGCTTGACCCAGAAGTCCGGCCGCGACAGCCGGCATCGCGCCGATGGCTGCGCGTACAACTCACTTTTCGCCATCGCTTCCCAGATCTCGCGCAGCGGTTGCTGCCGGATGTTGCCGAAGGAATGCGGCGTGAAATCGCATGGCGAGACGTCCCCGTTCGCCCTCAGATGCAGTTGCACCATCGCCGCCGGGCAGCCCTCGGCCACGCACGGGTACGCGATGCTGGCAAACATAGTCTGGTGAACGATCCGCGGGTAATCGGACTTCTCCGCATATTTGTGCCGGAACTCGATCACCTTCGAGGCTTCCGCGTCCGTCAAAATGCACTCGCGCTGGCCGTCCAAGCGGCCCGTCGGGATCACGTCGAAGAGAAAAACCTCGAGCACGTTCAGCTTCCGAGCGACGTCCATCATCGCGTCCATGTCGCCGTTTTGCATTTTCTCGCGCGTGATGTACGTCGAGATCCCGGTCAGGATCTGCGCCTGGCGGCAGAGTTCCAGCCCGTGGGTGGCCTTCGCGAATAGACCGGGCCGGCCCCGGTTTGCGTCGTGGCGCGCCGCGTCGGGGAAATCGAGACTCACATACACACCGTAGAGTCCCGCGGCTTTGAGCCGCGCGATCGTCGACTCGCGCAAGAACTCCCCGTTCGAAAACATTGTGCAGACGGACCGCGACCGGTCCACTTCGGCAATGAGCTTGTAAATCTTTTGGTAGAGCAGTGGTTCGCCGCCGGTCAGAATGACGCACGTCGTTCCCAAATCGAGTGAATCGTCAATCGCCTTCTTCAGTTCGTGATACTTGAGCGCGTCACGATTCTTCGCCGTCTCTCGCTGGTAGTCCACGGCCGAGCAGTGCGCGCACTCGCACTGGCAATTGTAGGTGACCGCCATGGTCACCACGTGCGGTGTCCGGGCAAGCGTCACCGTCCCCGTCTTGCTGCTGTGCACCATATTGTCCACGATGAGGCGGATTCTCCGCCGCGTCACCGGCGATCCCATCGGCGGGCTCACCAGCGAGAACGCTTTGTAGCCCCCTTCGACTTCCGCCAAGGGTTTTCCCCCGGCGTAGTAATCTTCCTGAGCGCGCCGATAGCGCTCCATGCCGTTGCGGATTGCACTTCTTTGCCAGGACTGTAGAGGAGTATTCATACCCCACCTATTGGAAACTGCTGCCTATAATCCGCCCAAGTCCCGGCAGGCACAACAGAGAAGAACCGCCCTGTCCCAATCAGTACCCTCAGCGAATCGCTCGCCCTCTGGAGAGTATCAACCTAGAATTTCCGTTTTGAGCTGCTCCTTCACGCGAAAGCTTGGTCCTCCTGCCCCGTCGCGTCAACTGCAAGTCGCGCTGACCCCTTTGGGGTGGTAATGCAGTTCGTTTTGGTCGTTCTGCGGAGCCGCCGTGCCGTCGCGCTAGGCGAGTGAATTTCTGCGATCGGGAACAAAGGGCGAGCGGGCGCCGTCTGACACACGGCCTCCGCTGGAATCAAGGCTGCAGGCGCGCTGAATCAACTCGCAAAGGTTCCCGCAGACTTCGTCGATTTGTCCATCCCGCAAGCGGTTGAAAAACGGCAGCGCCAGAGTGCGCGACGCTTCGAATTCCGTAACACCAAGGCCGTTTCGCAGCTCGGAGGCAGACTGGTATGCCGGCTGGAGATGAATCGGCGCAAAGTACCTCCCACAGCCGATTCCGCGGCGATTCATCTCCTTCACAATCCAGTCGCGATGAATCTGAGAGAGGGAGCCCGAGAGCCGAACAACGTAGACGAACCAACTTATTTTGCGGCGCGGCACAGCCAGGGCGGGAAGCCTGAGAGCTTCATTTCCGTGCAGCCTTTCAGTGTACTTACCCGCTATCTCCTCACGTCGCGCCAGGATGGTTTCGATTCGCTTTAGCTGGCTGATGCCCAGCGCGCAATTCATTTCCGAGATCCGATAGTTGTATCCGAGTTCGGAATGCTCGAACCAATCGTCCGAGTCCACCCGCCCGTGATTGCGCAGCGCCCGAACAACAGAGGCAAGGCGTGGATTGTCGGTTACAACCATTCCCCCTTCGCCTGTGGTGATCTGTTTGTTCGGATAGAAAGCGAATACGCCTGCATCCGCGCGGGCGCCCACTTTCCGGCCATCGTATTCCGCTCCAAGCGCTTCACAGCAATCCTCAATCACGCAAAGGTGATGACGCCGGGCGATCTCCAGGATTTCCGGCAATTCTGCGGGACATCCAAACGTGTGGACAACGAGGATGGCTTTTGTGCGGGGGCTGATGGCGGCTTCGATGCGGCTGGGGTCAAGATTCAATGTGGCCGATTCAATATCGATGAGAACCGGAATCGCTCTTTCGTAGAGCAAGACGTTGGCCACGGCGATGAACGCAAAGGAAGGAACAATGACTTCGTCTCCCGGGCCGATTCCGAGCGCACGCACCAAGAGATGCAGCCCGGCCGTCCCGGAACTCACGCCAACGGCGTGTCCCGCCCCGACGTAGCCGGCGATGGCGCGCTCGAACTCCTCAAGCTTGGGCCCCAAGCTTAAACGCGGAGTGCGAAGCACGCCGGCGACCGCCGCGATGTCTTCCTCGCGTATATCAGGAGCAGAGAGAGGAATGTTCATGGCGCGCTCGCTCTGCCAGTCCCATCGGCCGAAATCGAAAGCGGGGCATGGCGTTTCACCAGGAGATCCCGGCCTAACGGCACTGTCGTCAGAACCTGGACGATCCTTTCGGAGGCGTGACCGTCGCCGTAGGGATTGACCATGCCCGCCAGAGACCGGCGGAAATCGGGCGTCCTTGCGACCTCGATTGCATCCAGTATGGACGCCTTATTTGCCGCAGCGTCCAACACATTCCGGGCGCGCTCGCGACCTTGCTGCCTCATGCCGATATTGACTGTGGGGAGATGGAAGGATGCGGTCTCCATGATGCCGCTGCTGGAATTCCCGACGAGCATCTTCACTTGGCCGAGCAAGCTCCAATACGCGACGGAGTCGAGCTTCGTGAAGATTGTTCCCCGGCCGCGGGACGCCAGAAACGATTTGGTTCGCTCGATGAGCGCCCGGCTTCCCGCATCGGCATTCGGATAGCAAAACAGAATCTGGTCGGGCAGGCTCTCCAGGGCGGCGAACAATGCGCCGATCTCCTCGAGTGTGTCTGGAGCGAGCGTGACCGGATGGTAGGCGACAAGGAGAGGAGGAACGGAGAGGTCCAGGTGCAAATTGGATTCAAGCTCCGTTCGAGTCAGCAAGGGCCGGCGCCGCAGATGATCCAAAGACGGCGCCCCCGCGCGGTGAACGCGCCATTCTTCCTCGTCCATATCGATGACTCTTTGGCGGGCCGCGTGGGTTGATGTGAAATGGATGTGGCTCATCTTCGTCAAAGCGTTCCGGACGGCATCGTCAATCGCGCCTTCGCTGGCTTCGCCTCCTTCGATGTGGGCGATGGGAATGCGCAACGCGAGAGCCACGGAAGCCGGCGCGAGCATCTCATAGCGATCCGCAATGAGGAGGAGCAGGTCCGGCCGCATGCGTCCAAGCAAGTCGGTAAGGCCGAGGACGGCGACGCCAATCGTCTTGGCCATTCCGATGTCGCTGTCCGAGCTGAGGAGACATTCGATGCTCGCGTGGATGGGGAAACCGTCTTTTTCGATCTCCTGGACCGTGTGGCCAAACTCGGGCGAAAGATGAGGACCAAGGGCCACGATTCGAAGATCTACCGAATCGGAATCCGACAAGTCGCGCAACGGCCAGTAGAGGTGGCTGTAGTCGGCCCGCGAGGAAGTGACGACGGCGATGGTCCTTTTCATAAGGCAGCAGACTGCGGCGCGTGGGCGGCCGCGACAACCACATCGCTTGGCCGGTATTCGGGCACGAGCCGGCACAGTTGTTCCAGCAGGCCCGCAACGTCGCGCCGATCCGCGCTCTCCTCCAATGCCGTGATTGCGGCGTCGAATTCTTCGTCAGGTGGCGGGGGACTCTTAATCAAGCGGAATCTGGCATCGCTCGTTGGGTGAACCGATTCGCGATCCGAAACAAACTCCTCGGTCATTTTGTCCCCTGGACGGAGACCGGTCATGGCAATGGGAATTTCGATTTCAGGCTGAAATCCAGCCTCTTTGATGAGCTGGTGCGCTAGATCCACGATCCGCACAGGTTCGCCGAGATCGGGCACGAAAATGCCCCCTTCGCCATCCAGATTTGCCGTGATGAGCACGAGTTCGACCGCCTCACGCAAACTCAGAAAATAGCGGCTCACGGCGGGATGCGTGACGGTCACAGGCCCACCGGCCATTATCTGCCGGCGAAACAGCGGAGCCACGCTTCCTTGAGAATCCAAGACATTTCCCAGCCGCACCGCCCGCATGGGACTCTGCCGTCCGCTCCATCTCATTAACGCAAGCTCCGCCACTCTCTTGGACGCGCCCATCACACTGTGCGGGTTCACCGCTTTGTCCGTGGACACCATGACGAACGCGGCCACACCATGCCTATGGGCTGTCCGGGCCAGGAGGTTTGTCCCGAGGGCGTTGTTCCGGACAGCGGGGATGGGATTTCGTTCCATGAGCGGAACGTGTTTGAAGGCGGCAGCGTGGACCACGAGATTGGGCGCTCGTTCGTCGAATATCTCGGCGAGCAGCGCGGCATCGCCCAAGTCTCCCAGGACGGGAGCGCAAACATGGCCGCCGGGAAGGGAACGCAGCTCGAGGTCAATCTGATGGAGGTTGTGTTCCGAGTGTTCCAGAAGAATCAGAGACCTGGGCCCTTTGCCTAGAATCGCCTTGGCGAGCGCAGATCCGATCGAGCCACCGGCTCCCGTCAGCAAGACGCAACGCTCGGTGAACTGATTGTTCATAACAAGTCCCCCGCCACGAGCCGCCTTCGCTGGGCCCTGTCCCAACGGTGGAGTGTAACAGGATACGAGGTAACAGGGAGGCATTGCCGTAGCTGGCCACGCTACAGCGGGCATTCGCCTTCGCGCGAGAACTCGGTATGGCGAACTCGTTCGCCGTAGCACCTTCCGCGCGACTGCAGGCGGAGGCGTGGGGGATTAGAAAACCGGCTGCCGTTGATAACATTCAACTTATTGCGAAACCGAGACGCGCAAGACGCTCTCGTATCAGAAATTGCGGCCAACCGGAACGCATCTGGAACGCGGGTTTTTTCTCGTGGAGCTCTTCATCTCGCAAGAAATAACCCCACGCGAAGCCTTGCGGCAATCAAGCGGGGCGGAAGTTCTCCTTTAGAGTACCATGCGGATCTGCCACTCTGGCAGCCTCCCACCGCACTTCGGGGACGGGCCTGTTAGTGCGCGTCGCGATAATCCATTGTAGTTCGGGTCTCGCAATCTCTTGTCACGCATGGAGTTTTGGCGAACCACAGTGCACATTTGACGACGGCGCCGGTTCTTATTCAGCCACGAAGTCTACGCGCGCGGGATCGATCGCTTGATGCGCGTCGCGGTCGAAGGTGACCCAGTTGCAGCCCAGTCTTGGCGAAGCGGATTTGCAGGCGCGGATCATAAGGATTTGGCTCGCGGGTGGCGCAGAAAGGGTCAGGCCGCCGCCGGCTCTGATTTGGTTCATGGTCTGAGCGATGTATTGTATGCGCACGAAGAATCTTCCGCCGCTGGAATCGCGCCACAATGAAAAGATCAACGCTCCTCCAGGTGGAGTTTCGTTGGGTTGGCAACCAGGCAAATTCCACGCCAAACCGAGCATCGCAGAAACATTCGAGATGTTAGTGTCGTGCTCGCTCAAGATCAGGATGGACGTGTCCGGCTCACCCAGGGCGCTGATTCGACAGACCGACGTCCGCGAGTAATTTTTGAAATTGCGGAGACGAGCGCAGGGGGTCAAAGGCCGGATCGACTCCCGCGTACACTAGCCACCCATCGCGCTTCGATTCCGCCTGTTGAAGTGACTCGATCGCCTCGCGCGTTTGGCCCGCCAGCGCGAGATATCGGGCCCTTTCGTAAGCGGAAAGATATCCCGAATTGGCGTAGCTGAGGAGCTCAGCCCGGAAGCGCGACTCGGGATTCGCCCCCTGGCCTTGCTCCTGGGCCGCCTTCACCGGCCCTTCTAGTTTGTAACTCCGAAATAGATCGTCGAGTTCGCTGGCCGCCAGATCGGGTTTTCCCTCACAAGCGTAAGCGATCCAAAGCTTGGCAATGGCAGGTACGAATGCGGGGTCGGTCTGTAAGACATCCTGGTAGTCCGCAATCGCGGCCGGATAATCGCGTTGGTAGTAACTGAGCCAGCCCTGGTTCGTGCGAATGATGGAAGAAAGAGGGTCGAGATCCTCCGCGATTTTCAATTGTCGGCCGGCGGGAGCGAAATCTCCGCGAGCAGCCAGGAAAAGGCCATAAAAGTGGTGCGTATCCGCATCATTAGGACTGAGGCTCAGGGCTTTCTGAAACTCAGCATCGGCCGCCTTCCAATTCCATTCGTATCTCCAGAGCGCAAGCGCCAGCGCGGCATGGGCCCTGCTGAGAGAATCGTCAAGGGCGAGAGCCCGCTGCGCGTTCATTTCGGCTTGCGGCCAGACGACGCGATCGGGGAGGACATTGTAATCGCCCAACAGGCAGTACGTTTGAGCCATTCCTGCATAGGCGGCCGCGAACGTGGGATCCAGCGCGGCGGCTTGCTTGAACGAGTCCAGGCCTTTGAGCAAATCGGCGTCGGAATGATGCTGAAGATAATAAATACCGTGGAGAAAAGCTTCGTACGCTTCGGCTTTGACGGGAGGGGCATTTGCGAGCCGCGCCCGAATGGCCGGATCGATGGCCACTTCGATTCTCTCCGCCACGGCTTGGGCCACGTCGTCCTGCAGGGCTGCGATATCTTCCTCATTGTGCGTGAACATCTGGGCCCAAAGATGGCGGTCGTCGAGGGTTTCGATCAACTGGGCGTTCACGCGCACCGTGTCGCCCGAGCGAATGACCGAGCCTTCTACGACTGCGTCGACGTGCAGCTCGCGCCGGATCTGTTCCATTGGCCTGTGGGTGCCTTTGTACTGCATCACCGAGCTGCGCGACGTGACGCGCAACGAGCCGAGCTGCGCCAGATCGGTAATGAGTTCGTCCGTCAATCCGTCCGCAAAGTAGTCCTGCGCGGGATCGCCGGAGAAATTATCAAATGGCAACACGGCTATAGAACGGATCGGCGTTTCGGAGGCGGCACTTACATGCCTGTGTTCATAAATGCGCCAGCCCGCGTAGCCCATCCCCACACAAATGGCCAGCGTGAGAGCGAGGATTTGCGCGGCTCGCCAGGAGCGGACCAGGGGCGCGGCATCCGCAGGGGGAACGCGCGCCGTATCTCCGCTGGATTCGCTCGCGGCAGCGGCGGGCGAATCAGTCTGCGTTGAGTTTCCCTTGATCGCTTCGATGCGCTCAATCGGAACAAGAAAACGATAGCCGCGGCGAGGGAGCGTCTCAATGTAGCGCGGACTTTGCGCGTCGTCCGAGAGAGCGTCTCGAAGCTTACTGACAGCAGTATTCAGCCCGGTCTCGAAGTCGACGAAGGTGTCGTCCGGCCAAAGTCTGCGCCGCAATTCCTCGCGTGTGACGACGTGTCCAGATTGTCCGGCGAGGGCCGCGAGCAGTTGCAGCGGCTTTTCTTGCAAGCGTATTCGCGTTCCCGCTCGCCGCAGTTCGCCTGCTTCAAGGTCAAGGAGGTAGGGACCAAACTTTAGCGCCAGCTGGTTGGGAGGGGGGCCCATACACACCCGTTCCGCTGGGGAACAATCGATCTAGCGGGTCCGAGGGTATGTTAGCACAATTTCAGGACCACATCCACGGAAGCCTCTGGGTGGTTAAACCGTCTGGAATCTGCAAGTAGCCGATTAAGACAGAATTAAGATTCATTGCAGACCCGGTGCATTGACGTTTTGCCCCGTTAACCCCACACTCCCGCGCATTCGTCGCGAGGAGCGCGCGATCAAAGACGAACCCAAGAGCGCAGGTTTTTCCGATGCCGAATTTGAGCGTTTGCTCGAGCTGTCCTTTCGGCAACGATGGGCTGCATCTGCCGGAGGAAGCAACCCCGCCGATCTTGAGATGGAACGCAAGACGGGATTTAGCGGTCAGCGACAGAAAGAAGGAGACAGAGTATGAAGACAAACAGTGAGCGCGAAGTGATTGCGGGAATGGCGCGGGGGAGCCTGGCGCTTGTTGCCCTTTTCACGATTATGCTTTCTTCCGCAGGCGTCAGCCGCGCGCAATCGACACCGGCACCGGTCGAGCCCGCTACGGCCCAATTCTCCGGAGCGCCACACGCCAAGATTCCCGTGGGCGCTCAATCAGTTGTCTCTGCGACTTTAGGGAAGGCTGACCTCGACTATCGCGCGAAGGCCTCCCCGCACGGATACGCAACCGAGAACCCGACGAATCACCTCGCCGCACGATACGCCGCCAACGGTGTGGAAATCAATTTTCAGAACGCCAATTTGGACTTGGAGTTCGTGGGCTGGGGCTACGGCGAGCGTCTTTTCGATAAAGACAAGGCTGCTATTGCGCCCGTTGGGAATGCCAACCGAGTCGAATACAGGAGGGGCGCTTTAACGGAGTGGTACTCTAATGGTCCGCTCGGGATTGAACAGGGATTTACGATATCGAAGGCGCCTGATGCGCGTCTGGCTTCGCACAATGACGCCTTGGGCATTGCCCTGCGCCTCCGGGGAAACTTGAGCGTTTCGGTCGACCCCGACCGGCATTCGCTCACTCTACGAAATCCCAATGGCATGCGAGAGCTGCAGTATGGTCCTTTGGTGGCATACGACGCTTCCGGCCGCGAATTGGAATCCTGGCTTGAGGAAGGGGGCGGCAGTCTCCGGCTGCGGGTCAACACCGCCGATGCGCGTTATCCCGTGGTGGTTGATCCCTTCGTGCAGGTGGCTCAATTGAGTGTAACCGGAGGTATCGGACTCTTCGGCTATTCGACCGCGATAAGCGACGACGGTACCGTAGTCGTTGCTGGCGGCTGTGACTCCGTTTCAGGTATGGGGGGGTGCACCACAACCCTCCCCGGACAGGCTTACGTGTTCGTGGAGCCGACGACTGGCGGATGGGGCACGATGACGTCGGCGCCGACCGCAACGCTGACCGCACCGGGTGGAGGCACCAGCGGCACGGGAGGGCCTGATGGGTTCGGCACGGCTGTGGCTATTAGCGGGGACGGGATGACGGTCTTCGTGGGAGCCTCTGAACAGCAATGCGAGACATATCCCGGACTGGAATGCACAGGCGGCGTCTATGTGTTTACCGCAGCGAGCGAGAGCGCCTGGGGAACAGCGTCGAGTCACCAACCCCCAGCACCAATAGCCTTGCTCACACCCAGTGTCCCGGTTCTCGGGGACTTCTTCGGGAGCGCTATTGCAACGAACTACGACGGTTCCACGATCGTCGCCCGGGAATATGCCCCCAATGGGGTGGCCCACCTGAACCTGTACCTTCGACCTTCGAGCGGATGGGCGAACACAACCGAAGATGCACAACTGCAATCCTCTGACGTGGCCGCTTACGACAACTTTGGCGTCGGGATGGGGATTAGCGAATTTGACCTCGGCAATAGCAGCAACAAATACAATGGGACCATCGTCGCCGGCGCGTTTCTCGCAGACTCATCCTACGGCGAGGCTTACGTCTTTGTGGAGCCCTCTGCTGGGTGGAGCAGCCTGAATTCGAGTAACCCAGGTCCGCCTGCGACACCAACGGTAACCACCGAGACCGTTAAGCTGCTGAGCTATGATGCCGCCACCAACCACGGGCAAGGCGGGTTTGGATACGCGACGGCCGTAGACGGGGAAGGGGATACCGTCGCCGTCGGGGATCCGTTCCAGAACAACGACATCGGTGAGGCCTACGTGTTTCTCCGTCCGCCGGGTGGCTGGGGCACGGGGGTCAGCGGACCCGGGTCGCAGAGCGGGAATCCTCAATATGAGACTGCTCAACTCTTGCCCAGTGATTACGCGACGATAACTGTAGCCGCAGCATTCGGCCAAGACGTTTCGATCAGCGATGACGGCAGTACGATCTCAGTTGGTTCGGACTACGGCGGCGTATATTTCTTCACCGAACCATCTACCACCTCATCTGGCACTCCATCAAGCGCCTGGCCGTCGGGCACCATTGGTTCTACGTTCACTCCTGGCAATCCAGTCAAGTTGACGCCCAGCGCCACGAGCGTGAGCGACACTGATACTGCAGACCATGGAAAAGTCAGCGGAAATACGGTCGCCAGTGGGACCACGGGCACGGTTCTGGTCTCCGTCCCCGGAAATAATTCTGGGGCGGGGGCGATTTTTGTATATGAAACGCCGACCAGTACGCCATATGCGCAGTACACGAATTCCTGCTCACAATGTAACGGCGGTGGGCCGCTTAATTTTGGAGCAGTGGACGTGAATACCACTGGCACACAAACGGTTACGCTGTCCAACCCTACTGGCAGTTCCACGTTCAATTTCACTAGCGTTTCCTTACAACAAGGCACGTCATTCTCGATTACGAAGGTCGTCTGCAGCAACGGCAACACGTTTACCACAGGGTTTGCTTCTATTTCCGTAGCTCTGGCAGTGGGTGATTCTTGCGCGATTACCTTACAGTTCGCTCCCCTGGTGGATGAGAACGGATATAGCGACCTTCTGATCATCGGGACGACGATCCCAAATAGCAACCCACCTGCGGCGCCCAATAGCAACGCATCCGCGGCGCCGTCTGGAACTGTTGGGCAAGCCATCCTGCTCTTAGGGGACGGAGTTGCGCCGTATGCGTCCTTTAGCAATGCGACCGCAGGATCACCAACGCAGGTCACGTTCGGCAACGTCGCCGAGAACGTTACCGCCACACAAACGCTCACTTTGACTAACACCGGCGACGGGCCGCTCGTAATTCAGAACGCGAGAATCGCCCCGGGAGCTGGCTTTAGCTTCGCGGAGCAGATCGTGTGCGGCTCCGTCACACAAGCACTGTCGCTCCCGCTCATCATAAACGCCGACAGCTCCTGCGCCTTCACGGTGCAGTTTGACCCCACATCTTTGGGAGCTTTGTCCAATATGTTCGGTTTCCTCGATAACGCCGGGGTGGGAGAAAGCAACGTGGCAAGCACCGCCGACGGGGCCTATTTTCAGCAGGACGTGTCGCTGTCCGGCACCGGCATCTCATCCATCGCTACAACCACCACCATCACGTCAACAAGTTGCAGCGTGGTCTACAGCGGCGTTGCCGTACCTCTCCCAGTGCCCTTTGCGCTAGTGAATAGCCCCCAGTACCCGGCCCCGTGTACGGTCAACGTTTCGGTTGCCTTGGCATCGGGCGGCGCTTCCCCAGTCCCGACCGGCACCGTGGTGGTGGAAGACGGCTTCGGCGAGTTTTGTCAGCAAGCGATAACCCTGACCTCGACCAGCAGCGGCAAGGGCTCGTGCACGTTGTTCATTAATCAGATGGGATCGGGCGGCACGCCGCTGTACGCACAATACACTCCTGACACGCCATCGATTACGGCTGGGCTTGCCGGAAGCAATACGAACACCAACGCTAGCACTTTCACGGAAGATATCGTGCAGATCACAAACTGCGGCACTCCGCCCTCCATCGAGCCAGGCACAGCGGGAACGACAACGCTCTTCACCATAACGGCCTGCCTGGCGGGCGATGTGAACGCATTGCCCACGGCGACAGTGCCCGACTGTCCGCCGTTGGCAAAATGCACTATTACGGTTACGCAAGTCCAGCCGGGGCTGTACCAAGTGGCTGTCATGGTCATTCCGGGAGCCGCGGGCAGGGGCGCACCACTCGATGATCGCCGGCCATGGGATCATCCTTTGCCATTGACGCTCGTCGGGTTCGGTATGCTCCTGGTAATGTTGATGGCGCTTAAGCTCAGACGGCACAATCGAGTGGGGCCACGGCTCGCGTACGCTGCGGGCCTCGTATTGGCGATGGCCCTGGTGTTCGGCGGCCTGGATGGTTGCGCCAATCACAGCGGCTCGAACGTTGAAGTTGTCACACCGGCTGGCACCTACGTCCTGCATATCACGATCACCGCAGGCAATTTCACTGTCGTCGTGCCCGTGACCCTTAACGTGACAAATTAGCAGGCTCATCGGCGTGGCCGCTTGTCGCTTGCTCCTCTCCTGCGTAAGGGGAAGCGCCTCCGCGTTGAAAGAAGTTGCAGGAATGCATGGATACAATGCCCCGATGAACCGAATATAAGGGGGTTTGTTGGAGAGAATGAATTCTGGGCGGATATGGTGCCCCTCGACTCACCACACAGCCGTTCGCTCGGGACAAATTTTGCGAAGCAAAATTTGGAGGCGGGGGGAGTCGAACCCCCGTCCGAAGAGCGCAACGGCCCGAAGCCTACATGCTTAGCGCGTTCTATTGGTTTCGCCGGAAGCGCTTGGAGCGCGCAAGAAACGAACCCGGCTAGCCCGATGGTTCTCGCCGCCGCATCACGGACCGAGACGCGACGGCTAGCCCGCTAGATGACGTCTCGATTCAAACCCGCAGGCGAGGCTTGAGGAGACGGGCTACGCTAGGTTTGTCTAGGCAGCCAAAGCCAACTCAGTGTTGGCAGTTATGGTTTTCCACCCGGTTGCGGGCAGGTGGCGCCCGGCATGCCTTCGAGTCGTGACAGCTCCCGTCGAAACCGTGTCGCCCCCATG
>DASPOJ010000109.1:0-5994 GCA_035626055.1 Candidatus Methylomirabilota bacterium | reverse complement strand
GCTGGAGCCGCACCTGCGCAGCGTCTGCCTAATGCGCGACATCCACAATCTCTCGACGCGCGAAACCGCACGCCACCTCGGCCTGACTACAGGTACGGTTCGCACGCGACTGTTCCGCGGCCGCTCGCAGCTGCGCCGCCGTCTGAAGGAATTACTCACGCCGACGCGCCGCGATCCGCAAGACGCTTAGCTCGGCCGCGCAGGAGCATCGGCGAGGCCGCGGCAACGAAAACGCAGAAAACCAGCGCGGCCGTCGAACCCTGCGGGTGGTAACGGCCGATCCCCATAATGACGTTGCGGCAGAAATTCGCTGTCCAGAGCGCGCAAAGCCCACCCGCATAGAGCATGAGTGTCATCGGCTGCTGCGCGCGTTTCCAATTGAGGATCATCACGACGCCGAACAGGATACTGTAGATGCGCAACATGTCCACGCCCGTACACTGCGGAAACACGGACAGTTCAACTGAACGGCTATAGAGCTGGGTGCCGAATTGCACGATACGTTGCGACGGCGCGGCGCGATGGCACGCCGCCAATAATAGCCGCACATAAATGGGTCCCCACGCGCCCCAGTGCGCTTCAACCACGGCTGGAAACGCCACGCTGAAGAACAGCACCAGCGCCAGAAGAATCGCGCCACAGATTTTCATCGGTCCAGAAATCTCAAAGCCAAAATCGCCGCCAGCCCGCAGATCAACAGGCTGATTTCAGCCGGCAAATCCAAATCGTCCGCCGAAAGCTGCGACGGCGTTCCACCTGATGACGAAAGCGCGCCGCCCACCGGCGGCAAGTACACCACCGGTGGAGGGGCGCCGCCGTCCGAGGAAGGCGGGCCGGGCGTCGTCGAGGGCGGGTCGGGAGGCGCTGCGGATTCGGCCGGGGGAACCGCTGTTGGCGTCAATACGGATCCGGATTCAAGCGATGACGCGGCGGGTGGCAATTCGGCCACAACGATGTCCAAGTCCATCGGCTCTTCGGCCGCGTTAACGGGACCGTGAAACGAGCTGACGATTTCGTTTCCGCAGCGCGTGAGAATGTAGCTGTTGCCGTCGGTCAGGACCTCTTCGCCCCCGCGGATCAGGCGCAATGCGGAGGTAAAGTAAATCTTGTGGTTGAGCCGGTACGACAGGAAAACCAGTTCATCGTGCGGGAGTCTCGTGACGTAAGCTTTTGTCACGTCGAACCCCGCATAATGGCGCGCTGCCAGCGGGTCCGCCACGATCACGCGTTTCAGTTCTTCGACCGAGTGGATTCCGCCGAGCACGATCGAGTGGCCGTAGATTCGGCGTATCGGGGAAACTCGAGGCCCGGAAACACGCACCGCGGCGGGCGAAACTTGAGCGGCAGGTTGGGGAAGCGGCAAGCGCAGCGTGCTCGGACCGTTCGCACGAATGTAGAGAATAGCCCCCGCTGTCGCCAGGAGCCCGAGAACGACGGCTCTCTCAATGTCTAGAGCCTTTGGGATCTTCATAGCATTGCCATCGTAGGGATTGCATTCGTCGGTGCCTATAGCGAAACCGTACTGGTACTCCTAAGCCCATTGATTTTTCACTGTGAAACGAAGGGCACACACATCCTTATCCCTTGTTTCGCGCTGAAACCGCCACAACGCCGAGAAACCACGCCTTCGGTGCGACTCTTGACTTCTGCGCGGGCCTGACCCGCGCAATCTTGACGCTCTTAAGTCGTCGCGTTAGAGTCCGGCAACACTGCCAGGTCCGCGCGGGGTCCAGGATTCAGAATTTGAGCGAAACTCCCCCGAGCAGCGTCCACAATGTCTTCGTCACCGGCGGAACCGGTTTCATGGGCCGCAATCGCATCGTGGAATTGATGCGGCGCGGCCACACGGTGAGCGCGCTCGCGCGGCCCGGCTCGGAGGGCAAGCTGCCGTGATATTATTTGGGCTTGGCAACACGACGATTGAAGTTTCAGTCAGAGAGTAGAACAAACAGAATCATGACTCCCCCAAGAGCACGGCCTAAGAACATCACTGAGTACATCAACGCCGCCCCCAAAGAGGCTCGGAAGAAACTGCGGGAAATGCGCGCGTGTGTTCGCGCGTGTGCGCCCGGGGCCGAGGAAAGCCTGAAGTGGGGAATGCCCGCCTTCTCCTATCGAAGAATCCTGGTCATGTTCGCCGCGTTCAAACACCACCTCGGCTTTTATCCCACTTCGTCAGCGGTGAAAGCCTTCGCGAAGGATTTGTCGAAGTTCGCCACTTCTAGAGGAGGGGTCCAATTTCCGTTGGAGAAGCCGCTACCCCTTCCGCTGATCCGCAAGATCACTGCGTTCCGCGTTCAAGAGAGTATCGAGAAAGACAAGAAATGGAGAATGTGATGGGAAAACGGATCGAAATGCATTTGTGACTGAGAAGAATCCTGGCACGACTCGCAAAACTGCGCATGAACAAAAAGTATTGTCTCTTGCAAGAACCTAGTCCGAGCGCACCCTTCCATATGAAGCGATTTTTGATCGTCTTGGCAATGGCGGTTTCTGGTACTGTTGCATATCCTCAGTCGAATTCCAGTAAGAAGGCCACAATCATTCAACCGTCGCACGATGTGGTCATCCCTGCGACACTACAAAAGAAACTGGCAGCAGCTGCAGACATTGAGGCATTTCAATCGCTGCCTAATCAGGATGACGTCGTCGTGTACGACACCATTCACTACAATCCAAACACTATAGATTTTTTGGATAACCACCCGCATGTCGCAATCTTCCGAAACGGAGACATTGTCCTGGACCTCGATTCCGTAACCCTTGCCCCCTTCGGCCCGGTCGGATTTCACGGAATGGCCATTTCCCCGGTGTCACACGGCCCCGTAGTGGCGGCATTTGCGTTCACCTTGGCTGTAGATCAATCCGGCACCTTTTTTGTATTCGTTGGAGAGAAATCCGGCAAATACAAAGTAATCGCGACCCTCAGTGGGTCACAAGCACAAGTGCGATTCACGGACAGCTTATCCAGACGGTTTGAATTTTGGACTGCAGGTGGGCCGTTCGACAGCGATCCGGACGAGCAATGCGTTTGGTGCCGCAAATTCTACAAGAAGACAACATACGCATGGCAAAACGGACAACTGCGGCAGCTTCTGACATCCAAAGAGAAGCAGGCCTACGATCCCTGGAGCTTCCAAGATACGCCGTTCATGCCCATAAAGTGATCCGCGCCGCTGGCTAGTCCGCCGCCACTTTCGCACGTGAGCGGAGCGTGCGCGAACGCAACAATTCCTGGATCTGCAGCGCAATGTCCGCCGCCATCCACGCAAACACGTTGCAGCCCCACACCACCGCTTCACTGACATGGGTGTCGAGATTTTCCCAGCCAGTGACGCCCAGGACTATACGCACCTCGAGAAAAACGAGCGCCACCGAAAAACTGCGAGTCATCCAGCGGCGGTGAGGCTCGACTTTGCGCTGGAGAATGAATGCCAGGGCAATCAGGGTCGTCACAATCCAGGAAATGGCCTGCGTCGCGGCAGCGAAACTGAAAGTGCGCGGCTCGCCCAGCCGCTCCTCAAAATATTGGATGTAGAAGCCCATTGGCGCGGCGATGAGAACGCCCCCGACATAAATCCTGCCGATAACGCGGTGAAAAAGGGGAAAGCGGCTCCGCAGACGATCCGAGAACTGCATCGGCGCCAGCAGCAATGCGCATGCGCCCGCGAGGCCGTGGAATAGCAGATACCACCGGAACGGATGAATATGCGGCCATTCCGGGTCTTGCGGACGGATCAGAAAGATTTCGTTGTGGTGGAGAACATAGGCCAGCATCAGGCCAATGAACGCAAACAGAAAATGCTTCGGCCGTAACCAAGACATTAGTGGACGAGAAACGGGCGCGGTGTTCACGAGGCCCCTCCAAGAGGCAAAAGTTGATGCGGCACTATACACTTAAAGCGCTGGCGCGTGTGCACGGCAACAAACCGGCCCACTGCCAACTTACCCCCTCTCCTTGACATTCGCTTTTTGTTCGCCTATACTCGCCCTGGTAGAGAAACGGGAGCGACGGCCGCCCCCGGCTCATTGTCCGTGAGACTCTCTCGGCTGGGGGCGACCGCCGCATGTTCTCGCACTCCTGGACGCAGGGCACGATGCCCCGTAGGGCACGACGCAACCCTGGCGAGGTGCACGATGCACCCCTGTGCGCGACGCACCCCGCTTCTCTCCTCCCGGTTCCCTGCCTAACGGCAGGCAAGCCTGCCGCCGCAGTTCCTGCCGAACGCCTGTCAGCTGGCAGGCAGGGCAGGCAAAGTGGGAGGTGAGTATGGTCCCGCTTCACGGGAGCAGTCAGTTCGCACATATCGTCCACGCCGACGTGGACGCGTTTTTCGCTTCGGTCGAGCAGGTGTTGGACCCGCGTCTGCGCGGGCGGCCCGTGCTGGTGGGCCGAGGCGTGGTGGCTTCGGCCAGTTACGAAGCCAAGCTGCGCGGCGTGCGCACGGCGATGAGTTTCCGCGAGGCGCTCCGACTGTGCCCTGCGGCCGTCGTCGTGCCCGGCCAGTACGAGCACTACGCCGATTTCGCCGCGCGCGTCCGCGCGGTGCTGGAGACGTTCACCCCGGCGGTGGAAACCGCCGCGCTCGACGATTTCTATCTCGATTTCGCCGGCACCGAGCGGCTCTATCCTGATTTCCCCGCGACGCTTCGCCGGCTGCAGCAATCCGTGCACGACGCGACCGGCCTCGGCGTCTCGGTCGGCGCGGCGCAAACGAAAGTGGTAGCCTCGATTGCCTCGCGTTTGCAGCGGCCGCTCGGTTTCCGCATCGTGCCGCCCGGCGACGAGGAGAAATTCCTTGCGCCGCTCCCGGTCGAAAAACTCCACGGCATCGGTTGTGCCCACGCCGCGACGCTCGCCGATCGCGGCGTCGCGACGATCGGCCAGTTGCGCGCCATTCCCTTGCCCGCGCTCGAAGCCGCGTTCGGCGAAGCGATCGGCCGCCAGCTTTGGGAACGCGCGCGCGGCCAGGATGCGCGCGAAGTCGAATTGCCGCACGAGGCGAAATCCATCTCACGCGAAACGACTATCGAGGGCGGCACGATCGACATCGAATTCGTCGCCGCGCTGCTGGAATATCTCACCGAACGCATCGGCGCGGCCCTTCGCGCGTCCGGACGCCGCGCCCGCTCGCTCGCGCTGCGCCTGCGCTACACCGATTATTTTTCCGCACATCGCGCGGCACAGCTCCTGCCGCCGCTGAGCGACGATAAATCGCTGCTCGATGCGGCCATCGAACTGTTCCGCGCGCTCTACACGCGCCGCGTGGCGCTGCGGCTGGTGGGCGTTTCGGTCACGCATCTCGAAGCCGATCGCCGCCAAAACGAGCTGTTTGACATCGCCGCCAACCGCCGCTGGCAGCTTTATCGCGGCCTGGATTCCGTGCGCGGACGCTACGGCTGGAACGCGGTGTTCTACGGCAGGGGCCTGCAATTGCGCGAGCACTACGCCGCAAAGCCGACGGGCCTGGTGCTCTCGACGCCGTGCCTCTCGCGGTGATGCAAAATGATGAATGGCTAACAAAGGAGACAGCCGAAAAATTGGTGCGGATTGCCTGCGCCGTGGTAGACAAATGGGGGGAGTGCCCATATATATTCACATCATGGGGAAACTATAGACGGTAGCAGCCCAATCCCTAATTCTTAGAGTCGACAAGATTCCGCGATAGCCTGAACAGGTGGCACTAAGAAAGGGGCAACCGCTTGAGTCAAAATTCCAAAATCGAATGGACTGAGGCAACCTGGAACCCAGTCAGGGGCTGCACCAAGGTCAGCCCCGGCTGCAAGCATTGCTACGCTGAAACCTTCGCAGAACGTTTTCGCGGGGTGAAGAACCATCCCTACGAGCAGGGATTCGATCTGCGAGTGGTCCCGGAAAAGCTGGCCGAACCTCTGCGCTGGCGCACTCCGAAGATGATCTTCGTGAATTCGATGAGTGACCTCTTTCACGACGCGGTACCGGAGGAATATATCGAGGCAGTCGCGAAAGTCATG
>DASPOJ010000108.1:0-9099 GCA_035626055.1 Candidatus Methylomirabilota bacterium | reverse complement strand
GCCGGGAGCGGGCTCGCCCGACGGGATCAAAGTGGATAAAGCAGGGAACCTGTACGGCTCTGGGCCAGGGGGCGTGTGGATTATTTCGCCGGAGGGAAAGCATCTGGGAACGATCGAGGTTCCGGAGCAGATGGCGAATCTGGCGTGGGGCGATGCGGACGGCAAGACGCTTTACATCACGGCGAGCACGAGCGTCTATCGGATCAGGCTGAAGATTGCCGGCGTGAGACCATAGGCGAAGTGACTATTGGCGAGTGGTTAGTGGCGAGCCCGACGGCTTTCTTTGCTCGCCACGGTGAATTCAGGATGACAGCCGTGCGATTGCCGCGCGGCTGTCAATTTGCCGGAGCGGCGGACTTCCATTTATCGAGGAAGGCGAGGATGTCTTCCGGCGCCATGGAGCGGGCGTCCTCGAATTCTCCGCCCTGCTGGCTGAAGATGAGTTTGCCGGCGGAATCGAGAACGGCAAGCGCGGGCACGCCTTTCGTGAGCGGCACCTGATACTGCTCGGCGATATCGAGATTTTTGTCGAAGCGGCCGATGTTCACGTGGACGACGACGAAGGAAGCATTGAGCGTCGGCGCAATCTCAGGGCTGTGAAAAGCCTCGTCGAGAACGTGGCAATCGAAACACCAATTCCCGCCAAAGACCAGTAGCACTCGTTTTTCTGTCGCGGCGGCTGTGCGCAGCCCAGAGGCGATCTCCGCGCGGGCGTCTAAATCGGGCGGATAGATGACGTTGTCCGTATTGAGCGGTTGCCGGAGGCGCGCTGGAACTCCGCGTGCGGCGGTGGCGATTTGCCACTGGCCGCCGCGGCGGACCCAGTATTGCGCGGTGGCGATGAAGAGGTTCTGAGGGCCGGCGCCCGGCTCGGCGAAGTGCAGCGCTGCCTGGAAGAAGATCTGGCGTTCGTCAAGCGTAGGGGACTGTTGCTGAACGATTTCGAGCTTAAGCGACGTGAGCCCCTTCGTTTTCCAGTCTTGCCAAAAGCTCGCGTCCTCGACCGCGCCCACAGTCTTTTGGTCGCCCGTGTTGATTTGTGCCGGAGGCGATGCGGTGTAGAGCTTTACGAGCTGATCGGCGTCGCCGGAGAGAATGGCCTGGCGCCAGCGCTCGAGAGGCGCAAAGGCCAGAGCCGTGGTTCCGTGGGGCGCGGCGTGCGGCGTGGGCGCCCCAGTTTGCGCGCGAAAGATCGCCGCGGAGAAAAGCAGTAGGACCGTTAGCGAAGGAAAAATCTTCTTGATGCGCATGACAAGGGACCTCTTGCGATGCAACGGACGCAGTATAACAACGGCTCCGAGCGCAGAGAAGGTGGCGACCCCGCAGAGCGGGGTCGCTGTTGCGGCGGTAAAAACCACAAACGAGATCACTCTTTGCCGATAGCGAGACGCAAGCCAGCGCTATAGCCGCGGTGATAGCCGGGATAGCCGAGGGCGTCCTGGTAGAACTCGTTGAACAGATTCTCGATGCGGCCGATGAATTCCACCTCGCGCGAGACGCGATAGCTTGCCGCCAGGTTTACGAGCACGTAGCCGGGATCGCGCGTGAGGCCGAGCGGCGGGTAGAGAAAGTCGCTATCCGTGCGGACACCGACGAAGCGCGTTGCCAGATTCCAATTCATGCGGCGGAAGGCGGCGTTGACGATGAGGTTGCCCGAATTCACCGGGCGCCGCAGCAGGCGATTGCCCGGCTCTTCGGTGGGATCGAAGGCGTTGGGCGCGGCGATGACGCGGCTGTCGTCGTAGGTGTAGTTGCCGGAGAGGCTCAACCATTTCATGGGGTGCGCGGTCGCCGTGAGTCGCGCGCCGCGCGATGCGGCGAGATCGGTATTGAAATAGGTGCCGGCAACGCCGTCGTCGACGAAACAATCAGAAGGCGGCGGGCTGGTGGGGCAAGGTTGGCCGGGATTGCATTCGCCGAAAGTGATCATGTTCTGGAAGCCGTCGTAAAAATAGTCGGCAGAAACCTCGATGCGATCGTTCGCGAGACGCTGCTCGAGGCCGGCTTCGTAAGTTTGGCTTTGTTCCGGCTTCAGTGTGGGATTACCGGGGTAGCACGGATTGCTTCCGAACGATTCATCGAGGCTCGGTTCCTTGATGCCCTGGCCGTAGGAGACGAGCGCGCGCGTCGCGCCGAAAAAGCCGCCGCCGTAGCGTAGGGTAAAGAGCAGGCCGGCGCGAGGAACGCCGCGCGTGCCGAAATTGGAATTGTCCTCGACGCGAAATCCGGCGCTGAAGACGACGCGGGCCCAGGGAGACCAGCGCGCGTCGAGGTAACCCGCTTGATTGTTGCGGCGCGCGTGTTCGCCGTTGAGGTCGCCCGGAAAGCCGTTCTCGACTTCGTATTCGTAGCCGGCGGTGACGGCGCCGTTGCGAAACAGATAGCTCGATTGCCATGCGCTGTCCGCGCGATTGTACTGATTGATGGTGGAATAGCCGGCCAGCGGATCGGCGTAAAGTTCGTGAATCGAGCTATCGCTGAACGAGAAGCGATGCTGCCAGTGCGCGCCGGTGGCGAAGTCCCACGTGAGACCGGCGACGAAATTGTGCAGGTCGTCGTGCTGGTAGGGATCGGGAGGCACGAAGAGAGTTTGTCCGGGGGCGCCAGCGTTGCTGGAGTTGTCGCGGACGACAAAGCGCAGGGTGTCGCGGTCGGAGAATTTGTAGCCGAAATTACCGGAGAACGTGCGGTTGAGGAAGCCGTCGTTCACACCCTGACCAGCGGTAGTGAAATAGGACGCGTCGGCGGAGTAATCGAATTTCCCGAGCATGCCCGAAAGGTCAGCGGAGCCGTGAGCGGTGGAAAATGTTCCGCCATCGGATTCGAGGTCTAATTCGGGCGCGTGCGTGGTACCGCGGTGCGTGAAAATCTGCACGGCGCCGTCCACGGCGTCCGAGCCAAACAGCGCGCTCTCGGCCCCGTGCACGACCTCGATCTTGTCCACATCATCGAGGGAGAAATTGGATAGATCGACAAAGCCGCCGGGCTCGTTCACGGGCACGCCGTCAATCAGGACCTTGGTGAAATTCGAGTTGCCGCCGTCGAGGAAGAGGGAGGTCGCACCGCCTTCGCGGCCGAGCCGGGCAAAGGAGACGCCGGGCAGGCTTGCGAGCAGCGGCACGAGCGACACTTGCTGCTGATTCTCGATGTCGGCGCGCGTGAGGATGGAAACGGGCGCGCTCGCGGCGACGGTGGCTACGGGCTCCGCCGCGGCCGTGACCACGACGCTGGCCGAGAGCGGCTCGAGCTCAAGCGGGATTCGCAATTCGCGCGTTCGACCGGCGGCGAGTTCGACTTGCGCTTCGCCCGCCGCGAACGTTTCGCGTGTGACTTCGATTTTGTATTTTCCCGCGTCGAGCGGCAGCGTGAAGCGTCCGTCGGCGGACGTGAGCGTATCGCCTGCGGGTTTGTTCTGGCCGGGCTGCGTGGCTGTGACGTGCGCTCCGGAAACACCCGCGCCGCTTGCGTCCACGACCAATCCGGTCAACGTGGCCGGCGATTGCGCGAATCCGGTGATGGCGGGCATGAAGGCGAAACAACCAACTAGGAGAAAGCGGAACAACGAAGACCAGCGGAAGACTCGCATCGAAACTCCTCCTCTCCCGTCTCGCGCGGGAGTTGAAGGTTGGCCGGCAGCCGGGATCGTTTCCGGCTTTCGCGGCTGCTGACTCCGCAGGTTTCCTGACTTGGCGGCAGTACGCGCGGCCTTCCCATCCCGAGATTTCGGGACAGTGGCTCGCGCGCGATACATCTTTCGGTCGCCCCTGGCCGGGGCGAACAGCCCGCCTTACAGTCGCGCGGCGGCGACGGACTTGCACCGTCTTCCCATTCGCGGAGTCCGCGGTTGATGTAATCGGAGCGGCGGCGCGAAATTCCGAGTTTGCGCCGAACATTCCGGGTGAAACAGCCGGCCCAGACGAGCGCCCGCAATGCCGGCGCCCGCCGGGCTACGTCGTGCGGGGCCCCGCTCCGTCGGACCGCGACCGCAAGCTGACTCGCGGCCGGCCGGCCGGGCCCGTTTCCACGTCCAGTGAAGCGCTGAAAACTTGTTCGAGCAATTCGCGCTGATAGACCTCGGCAGCGGTTCCCACGCGGAGGCATTTTCCCGAGTGCAGCAGAACGACCTGATCGGCGAATTCGGCCGCCAGGCCCAACTCGTGCGTCACGACGATCACGGTCTGGCGGTTCTCTTCACTGAGGCGACGCAAGCGCTCCAGCAGGTCCACCTGCGCGCCGATGTCGAGGTGCAGCGTGGGCTCATCCAGCAGAAGCAGCAACGGCTGCTGCGCCAGC
The DNA here is from genome assembly GCA_035626055.1 of Candidatus Methylomirabilota bacterium. Classification (GTDB taxonomy): domain Bacteria; phylum Acidobacteriota; class Terriglobia; order Acidiferrales; family UBA7541; genus DASPOJ01. The sequence goes on along the minus strand of DASPOJ010000108.1, from coordinate 4,806 downwards.
GCGCGCGCCAGGATCACGCGCTGCTTTTCGCCGCCGGAGAGCTGGTCCATGCGGCGATCGGCCAGATGTTCAGCGCCTACCTGCGCCAGGGCATTCATGCCGAGCACGATGTCTTCCTCGGTGGCGAGGTGCAGCGCGCGCCCGTAGGCGTGGCGTCCCTGCAAGACGTACTCACCTACGGTCGCGGGAAAGACAAGTTGGCTTTGCTGCTCGACGAACGCGATGCGCTGCGCCCGGGTGCGCGTGCCGAGGCTCCGAATCTCGACGCCGTCGAGCAGCACGCGGCCTGAAAGCGGCTTAAGCGCACCGGAAATAATCTGCAACAGCGTGGATTTCCCGCTCGCGTTGGGCCCGAGTATCGCGACGACTTCCCGCTGGCGGGCCTGGAAACTCGTTGCGCTCAAGGTGAACATCGGAGCGGAGCGCCGCTGGTGGGCGTAGGCGTAGCTGGCCTGTTCGACCGAGAGGCGCGGCAGTTCCGCAGCCGGCGCGGCCGCGTCGCGGGAGGCGAGCGCGGATCTTGTGTCGCTCGCGCTCAACGCATCCTCCGCCGCAAAAGATAGATAAAGATCGGAGCCCCGGCGATGGCCGTCACCGCGCCCACCGGCAATTCCGTCGGCGCCACAACCGTGCGGGCCAGTGCATCCGCGGCGACGATTGCGATCGCTCCGCCAAGAGCCGAAGCCGGAATCAGAAGCCGGTAATCCGAACCGAACAGGAAACGCATCGCGTGCGGAATGAGGAGCCCCACGTATCCGATTGCACCGCTAGCGGAGACGGCCAAGGCCGTGAGCAGCGACGCCGCCACGTACACGACCAGTTTGACGCGAGTGACTTCCACTCCGAGGTGCGCGGCTTCGCGCTCCCCCGTCAACAAGAGATTCAGGTCCGCGGCCGTTGTGTAAATCGCGCCGATGGCCACCACCAGCCCCACCAGAAAGAGCCAGCGCACGTCGGAAGTCTGGGGCGTTGACAGGTCGCCCATCAGCCAGAAGGCCATTCCGCGCTGGTCGCGGCTGGAAAGGGTTGTCATGAGAAACATGATGATCGCCGACAAAAACGACGCGCAGATGATTCCCGCCAACAGCAGCGTTGTGCTGTCGAGATTTCCTTCGCGGAGCCCAAGGAAGTAGACGCAGGTGATGGTCGCTACCGCGCCGAGGAACGCGCCGAGCGGCGTGGCCAGCGCGAACTGCGGCGCCACATTGATTGCGATAATCGCGCCTAGCGCGGAACCGCTCGAGACTCCGAGGACGTACGGATCGGCGAGTGGATTCCGGAGCAGCGCTTGGAAGCCCGCGCCCGCAACGGAAAGCGCCGCGCCCACCATCACGCCCAGCAGAATCCGCGGCAGGCGTATATCGAAAACAATCAGCCTGTATTCGGCGGGCAGTTGATCGCTGCGTCCGATCGCCACGCGGCCCAGGCTCATCACAAGATCCGTCACCGAAACGGGCACGGCGCCGAGTTTCAGAGCAACGACGATGATCACTAGCAAGAGTGCGACGAGGGAGCCGCAGGTCCACAGCAAGCGGCGAAGCGTGAGTGGTCTCATCGCGGATTCTCCGGGTAAACCTCCGCGTGCAAATCGCGCGCCAACTCTTCGATCGCGTCCAGGAGTCGAGGGCACGGACGCGCGAGCGCGTCCGAGACGACCACAACGCGCCCGGCACGGACGGCTTCCAAATCTCGCCATCCTGGGCGTGACTGCAAATCGGCGAGCGAGGGAGCGCCCGCCTCTCCATGCGAGCCCGCGAACACGAGATACGCGGGTTGCAACCGCACCATTTCCTCGAGGCTCACCTGAGGCCAGTCCTTATCGGTCTGAACCACCGATTGCGCGTCCGCCCAAGCCAGCGCGTCCGTGATAAATGTGTGGCGCCCGATTGAGATGAGGGGTTCGGTCCACACGACAAAGAGCACGCGACGCGGCGGCACGCCGGACAATTGCCGTTGCAGAGCGTCTAGGCGCCCCCGAAGATTTTCGACCAAAGCCTGGCCTGAGTCTCCCGCGCCGATCAGGTTCGCGAGGCGAGCGGTGGATTCGATGACGTCCTGCACCGTGTGCGGATCGGCCACATAGACAGGCACGCCGAGGCGGTCCAGGGCGGCGACAGTTTCTTGCCTGTTCAGCTGCGTCGCCAGCACCAAATCCGGTTGCAGGGCGATAATGGTTTCGATGCTCGGCGCTTCCACGCTTCCGACTTTGGCCGTCGTCTTTGCCGCGGGGGGATAATCGCAGGCGTCGGTGTCGCCGACCAGCCGGTCGCCCGCGCCCAGCGCAAAGATCGTTTCCGTCATACTCGGCGCCAGCGAAACCATGCGGAGCACGGGCTGGGGCACTTGAATCGTCCGGCCGAACTCATCCGTGACGACCAGGCGCGCGGGGATGTGCCGCGATTCGGACGATGCGCGAAGCGGATAGGCGAACGTCGCGCCGGCGGCGAGCAGTACGAGGGCGGCGGCAGCGGAACGCAACGTCAGCGTCCCACCTCTCCGCCGGTTCCGATTCATGCCTTCCGCGCCGATCAACACAGGTACGCTCCGCGTCAATTCCCGAAAGCCTGCAACAAAAAAGCCCCACGAAAAAGATGGGGCTGAAAGCCACACCCTTTCTCGCGAAGAGTGTCAGCGACTGCAGCGCGAGAGGGTTTCCTGACTTACGGCTGAATAGCCGATCACAGTGGCGGGACCGTGGCCGATTCTCACGGCCTTCCCCGCTTCACGCGCCTGCTGATTGTGAGTTCGCAGTGTAGTGCGCTGCCGAAAGGGTGTCAACTTGGCGTCAACGGGCGCCGGGCGGTGCGCTTTGGCTTGGCGCGCTCGCGAGAGTTTTCAAGTACGTCACGATTTGCCAGCGCTGCGGTTCCGGCAGCTTCGACCACACGGGCATGCCGTGGCGCACGACGCCGTTAGTCAAAATCCAAAACAGCGTGCCCGGCGAAGATTGCTGGACTTCTTCCGCGCGCAAGCTCGGTCCTCGTTTTCCGCCCGTAGCTGCATCGCCATGACATTCCGCGCAGTGATTCTCGAAAAGCTTCTCTCCCGCTACAGGGGCATCTGGATCGTGCTCCAGGGGGTTGGGCCGCGACCGGGCCTTCTCCGGTACCTTTTCGAGTTCGTCGTACACAGGATTGTGACCGGGGCGAACGGACACAATTTGACTCTGTGTGAGAGCCACAGTGACGCACAGAAACAGCGCAAAGACGGCCGCGAGCGTGCTGGCGGCGGGGCTCTGGAGGCCGGCAATTTTCATCGCTTGCCTCCAAACAACCGTCCGAGGGCCCAGCCGAAGCCGGGAAATTCTCGTGACACGCCCCAACGCAAGAGCAGTTGATGGCTATCGGAGTTCAAACCGAACCCGGGTGAGAGGCGAAACGTCCAGCCCGAAGGAAGATTCCAGGCCACCGCGGGCGCCAAATAGTGAGAAGTGTCGTGCAACCCAAAGCTCTGCGTGTCGCCCAGGCCCCCATACATCTCGACTCCGGCGACGAAATTCTCACGGCAGAAGTTGCAGCGGGTGGGGGAGGCCTTCAGCGCCAGCGGGCGACTCGCACCAATTGCATAGCCAAACTCCCAAGGATTGCTCGGCGACAGATTCTTCGTGGCGAGCGGGTTGACGGCGACATTCCAGCCTTTGAACGTTTTCGAAAGCAGGAGTTTGAATTCCAATTCGTGGTCGTGAGTCTGACGCAAGGCGTCATTCGGATCGCTCTGGTCGGACTCGACATCGTGGCCTTCGACTTCCTTGATGATCTTGTCGGCTTCGCTGATTTGTTCGTATTCGACGTAGAGCACGGGATTGATGAAATGTTCGCGCTGCAGTAGACGGAAGCGGTTCTCCCAGCGAAATCCAGTGAAAAGCGAGCTGTCACCGAAAGTCGTCTGCCCGTCGAAATAGAGTTCGGTCGTCCACCACGCTGTGGCCCCGTACTCGAACTCGATCCAGTAGGCGTGGAAATCGTTTCCGGCGCGCTGGGTTCCAAACGTCGAGTAATACTCGACGTCGAGGCTTCCCGGTTCTTCAAGATAGTGGTCGTACGTCACGATGTAGGGGCTCTCTTGCGCGAAAGAACGCGGACACCAAAAGAGCGCGCAGGCAAAGACTACGAAGCCCAAGCCAATGCTTCTGAGGATTCCGGCCGGTTGCGTGAAACTTGCGGATCCGTCGGAAGGGACTCGATTGCAGAAGACAACGAATCGAGGGGCGCGTGCAACCATCACGTCTCCTTGAAAGCCCTGACTGGCGCACCTAAAATACAGGCGACTCGCCAGCCCTCCGGGCTGCCGATCACCGATCCCCACTGTCCTCTGCCGAAGAGTTTACGGTGGGGATCGGTCCATTCTTCCGGCTTATCTTTTAGCTCTCAACCCGTCCGCGGCGCTGCACCAGGGCTGCAGCCGTTTGTTGCGAATCCCTCGCAAGAAAGAAACAGGTGATTCCGCATGCCGGGAGGTATCTTGAACGATGCCGACCAGCGCCCGCCTTTACGCGTCATGCGAATTCCCCGGGCGGCCGATTGCTGCAAGAGCGCCTGGCGTTGAATGCGGGAGCGTCCCGAGGCGTGTCCTAGTTGCGACTCAATCGCAAGAACGAGTTGGCCCATTTCGTTCTTCTCTTTCGACCGTCTTCTAGTTGCAATTGATTTTCAACTGGAAAGGTCATTTTGACCGCCTGGAACTCTCCTGTCAAGCTGGAATGCGCCACGGCCGGGAATTCGCTTGCTCTGCATTCAGGTGAAATACGGTATTCTCTCTGCCATGCACGAACTTCATTTTTTCCGCGAGCATCTTCCGGAATTCGAG
>DASPOJ010000107.1:0-8647 GCA_035626055.1 Candidatus Methylomirabilota bacterium | reverse complement strand
GTGCCGCTAACCCAGATGGCGCCGTCCGGCTTGAGGACGCGCTGGCAGGCGGCGAGCCAGGCGCGATTGAATTCGTGATTGGCTTCCGCGCCGCGCGAACGGTCCCATTCGCCTTTATTGACGCTGACCATGCGTCCCGCGTGGCAGGTGATGCCGTTATTCGAAAGGAAGTAAGGCGGGTCGGCGAAGATGAGGTCCACGGAATCCGCGGGGATGCTGCGCAGGATTTCGATGCAATCGCCCTGGAAGATTTTGATGTCGTGCTTCTTGTCCTCGAAGACGGGAGCGGGAAGCGGCGGGGCCGCGGCTTCCTGCCGGGCGCTGCTGTGTCCGTTCGCGGAAGATGGGGAGAACTTGGGCATATTGTTTCGGAGCGGGAAGCGATCCGCCTCCGCCAAAGACGGGCTATGGCGGACAAGTCCGCCTGCGCGAAACGCGCGCTACGGCGGGCGAGTCGGATCGTTGATCGGAAGGGCAACAGTGTCAAGAGAGGGATCAGGGGCGAGCGGAGGCTCGCAATCTCGGATTTGAGATTTGAAATTTCAGATGGGAGAACGGGAGAAATCAACGTCAAGAACCGCACCCTTAAAGGCGAAAGGTGCGGCACGCGGCTGCGGAATGACGGCGGGTCGTGCGGCCACGAGTGAGGGGAGGCAGAGAGATCCCTCACTGCGTTCGGGATGACACCATTTAAGAGGGCCCGGGGACTACAACTTGTCTCATAAATGGTTCGGCACTCCGTAGCGCCCGGCACCTCACGGGCTAAAGCCCACTTTTTCCGAAGCTTGTGAAGTCGGAGCTAAAGCTCCGACCCCCTAAGAACCTTTTATGAGATGGCTTCTAAGCGGCTGGGCCGCTCGCCGCAGGGCTGCGGGAATAGGCGACGCCGTGGCGGGAGAGGCCGATGGCGGGAAGCGACTGCTGATAGATGACTTCCCCGGGTACGAAGACGTTTCCGCCTTCGCGCGAGTACGGCACGGCGACGGACAGGGCGGTGCCGGCCGGATAAGCGCGGCGGCTGCGGAAGCAGAGGCCCGTGGGCGACACGTTTTCGCAGATGACGATTTCGTCGGGCTCGCCCGCAGCGCCCGGCGCGGCAGACAAGCGAATGCAGGCTTGCAGGATGGCGCGAACGCGCCCCTTGCTGTGCGGGTGCGAAGATGCCTGCGTATGCGGCTTTCCCGCCGCCGCGGATTTCGGCGGAGCTTCCTGGGCCGCGGGCTGCCAGAGCGTTGCGGCGTTGCAAGAGCGGCACGCGCGCGCCACGATTTGGTGGAGATCGAATTCGCGCAGCTCGCGTTCATCGAGGTAGGCGAGTTCGCGGCTGCGGCAATGCACGCATTCCATCAGGAGCCGCGCCATGGCGAGATGCGCAGCGGAGAGCGGCGGGATCGCGATGTCCCACAGTTTGGCGCCGGGGTCGACGAGCGCCACGCCGTAGGCGAATCCTTCCGGGTGACCGCCGAGCTCGGCGACGACGCGAGCATCGGCTTCGCGTATTTCCTCGGCCGCGGAGTCGGCGCTGTCCGCGGCGGAAGGCAAGCGCAGGCGGAGCGTCTGGCCGACGGCGAGTTGCCGCCGGAGCACGAGTTCGGCGCCGCCGCGACTCACGAGCTGCGTGCGTGCGGGCTCGGCGAATTGCTGGCCGGATTGGTCGATGCCGAGCGCTTCGAGGCGAAGCGTCAAGGTGACGCGATCGCTGCTGCGAGTGTTCGTTGCTGACATGGGACCTCTTTCAGTGAAAGTCTTAACGGGCGTTTTGCCGGCCGCCTCGCTGAATCCGGGGCGCCCGCGAATGGAAAGGGTTATCGGTCCTGCACAAAATCCAGCCGTCTTTGCTGGAGACGGCGACGTTCAGACGTGTTGCAGCGCCGGCGGTGCCGCAACGCGTCGCGAGGCTGCGAGGACTTCGATCTCGGGAAACGAAATACAGGGCGCGGAGGCGACCTGCGGCCGCTGCACTCCCTGGCGCATGGCCTGGTAGAACATCTCCAAAGCTTCCTGCGTGTCCGGAGGGCAGATGATGGTAGCCGTGAGCAGGCCGCTGCGAACCCAGGCCTGGCCGGTGCGGGGCACGCCGTCAATGCCGATGTACGGCACGCTGAGCCAGCGCTTGCGATCCGATTCGGAAGTCTGCTGCTGCTCGAAAGCGCGGCGCGCGCCGAGAGCCATGAGGTCGTTCTGCCCGGCGACAAGATCGATGCGCGCTCTTTGCGACGTGGTCAGGCGCAGCCAGGAAGTGACAGCTTTGTTGGCGCTGGCTTCGGTCCACTGGCCCTTGAGCGTGGTGATCTGGGTATTGTCAGGCTTGGTCTCGTTCATGCCGACGATGCGGTGTTGCGCGGCCGAGCTTTCGGAAGTGCCCGTGATGTACAGGACCGAGCCGCCCTTCGGAAGAAGCGCGGCGATCTGGCGGCCCTGGATGCGCCCGATTTCCTTATGGTCCCTGCTGACGTTGAAGACCGGCACTTTGCAATTGAGGCGTAATTCGGAAATATACGGCGCGGCGCGATTGACGACGGCCCACGCGATTCCGGCGGAAACCGCCGCGCGCGCAACTTGCGGGAGCGCGGTGCCGCTGACGGGCTCCAGCGCGATTGCATCGGGGCGATTCTGCGGAGGCGACTGAATGGCCTTCAGCAATTGCTGGCTTTGGGTGATGGAATCATTTTCGGCGAAGACGATTTCAACCTCGAGGCCGAGGCGCTTCGCGGCGTCACGGGCGGCGGCGGCCTGCTCGAGCTGATAGTCGTTATCTTCGGTGATCAATGAAACAAGAATTCGGAGCGGCTTCATGGGGGCTCCTGGATGGAAAGCACGACATTCCATCCCCAAGATATACCCGGCATGGGCAAGGTTCACGGGTAAGGTGGGGCGTGATGCCCTGAGAGGAAATAGCCCATTGGTACGGGGGTGGGCGGCAGGCGCCTGGCGATGGCCATTCAGAGGCTCGCGGCAATCTAGGGGACGATTTGGGGGGCGAAAGCGAGGCTACAGGCGGGGCTGCGGCGGCTTCAGGATGTTCCACGCGACGGCGCCGGTGCGCTTGATGTGGCGCCGGTAAACTTTGTCGCGGTCGGCGACATAGAGCCATTGCATGTCCGGGCCGCCGAACGCGAGACTCGCAAGCCAGCCGGGCTGCGGCGGGTTCATGATGAGATTCACGCGGCCGGGCTGATCGCAGACCTGCACGCCGATTTTCGTCGCGACATAGAGAAAGCCCTGCGTGTCGAGCGTCATGCCGTCGCCGTTGCTGGCGGAGGAATCATCAGACGTTTCGAGGCGATAGAAAGGCACCGCGTCGGCGAGCGAGCCATCGGGCTGGATCTGAAATGACCAGACCCACTTGTTCAGCGTGTCCGAAACGAGCAACAGCGATTCATCGGGAGACGTCCGGACGCCGTTCGGATAGGCGAGGCTGGTGTCCACGATGCGCTTGTTGCCTTTGGCGTCGATAAACCACACGCGGTGATTGTCAGAATCGGTGAAATAGATTTCACCGCGCGAGGTGACGCAGAGGTCGTTCGGGTCCACACCTTCGGCAATGACGGTCTCCGCGCCGTCGGGCGTGTAGGCAACGATGCGCCGAGCGCGCGCTTGCCCGGCGTAGAGTCGTCCATCAGGGCCGAAGACCATGCCGCCGGCGCCGTTCGCGTTTTCCTTCCAGAGCGAGACTTTGCCGTCGAGGTCGATCTTGTAAATTCGATTGTTGGCGGCGTCGGTGAAGAAAACGTTGCCGAGCTTGTCCACGGCGAGGCCGTCGCTGAAATGGTATCCCTGGCCGACGAGCTCCCAATCCTTGCCGGGCTCGAGAATGTCGTAGACGCCGGGCTGGTGATCGGACGCGGGCGTGGCGACCGGCTTCGGATAATCCTTCCAGAGCCAGCGCAACGCGTCCGGGAAAATCGCGCCGCCCTGCTTGCTGTTGTGGGCTTCCGTGCCCGTGACGAACGTGCTCTCGTAGCCCACGTATTGCAGCGCGGAGTAGATCTCTTGATTGGCGAGAAACCAGTTGCCAGCATAAATGTTCAGGTCCGCGCTGCCGTCCTGGAGGAAAACGCGGAGAGGCTTCGGCTCGGTCTTGCGGATGAGTGTGGCGATTTCGTCTCCGCCGCGCAGATTCGTGAAGCTGCCGATGAAACTCATCACGCGATGAAACGAATCGGGGCGATTCCAAGCCGCGTTGAACGCGGCGATTCCGCCGGAGCTTAGGCCGGCGATGGCGCGATCGTTCGGGTCAGCGGAAATGTTGTAGTGCTTGGCGACCTCGGGAAGAATTTCCTCGATGAGAAATCGCGCGTACTTGTCGCCGAGCGCATCGTATTCGTAACTGCGATCGTAGCGATTCTGCTGGTTGGGCGAGAGCGCGTCGAGCACGCCGGGATTGACGAAGACGCCGATGGTCACCGGGATGTCGCCCTTTTGAATGAGATTGTCGAGGACGATCGTGGCGCGCCAGCCGCCGTTCTCATCCACGTAGCTGCCGCCGTCCTGGAAGACCATTAAACACGCAGGTTTGTCCGCGCGATACTGCGCAGGAACGTAGACCCAATAGTCGCGCACCGTGCCGGGATAAATCTGGCTGGTCCAGGTGTATTTGGTGACGGCGCCTTGCGGAACGTTAGCTTGGCGCTGGGAATCCGGTCCGAGCGTGTAATCCTGGGCGTGCAGCACGGCGGCCGGCGCGCAGGACCCCGCGATGATCGCCAGCAATAGGGAAATTCTACGAATGAGGGGCGCGGCCACGCAGAGATACTACAGGAAGACCCACCGCGGGCGTCAAGCTGAAACGCGTTCGCGCTCGGGAGCAAGCGGCGCGTCAAGGCCAGCCGCTGGTGGGTGAGTACGTTGCCTGCCGTCCATCTATGGGCCGAGCGCGGACGAGAACCCGTTCGCCTGAGCGCGGCGCGCGCCCGCAATTTCAGGAGCCGGCGCCTGCCGGCTCCTGAAGCGGGCGCCAGCCTCGATCATCTCCCCAATATGAAGGTGACCGTGATCGTCGTCTCGACCTCGACGGGCTCGCCGTCGAGCAGCGTCGGCCGATAGCGCCATTGCTGCACGGCGTCGACCGCGGCGCGCACGAGCAGCGGACTTCCTGTCACGACACGCAATTCGAGGATGCGGCCGTCCGTGCCGATGATGGCGTGCAGCACGACGTCGCCCTGAATGCCCGCCTGGCGCGCCAAATCGGGATAAATGGGTTCCGGGCGCGAGATGAGCTTTGCCGCCTCGACCATGCCGCCCTGCCGAATGCGCTTGCGAGAAGTATCCGGCGCGGGAGGAGTGGGCGGACCAGCAGGGCCGACAGGACCGAGGTCCAGTGGGCCGAATGCAGGACCGACGATGGATGGTCCGAGGGGACCGACGTCATCAGGGCTTGTCGACATGGAGTCTCTGAAATCGATCACATGCCTTCCCGGCGTAACTGGCCCGCTCATGGTGAGCGAGGTTGGCAGATGAAATTGCGTGCCGCCACCTTGTCCGGGCTGACTCGCCGCGTGGACCTGAGTCACATGCTCGGGCGGGGGCACGAGATACGGCGCGAGGGGAGTTTGTGATAGCACGGAGGTTGGCAGAGCATGCGTGTAAACCAGTGGCGTCAGAATCACCGCGAGAACGCCCGCGGACTGCAACGCGGCGGACAACATGACCGTCCAGCGGCGATTCGTCTTCTGCTGCGACCCGACCGATTCCAATAAATCGCTGAACATGGTCCACCTCCAGCACGGCTGGGCCCGCCACGCGCGCTTGCGCAGGCAGGGCGGGCGCGCCGTCGCACCATGAAGTTCAGCGAATGGCCATCGCAGAACACTTGCTAATAAGTTAGACACCGCAATCGCGCGATTGTGCCCGGCAGCAAATTCGATTGCGGGAAGCGGAAATTCGCGGGTGTATGTCCGCGCCCCGTTGGCTAGGGCAAGTCGATGTGGAGGGAGTAGATTTTCTTGATGCCGGTGTCGCGCAGCACGAGGGGTGAATCGTCGGGAGCCAAGCCGAGCCAGTTGAAGGCCGTGCCTACTATCGGGGTGTTCTTCAAATCGGCCACTCGCCGTCAGGCGGGCGTCGCCCTCACATCCGAGATCCCGTCCCCGTTCGCAACGTCCTTACGGTTCCCGCCACTCCATGCTGACCACCTCCTGGGAGCCCATATCCTTGAGTGTGAGCGGCGAATCGTCCGGCGTGAGCCCAAGCCAAAGGGGCCAATATCCTGCCATGTGGAGGCCTTTCGTCCCCGCGAGCTCCTCGATTTTCCCGCTGGGAATCGCCACCCGATAGACATCGGAGATGTCAGGGCTGCGGAGGAAGTAGAGAAAGCGGCCGTCATGCGACCAGCAGGGGTACGCCACAAGCCCACTGACCAGCTTCGACCATTTCGAGGTTTTGAAGTCGAAGAGTTTCAGTCCACTCGAATCCAGAAGCAAGGCGGCCAGATATCTTCCGTCGGGCGACCAGCGGGGCAAGGCAGCCCGGGTCGGACGGAAGTTACGGAGCTTGCCAGTCGAGGGAGAAAATATCCACGGATCCTGTGTCGTGAAGGACGAGCGGCGAGCCATCGGGCGCGAGGCCGAGCCAACCGATGCCGGCGGCGCCAGTCTCGATGAAGTTCTTCAAATCGGCAACGCGCTCCAGGTGGTGGTCGCTGATTCTCAACCGGAGGATGGCAGGATCGTCGGGGCCGTGCAGGAAGTAAATATACTGTCCATCCGAGGACCAATTCGGATAATTAGCAGTCCCCTTCATGAGTTCCGACCATTTCCCGGTCGTGAAATCGAAGAGGTCTAGCCCCAGCGAATCCCAAGGCAAGGCGGCAATGTATCGTCCATCCGGAGACCAGCGGGGCGAAAAGAGCCCTTGGGAGCCGGGTAGCACGGAAACTTTATGGCTGTTTAGATCGAGCACGCGGATGACCGAGCCTGCGTCACGAAAAGTACCGCCAAAAACAACCTTGGTGCCATCGGGCGACCAGTTCGGATCCCATTGGGCCTGCGGATCGTCCGGCAACAGTTGCTGCAGGCTTTCGCCGTCCGGGGAGACCATATAGATTTTCCTAGAATTCCCAATAGCGCCACCGAAGAAGATGATCTCCTTGCCGTCCGGAGACCAGCGCGGCAAAAGAGATCGGAGCGGCAGATCCGTCAGCTGCATACGCTCGCTGCCGTCGAGCTTGCTCCGCCAAAGAATCCCTTCAGGATAAGTGACGTAGGCCGCCCACTGCCCATCTTTGGAGAAAGCAACGTGCTCCGCGGAGATGCCCGAGAGAAACGGCTTGAATTGGCCGGATTTCGAGTCGTAGCGCACCAGGGCGCCGCGATTTGACCAAACAACGGCGAACAGTTTTTTGCCATCCGTGGATGGCACGGGATCGGCCAAACCGAGCGGACTGGAGGTCAACTGGATCGGCGTGCTGCTAGTCCTCCAAAACAAGCTGCCCTTCTCAGGCAGAGCCCATAACTGGCCTTCGGACACGAAGACGAAATACCTGCCGTCCGGGGTCCACTTGCCGCAGCATTTGCTGAAGGATTTGTGCCAGTCAGCTAGCATTTGGTGCAGGTTTGTTCCCAGGGCAGAGACGCTCCAGAGTGAATCGCCGAAGGTCTGGAAATCCGTTACGGTCAGCCGGAGTTCGCTCCCATCCGGCGACCAGGCCAGAGCGCCCCCGGCGCCCGGCACGGAACCGAGCTTGCGCGGATTCGTCCCATCACTATTTGCCAGGAAAACATCGCCCTGATTGGCATATGCAAGGGTCTTGCCGTCTGGAGACCACGCCCCACCTTGTCCGATCGTGTCACCCAAGCGGCGCGGTGAGCCGCCAGGAAGGAGAATAGCCCACAGGGGTCCTCTCTCGATGTCGCCTTGTCCAAGGAGTTCAGAGCCATCCGGCGAGACGCTGCGGGCAACCATACCCGGAGTCGGTGTCTGAATCTGCACAGGCTCCCCGCCTGAGATGGACACTTGGTCGATGCCTCCTAGCGTGCCAGCTACCACCCCGAAATACAGGCGGGAACCGTCGGTCCCAACCAGTGTTTTCTGCCGCCCGTCGTGCGTGAGCTGCACGTAGTTCGAAACCGTGGGCGGAGGCAATGTCGGCCGGAACCAGTAAGCCAGCCCTAGCGCGGCGATAATCGCCGCTGCCACTCCGATCGCGAGCGTTTTCCTGTGCCGCTTAGCTAGCGCCGCGCTCGTGGATGAGGGCATCGGCTCTGCAGGCGTCAACTTGTCTGAACTCGTGTCCCGTCTCAATCGCTTCAAGTCCGCGCGTAACTCGGCGGCGTTTTGGTACCGCAGATCTTTGTCCTTCTCGATGGCCTTGCCGATGATTCGCCCGAGTTCGACAGGGACGGCGGGATTCAAGCGTACCGGATCTACGGGTGCGCGGTTGAGGATGGCGTCAAAGACGGCCGCCGAACTGTCGCCGTCAAACGCGAGTCGCCCCGTGGCCATCTCGTACAGCACCGCGCCAAAGGAAAAAAGATCCGTGCGCGCGTCCAGCGGCTTGCTCAGCGCCTGCTCGGGCGACATGTAAAGGATCGTGCCGAGCGTCACCCCCGTGCTGGTCAAACGCCTGGCTGCAAAGTCATCCCTCGAGGTCGTGGTTTCGCCCTGCGTCGAGCCCTCGAGATCGGTTGGTTCCAGGACTTTGGCCAGT
>DASPOJ010000106.1:0-12642 GCA_035626055.1 Candidatus Methylomirabilota bacterium | reverse complement strand
TATCGGATTTATTCGTGTCTAATTTCCGGGCGCTGCTGGAGATACTCTCCGAGACGATCCTCACCTTGCGGACAGCCGCATAACCACGCCGACCACCTGGCCCACGACTTCGGCTTCCTGAGGGAAGCGCTTCACTTCCGGTCTGCTTGGCGAAAGCGGGTGCGTTTGCAAGATAATTTCGTTCCCATCTCTCAGGCACCAGCAACAGCGATAACCGTTTCGAACGTCAATGAAATAGATGGGCCGCTCGTACTCGTTGGCCCACCCGGAATTGCGCACGTGTTGCAGCCCGGGATCCAATAGAACCAGGCTGCCTGGCCGCAAGAGGGGTTCCATCATGTGGTCGTCCAGGCCTACGTATCCGTAACGGAATCTGCCGTCTCTGTCGAGCACCGTGGCCTCAAGTTCTCCCCAGCGTTCCACCATTCTGGAAAGAAATTCCGTGCGGCGCGGGTCGAAGGCGGGATCGAATCGCAAGGGAACGCGCGCGGATGCGGGGGGCGCAGCAAGGTGCGTATTGGGCGCTGCGAGATGAGAGCCGTCGGCAAAGTGATTTTCCAGCGGAACGTCGTACCGCTTGCAGAGTTCCCGTGGGTCGAGGTGATAGATTGCGGCCAAAGCATAGACTTTGTAGAGGCTGGGGGTGACGTCGCGATTCTCAATGTCGGCGAGGCGGCTCAGATGAATTACGAACTCCGGCTGACCGCGCTGGGACGCCAGATCGTAGCTGGCTCGCTCCACATCGCGATACGTCAGACCCAGCTGTTCGCGCACCTGTCGAAGGTACAATCCAGGATTCATCGGATTTCCCCGGGGGTCGCCGCTGGGAAACGTTGTCATTATAGCAGATGACGATTCTGTTACGAATCCGGAACAGAAGCGAATCGGCCCGCGTTCATCCTCGATGGGGAGCTTTGTGGGCGCGCGGCGATGTATTACAGTTGGATTGTGATCAGACGCGGGACAGGCCCGCACGCGAGGGGCAGCTGGAGGATCAGGATGGACATTTCCGCCGTACTTGGCCGAAGGTTGACGGTCTTCGCCCTTCTCCTTCTTGCGATTCCGGCGGTTGCGCAGCAAGGGCAAGCGCCGGCTCCCCCCAGCGCGGGCCCAACCGATAGCCCCGGCGCCGAATCGCTTCAGGCCGCAGACGAGGTCTTGGCGACGATGAGCAGCCTGCTGTCGTTGCCCATCCTGCATCCCATAAAGAAAAGTTTGCGGACACGCGAGCAGATCCGCCAGTACCTGGAAGCGGAGGAAAGAAAGGATCGCGACGCGGCGAAGGACTACGCCGACCAGAAGGCACTGGAGAAATTTGGTCTGATCCCGAAGGGCTATCCGCTCGAGCAAGCCCTGAACGATATTTTGACCGAGCAGATCGTCGGCCTCTACGATCCCGAACACCAAGAATTCTATATTTCCGAGCGGGCCGATCCTGCCGAGCTGCGCATGGTCATGGCCCACGAACTCACGCACGCCTTGCAAGACCAGCACTACCACATCGATTCCTGGCGCGAGGCCGCCAAGCCGAACGACGATGCTGAACTGGCGCGCGACGCCGTGCTGGAAGGCGCCGCCACGGCCTCGATGATCGACTACGTCTATCGCGATCAGCATAAGGGAGTTCGCGACATGGGGGACATCGATCCCTCCGTCTTCCTCGGCGACGTGGACAAGGATCCGGAGCTGGCAAAAGCTCCCGTCATTATTCGCGACGAGCTGCTTTTCCCCTACGCCGCGGGGCTGCGCTTCAGCCAGTATTTCCTAAAGGCCACCGGCGGTTGGCAGAACTTCGGCCAGGTGTTTGCGAATCCCCCGGCTTCGACACAGCAGATCATGCACCCGGACTTGTATTTCAAACATGTTCAACCTGTGGCCGTTACCCTGCCGGATTTTTCCACAATGCTGCCTACCGAGTGGAAGAAGCTCGATGAAAACCTGATGGGCGAGTTTGGCGTCCAGGAGGTTCTGTTGACGTTCCTGGGCAAAGAACGCGCCCACGCTATAGCGCCGGCCTGGGCGGGAGACCGCTACGCCATTTTTGAAAATCAGAGCACCAAACAAATCCTACTCGTGTTTCTCCTTGACCTGGACAACGAGGCCGACGCGGACCGCTTCTTCGGCGCGTACAGTGAGCTGCTCGAGTTGAAGGACACGACACGCACGAACCCGCTTCGCGGCCCAAATTTCTTTTCCTTCGATACACAGGATGGAGACGTCTTCTTTCGCTGCGTCGCCAGCGAATGCTTGGACGTCGAGGGAACGGATCGCGTCGTCTTCGATCGCATCACCCATGCCATCGGCTGGTCCGCCAATCCGGATGTGCGGCAACCCGCCGTCATCCGCAAGGTTCGACCTGGGCCCCCTCGTTTCTAATTCGCACCCATCGTAAATACTTTTCGCGTTGAGTCGTGCGAGTCCTAAGCACTATTCCGGCCGGTGTCGCACCTGCGGGGCTCAGATGAGTCTGCTGTGCCCACTTTGCGGGCGAGGCGGGCGAGACGGCGTTCGAGGCGCGCCTGGATGCGGCGGGAGTGGGCAAGATTGGGCTGTGCGGCGGGGTTTGCGGCCGAGGCGGCGCGAACTTGTTGCATTGCGGCTTGTGCGAGATGGGCGGCGCGGAGGGGATCGCAGGCGTGATGCTCGTAGTAGATGGCTAGCTGCTCGCAGGCTTCGATCGCCACTTCAGGGGTTTTCGCGCTGCAAGAACGCGCCAACTGCCGCCACAACTCGGTGGCTCGTCCATAGTCGCGCTGGCGTTTGGCCATCTGGGCCAATTCGCGCTGGGCCATGCGCGCGAAACCGAGCGGAAGTTCGCCCGCGATTGCGCCTTCGCAGGCGGCGCGCGCGCGGGAAATTTCACCGCGGCGGCCGAGCAATCGGGAGAGTCCATAGAGATCGATCGCCTGCTCGGGAGAGTTAGGCGCGGCGGGCGCGGCCGAATTTCCGAGGAGCGACAAGATCCGGCCCGCGAGAGTCGCCAGCGCGCGCAGATCCATTTGATTGTGGCGGAAGACTCCCGCGAGCGGATGAGGCGAGCTGCCGCGCAAGTAGTCGAAATACATCTGCGGGATGAGCGAAGAATCGAGATCGTCGCGGCGAGACCACGCGAGCGGGGAATCCTGCGAGAGAACGTGACGTTCGAGATCGGTCAGCCGCACGGAATTCAGGCGCAGCTTCCACAATTGCCGCGCAGGATGAAGCAAATCCAGATGCGCCGCGAGCACCGGCGGGCGAATCGCGCGCGTCATGCGATAGCGCGTTTCGAGCAGCGGCCAATCGAAACTCTTGCCGTTGAACGTGACGAGCACGCTTCGCTCGGCCACGCGCTCGGCAACCGCGAGCAGGACGGCATGCTCTTCGCTGTAGTCGCGCATGAAGAACTGCTCGATTTGCAGTCCGCCCGCGTCCCACCAGGCGAGGCCGACCAAGAATGCATAGGTGCCGGTGCCGCCGGCGAGGCCTGTGGTCTCCGTATCGAGGAACAGCCATTTGCTTGGGTCGCTTGCGGCGCGCGCGGCATCCTTCCTTGCGCTATCCGGCGTGACTTTCCCGGGACTCTTGGCGGGCAAGAGGAGCTCCAGCGCCTTGGCGTTCGGCTCGCAGGCTTCGGGCGAAGAATGCCATTGCCGCAGGACGAGATGATCGCCGTAACGGTTGCGCTCGATTTGCGCGCCGAGCAAATTGGCCAGACCCGCGGCTTCGGCCGGGAGCTGCGATGCAGCTTCGTGTTCCTCCTCACCGTGAGCGCGGCTTCGCGCGCTCGCGGGGGCGGCCCGCAGAGCCGCAAGCCGCGCCAGCCTTTCGTCGAGTGAATGGGTCACCAGCGAGTCCTCACGCGCCCAGCCTGCTCAGGATCGCGAGCGCGGCTTCCTTGGCGCGTTCACTGCGCTCGCCCGCGGGGCCCACGCAGGAAGGGCAGCCGTTTTCGCAATCACAACTCTCGATGAGAGCGTGCGTGCGAGAGAGCAACAGGCTACAGGCGCGGAACAGCGGCTCGGAGAATCCGATGCCGCCGGGATAGGCGTCGTAGAGATAGAGGTTCGGCTCGAAAAATTCCTTTTCCATCGCGGCGGCCTCTTCCAGCGGGATCGCCTCATCGGCGGGGAGATCGAGGCCGGGCGAAGGCGGGCGCTCGCCGATGGCGGTGCCGAGATCGCGCCTATCGCACATCAGGAGCAGCGTGGCAATCGATTCGAGCGCGTACAGCAGGCCGAACATGCCGCTCTGCCGCTCGCTGATAGAGAAGGGAAGCGATTCGACAAGCGGCCGTTCGAGCGTCAGCCAGAACGAAGTCGTGTGCATTTCGTTTTCCGGCAACTCGAGGTTTCCCGCGCCGACGTTTTCGTTCGTGAAGAATTTTATTTTCTTGAAGCCGATCACCTGCGAGCGAACCTGCACGTCGCCATGCGAGCGGGTGGCTTGGCGGTCTGCGCCTGTCGCGTCTTCGAGGATCCGGTCTTCGCGCACAGATTCGAGGACGCGCACTTGCGTGTAGCGAATCGCGTCCGTGAAATAGTCCACGTCCACGCGCTTGACGTAAGCCTTGCGCTCATCGAAATCCAGCCGCTCGACGTGATATTGCTGCCCCTGGTGCAAATAGATCGCCTTGGGATGCACGGCCGTCAGCGCGCTCGAGAAATCCACTTCACCGATGACTTCCGGCTCCTCGGTGATATCCACGATCACGAAATTGTCCGAGGTCACGGCGCGCAGGCTGACGGCGTCGGCCGGATAGGCCTCCTGGGTCCAGTGCCAGTGCGACCCCGCACTGTGCAGAAAGCCCGCCTGCGCCAGGCGTTCGCATAGGGCCGGCAAATCCACGCCGCCGAAGCGCTCTTCCGGCGAGAGCGGCAATTCGAACGCGGCGCATTTCAAGTGATTTACGAGAATCTCGAGATTGTCCGGCTGAACGTAAGCATGTTCGGGCGCGCGGCCGAAAAAATAATCGGGATGCTTCACGATGAATTGATCGAGCGGCGCCGAAGACGCCACCAGAACCGCGCACGAACTGCCTGCGCGCCGCCCGGCGCGTCCCGTGCGTTGCCAAGTGGACGCAATCGTGCCTGGATAGCCGGCCATCACCGCCGCATCTAGAGAACCGATGTCGATTCCAAGCTCGAGCGCGTTCGTGGAAACGACGCCGCGAATTCGGCCGTCGCGCAGACCGCGCTCGATTTCTCGGCGCTCGCCGGGCAGGTAGCCGCCGCGATAACCGCGAATCGGCTGCGGCTGCCCGATGGCAGCGGGATGCGCCTGTTGCAGGTACGTGAGCAGCACTTCGGTGTGCAACCGGCTGTTCGCGAAGACGATGGTCTGCAAATCGCGCTTCAGGAATTCCTGCGCCACGCGCGAAGTTTCGTTGATGTAGCTCCGGCGAATCCCAAGATTGCGATTCACGACCGGCGGATTGTAGAAGAGGAAACATTTCGCCGCAGACGGCGCGCCGTTTTCCTCGATCGCCTCGAACGGCGCCTCGGTCAATCGCTCGGCGAGTTCTCGCGGGTTCGCAATCGTCGCCGACGAACAAACGAATTGAATGTGAGAGCCGTAAAACTCCGCGATTCGCCGGAGACGCCGCAGCACGTTGGCGAGATGGCTGCCGAACACGCCGCGATAGGTGTGCAGCTCGTCGAGCACGACGTAGCGCAAATTCTCGAACAGGCGCGTCCAGCGCGTGTGGTGCGGCAGGATGCCAGTGTGCAGCATGTCCGGATTGCTGAGCACGATGTGGCCGCGCTCGCGGATCGCGCGGCGGGCGTCGGTCGGCGTGTCGCCGTCGTACGTGAACACGCCAAAGCAGTCGTCGAGGCGCGCCGCGAGGTCCTGCAATTCCGCGAGCTGGTCCTGCGCCAGCGCCTTGGTGGGGAAGAGATACAGCGCGCGCGTATCGGGATTTTCCAACACCGCGTTCAACACCGGCAAGTTGTAGCAAATCGTCTTCCCCGATGCGGTGGGCGTCACAACGACGGGATTTCGCCCTTCGCGCACGGCCTGCGCCGCTGCGGCCTGGTGCGTGTAGAGTTGCGCGACGCCTTTCGCCGCGTACGCGGCAATCAGTTCCGGCCGCACCCATTCGGGCATCAGCGCGTACTGCGCTTCGCGCGCCGGGATGTGGCGCACCGCCGTGAGCACTTCGCCCGTGAGGTCGCGCGCGGCCAGATGCGCCACGATTTCTTCTACGCGCGCCAAAGAACTGGTTCGCGCCGCGCGCACCGCCAAGGATTCGGCCATATTTCGCCTCCGCGTAATTCGCTTTTTATTCGCTCACGCTACCACGCGGCGCGGGGCGGAGCAAGACCTTTTCAGCCGCAGCTTTCGCCGCGGGCGCGGCCGACGATCCAGGATGTGAGCGCTGGCCGCCGGCCCGGCCGGCAGCTCAGGCCGTTGCCCAGAACTAATAATGGAAGCGGTAGCGGAACTCGACGTAGATCTGCCGCGGATCGTTGTAGTGGAAGCCGCCGAACGTCAGGCTGTTGTCGAGCAACACGCGGCGATTGGCAACGTTGATTCCAGTGACGGAAACCGCAAAGCTCTCTCCAAAATCCTTGCCGAGCGAGATGTCGAACGTCGTGTGTTGCGGCAGATAATCCCCGGGATACTGCGCGTCCGGCATGCCGTTCGTGAACCCCGAGCCGTAATACACATTCGTCGCGGCGAACACATGCCAAGGCAGCGTGGCATTGAAGCCGACATTCAGCGTGTTCCTCTGGTCGTGATCGACGGGGGAATAGGTCGAAGGCGGTTGGCAATCGGGATCCGTCGGATCGGCGCAGATCAAGCCGCCGGAGAAGGGTCCGCGGGCTTGTGCGATTTGATTCGAATAGGCCAGGTGGAATTGGCCGCGATGCCAGAGGCGCGGGGAGCTTAGAGTAAGTTCCCAAGATTGAATCAACGCCCCGTCCCAGGTGAGGGGCCAGAAGAGATTCGATTCACCGATGTTACTGTGATCGAGCCAGTTCTTTGCCCGCGTCTGGAATGTGTCGGCATCGAGAGACCAGCCGCGAAAGGGAATCGTGACGCCGAATTGGTGTTCCTCATCGCGCTCGCCGTACAGTGGGCCGAATGCGAGATTCTGACTGCTGGCCAGTGCAAGCAGCGGTCCGGTCGCGGTCACTAACGGAGGAGCCTGATAGAAATCACCATAGAACGCGTGAAAGACCCAGTTCAAGCGCGGGACTCTCAATGCTACGCCAATGCGGGGATCGGTCGCATTTTCCACTACGGCCGGTTGAGTTGTTGATGCGGGCGAATCAAAGTGCGCTTCGCGAAGGCCCCCGATCAGCGTCAGCCACGAGGTCACTTTGAATTTATCACTGATAAACTCTTCCCAGAGCCCTCCGGTCACGGACGACGAAGAGGCGGCGAAGTTCTCGCTGCCGTCGGTAAATGTGTTGTCGAAATAGTTGTTCTGGTGTTGCTCAAATCCGTATACCCCGACCTGGAGCTCATTTTTCGCGGCGTTTGCGTCAAAGGTCGCCTGCAAACCTCCATAATTGGCCGTCTGATTCACGTCCGTGATGACCGGGAAATCGTTCGGCGAGCCTTTATAGTCGGCCGCGTTGTAGTGATAGAAGGGCGAAACGGTCAGCAGCAGATCGGGATTAAATGTGTGAACCCAAGTGAAGGCAATATAGCCATCGCTTTCATGTTCGCCGTCTCGAAGCTGACTGGTATCGTAAACTTGATTCCCGGATGAGCTGGGATCCGGATCATAGGGAATCTGGTAATAATCCTTCCGGATTGAGGCGACAAGTCGAAGTTGGTTTTTCGGGTCTGGATTGAAGATGAAGGACCCGAATCCCCCGCCGCCGTTTTCCGCGTCGTGAAAGACCTGCCCGATGGGCGTCTGGAGACCGTAATTGCTGCGATTTCCGTTGATGCTCGCATAGTAGGCCAAGCGCTCGGTGTGCCCTCCGAAATTGAACTGGTCGTTGGTCTGAAACCAGTTCCCAAAAGTCGTGACGAGTTCGGCGTCGTTGTCTCGCTCGAAGCCGTTTCGGGGCACGATATTGAAGATTCCGTACGTTCGATCTCCATATTCGGCGTCGTAGCTGCCGCGCTGCATCTCAAGATAATCGATGTCCTTCGGGTCGATCACAGGGCCCAGATTGGTGGCGATGTTCGTGTTGGGTATGGGGACGCCGTCGATCAGCCAATCCACCTGGTGGCCTCCACGCATGTGCAGCATGTCATGAGCCACGTAGGCGGCCGGCACATAGTCGGTGATCATCGCGGGGCTATTCGTCCGGTCAGCGCCGGGAGTTTGCGCGATGTCGGCGCGATCCACCAGTGTCGTGGGTGTAACCGACTGAACGTCGGCAGTCGCCGCCTGGGCGGTCACGGTGGCGGTCTGTTTGACGGAAGCGATGTTCAGGAGAAAATGGAGAACCGGCGACGATGAAGAAGCGACCGTAAGAGTTTCGCGCGCAGTCTCAAAGCCGGGCTGGTTGACGGTGACCTGGTAGTCTCCAAGCGGCACAGGATTGAAGGTGAATTCGCCGTCCTGATTCGTTTGCGTTGTCTGCGTCCAACTCGAAGTTGAGGATTTCAATTCGACTTTCGCATTTGGAATCGGCCGGTGTTGCGGATCGTGCACGATTCCGCGCACCATGCCGAAAATCTCGGCGCGAACCCAGGTTGCAAGAGCAAATAGGCTCGCGATCACCAGCCCAATATAGATTCCCCTCTTCAATCTTTCTCTCCTTTCGAAGCAGAAAAAACGCCTCTCGCTGCTCCAGCACCGCTGGGCCAGAGTGCACGTTCAATTCAATGGCCGGGATTCAGCCGGGGCTGATTCGAGGAGGGGGTAGAGAAACCTCGCGGAGAGCGAAGATTGCGCGCGAAGCGGATGTCGTCTGGTTTGAAGTGGAATTTGCGGGTCGAGCAATCGCAATCGCGAGTCCGAGCACGATAGGTGTCGCACCCACGCCACGCGGTGTTTGCGGCCGGCAGCATCGCATGCTGCCCGGTTCGCGCGCGGTTCCATGGAATTTGCAAAGAGGCTTAGCCTGGTGGCGCATCGGGCAGAGTCCCGCGCTGCAGCAAGGGCACGCCGCCGGCGACGCGCTCAATGAGGCCGCCAGCACTGGCAAATAGCCGATTGCCAGCGCGAGAAGAGCAATCGCTGATAGGGTTTTGCGTTTCACTCCTCTATCGCTCACATCACTTCAGCCAGCGAAACAAGAGACTCCGATGAAGCCACATTCCCGCACACATGAAATCCGCGGCATGAATTCCTAACGAGTGTGCAGATAAGCGACGATCGCGTCGATGTCGTCGCTCTTCAACGCCGCCTCGAACGGCGGCATCACCCCGCGGCCTCCCATAATGGTTTTGCGCACCTGATCGTCGGTCGCGGGCGCGCCGCTTGGGAGCGTCGGCTTATGAAAGAGCCCGTCGAGCTTCGGTGGTTTGGCCGGAAGCTGAATATCGTTCGTTTCGTGGCACTCGCTGCAGTAAGAGCCATAGAGCTGCTTGCCTTGCATCTCCTGCTGCGTCAGCTCTCCGGGCGCATGATGGCCGAATTTGGAGCAGCCACCCAACCACATCGCCGCCACAACGATGCCTAATGCCAGACTTCTCTGATAGCTTTGCCTACTTGTTCTTCGCATGTGCCGTCACTTTGATATTTTCCAGATGCGCGTCATCGCCCTTCACGATCAAATCGGCATGAATCTTGTCGCCCACGGCCAGCGCCTTCAGCGCCTTCTCGTCTGGAACGCTATAAGGCATCGACATGGCGTCCATGTAACCGGGCACATCGTCGCTGTCCACTACCACCTGGTGATTCTTCACATCGATGGATTGCACCGTGCCCGTAAGCACGTAGTGTTTCACGCTGTCATCGCTGTTGCCCTGCGCCGACAGCCGTCCTACCGCCAAACCGAGAGTTACTGCGAGCACTGCCGCCAAAAGGGCGCGATACCGATTCATGGTTCTTTTCCTCCTTGATGAGTCACCGCGAGATTTCCGCCTGCCGCATTGCCGCCACCACGTCCGGAATCTTCCAATCGTTGCCCGGCCACATCTTTACGACTTTTCCATCGGCACCAACCAGGATCGTGTTCATGCTGTGCGCGATTTGATTGTCCTGCACCGAATACTCCAATCCGAACACCGTGGCCAGCGGCTTCAAGTCGCCCGGCGATGTCGCCACGAATTCCCAATGCGCAAACGCCGCGGCATTGTTGTTCAAGTACGCGAGGCCGTATTTCCGAAGAACGGCCGGCGTGTCGTAGGCCGGATCGAGCGTGATGCTCAGCAAGTGCGTGCGGGCGTAATCGGCTGGCGACTTCGCCAGTTCGTTCTCCACAGCCGCAAAATGCCCAGTGATCCACGGACAAAAATCGGGATTCGGGCACCGCGTATAGATGAACGTCAGCAGCACTGCCTTGCCCTTGAGATCGCTCAATTGCAGGGGTTTGCCGTCCTGATTCACGAAAGGTACGGGTGGCGCAGGCTCGCCGATCTGAAGTTCGTGCGGTGCATTGGCCGCCGCCTCGGCGCGCCCGCTCGAATCCGTGATGACGATGTGCTCGAGCCAGTAGTGATTGCTCGCTTCCACGACCACATCCGCCGTGATCTTGTCCCCCGGCTGAACACTCTGCAGACCTGCGGCGTCGTGCACGGCGTACGGCATCGTCATCGCCATCATGAATCCGGGGATTTCCTCATGATCAACGACGATCTGGCCGTCTTCGACGCTTTTGGACATGACCGTACCGACCAATTTGTAATGCTTGGTCGTCATTCCGCATCCGCCCAGCCCCAGCACGGCGAATGCAACCGAAATCCCGATGAATGCTTTTCCAGCGCTCATGATTCTCATTTCTCTTGGTCCTTCTTGGTCTTTTCCGCTTGTGACACCCGGCAATTGCGACGTGGCGGCATTTGCCGGAATCGATATCGCGCGGGCCGGCATTCAACAACTTTCCCAATCCCGCCGGCGACCGATTGTTTTGAAACGAGCCGCGATTCAGGTCAGACGATGGCTAGGAAAGCGAAGGAGGGCCGCGCTGCGAAATGTTGCGGGATGGCGCGGGAGATGCAGCGGGATGCGCGCAGGCGAATGCACGGGTTTGCTGCTGCAGAGGGGAAAACTCTGTAGACCGAATCAGGTTCGGCGCCGGCCGCTGCGTAACTGCGACTTGCCGGGTTTGCCCCCAGAATGGGCACCGGGCGGAAAGTCCGGGCGCCTCTGGAGCGTTCCGGGAACCCAGCCGGCGGCTCCGCATCGCCATGCACATGTGCCTGCCATTTCTCAGGCAGCAGGCAGGCAAATTCCCCTGCGCTTGCCCCGCATTCAGTTCAGGCAGCGCAGCGCTGGCGAATAGGACGAGTACCGCGAGGATGGCAATGGGGCGCTTCAATTGTCATGGACCCCTAACTTTCCAAGATTACTTGCGTCCCGCCGTCCCGTCAATGGATCGGGCGACAAGGTGGTTTCCTAATTTGGATTCTCAAGATTATTATCCTCGTCGTTTCCGTATTGGCAGTGGGCAAGGTCGCCACGCCGATCTGTGATGATGAAGCAGAGATGTTTCCAATGGGGGGTCCTGAACGCATCCACATAGTCAATTCGTCCGAGGATAAAGCTATATGTAAAGGTGCCGTTGGGCCATTTCCTCGGCTCCTGCCCTCCAGCATAGATGGGGACGGCAGACGTTGCTTCGGGAGCGAGCGTCTGTGGGCCGGGCTTATTGGGTGTTACAGACCTCTCATTCGTTCCTTGCTTAAGGAAAAGCTGATCCTGAAACATGCGGATAGCCTTTTCATTATCTGAGAGAGAAGGATCGCCCTGAGTCTCGTCGATGTGGATTCTGACATCGGTAGCAACGGTTTTCCCAACATTCTTCGCATAGATTGCGAAGCTGAAAAAAGTACCAAACGGAGGGCGTGGAGGGAAAACGGTCTTTTCGATGTTGCCAATCTCGACCCATGCTCGTTCATCCATCCTGAAAGACTGGGTGTTCTGTTTAAGTTGCGAATCCATTGCTTGCCACTGTTTTCTGGCGTAATAGGTGTAAATCCCAGTCGTGACCGCCATAGTGACAGTGGCGAGCGCCGTCCAAAACCCGGAACTCTTAATCGTGGGCTTGAGCCATTTTCCCCAGGCTGTAAGTCTCACCCATTGGTAGGCTACGCCGAAATAGTCTTGAGCGGTCTTCTCATATTCGGCGGATTTGTAGCGATCGGAGTTGGTTCCCGATGCATGTGTGACCACTGCAGGCTGCACGGTCTCTGGCTTTTTGTCATTGCTGTCATTTTGTTCATGGCCGCTTGGAAGATCATCAATCATGTGGCGTCCGCCTATTGGGATTGTAATACTGTACCGCGGGTCACGCGTGCCGAGTTGCAAGCGTTCGCCGCGAAAGCTAGGGCGAGCAAAAAGACAGTTTCGGATTGGGTACGGAGCACGCTGAATGCCGCAATCGGCTAGCGAGAAATTCAAATTAGGACATTACCGGCGACAGGGCTCCGAGTCAATTCCCGGCCATCCGTGGAATTGGAAGGGTTCATCGTATCCCCCTTGCTGGGTTGTTGTGCATGAGTCCTAAGAGGTTGGGAGAGTTGGCGGCCCGGCTGGGGGGGAGAGCCGGGCCGCGCGCGGCGCGTAGAATCCGCGCATGGCCGCCGTCC
>DASPOJ010000105.1:0-5933 GCA_035626055.1 Candidatus Methylomirabilota bacterium | reverse complement strand
AGGCTCACTCCATTCAGCCACAACTCCACTTCCTCGCAATTGCCGTGCACCCAGACGCTGATCGGCTGGCCTTCCTTCCCTGCCCAGTTCCAGTGCGGCAAGATGTGCAGGACCGGCTTCTCCGTCCACCACGCCTGGTAGTAGTAAAAGTTGTCCTTCGGAAAGCCGCACGTATCCAGAACGCCGAAATGCGAGCTGATGCACGGCCACTCGTAGGGAGTGGGTTCGCCGCGATAGTCGAATCCCGTCCACACGAATGCCCCCGCGACCCAAGGCCGGTCCACGTAGTACTTCCACCACTTTTCCGCCGTCGCTCCCCAAGGTGGCGCATTCAGGTCGTATGCCGAGACGTACCCTTTGATGGCGTCCTTCTCGTAAATTCCCCGCGTCGAGAGTGTGCTCGCCTCTTCCGTCGCGATGGAGGGCTGCTTCGGAAACGCGGCGTGAAATTGATCCATCGAGCCTTGAGACATGTAATTGAATCCCTGCACGTCCACAACGCGCGAAAACCCTTTGCCCCATTGGCCGTTCATCGCCACGGTCACAGGCCGCGAAGGGTCCAGCCGCTTCGCCGTCCTCTTCATCGTTCGACAAATGTGTTCGCCGAGGTCCGTTCCCTGATCCGCGCCCTCCTCGTTCCCCAACGACCACATGAAAATGCAGGGATGGTTGCGATCGCGCCGGATCATTCTCGAGAGCTGGCTCAGTCCCTCCGGGTCCGAAGACATCATGCGCGCTTCGCCGAGCACAACCATGCCCAGGCGATCGCACGCGTCGAGTAGTTCCGGCGTGGCGGGATTGTGCGACGTGCGGTACGCGTTCACGCCCATTTCCTTTAGGCGCCTAATGCGGAATTCCTGCAAGCGGTCCGGCAACGCCGAGCCCACTCCGGCGTGATCCTGGTGATTGCACATTCCTTTCACCTTGAGCTGGCCGCCATTTAAGTAGAGACCTGTATCCGGATCGAACCGGAACGTGCGAATTCCAAACTTCGTGTGCGTTTGATCCCCCGCCGTTCCTTCGCGCTCGATCGTGGTCTGCAAATGGTAGAGATGCGGTTCCTCGACGGACCATAGCTTCGCCTCGGCAACACGCACCTGCTGCTTGACTTGCGACGTGCTCCAGGGCGCGACGTCGGTCGGAGCCGAGCGCGCCATCCCGACATCCACTCCGTCTTCGTCCGCAACGGAAGACACAATCTGGCACGTCTGCGGCGTGTCGCTATCATTCTGCACTTCCGTCGCGACCGTCAGGGTCGCCACTCCGGTCCCGCGCGCCACCTCCGAGGTGACGAACGTGCCCCAGTGCGCGACGTGCAGCGGATCCATCTTCTGCAGCCATACGTGCCGGTAAATTCCCGCGCCTTCGTAGAACCAGCCTTCGTTCTCGGTTGCGTCCACACGCACGACGAGCACATTGATTCCGCCGTAATTCACGAAGTCCGTGACGTCGAAACCAAACGGCGCGTAGCCGCTCATCTCCCGCCCGAGAAAATAGCCGTTGAGGGCCACCATCGCGTCGCGGTAAACGCCGTCAAATTCAATCCACAGGCGGCGTCCGAGATCGCTCGCCGGCACGGTGAATGTTCTCCGGTACCAGCCAATGCTCGTCGCGGGATAGGCGCGGCCCAGCGGCTTCGAACCGTGGCCGACAAGGTCCGGATCGTTCACGAAGGGCAGCTCGACGGCCCAATCGTGCGGCAAGTCCAGCATCCGCCAATCGTGATCGTCGAAATCCGGACGAGAAGCGGCGAACAATTCTCCCGTTTTCGCGAACGCGCTGGTCGAGCCGAAATCAAAATCAGCCTTCTGGTCGTTCGCATTGCCGAGGTGAAAGCGCCAGCCAAAATCCATCAGGAGTCTCTCGCGCTGCGCCGCGACGCTCACGGCCAGCGCGGCCGGCGCATTGGGCGCGCTCGAGGCGGGCTGCCCTTGGGGATGAGTCTGCCGCGCGGCAGACAAGTCAGTTGCAAGAGCGCCAGCGGCGGCTGGCGCCGCAACGCCCAATTTCAAAATCTCTCGCCTGGACCAATCACTCACGGTTTCCTCCAACTGTGCGGCGGCCGTTGGAATGCGTGCCCAGCGAATTGCAGGAGTGGCCTTGGCGAACTGGCAGCCGTGCCCGAGCAGTTCGTCCGAGAACGAGCGCACGCGCGCCGATACTATTTCGCAGGATTTCAGGATCAGGGGTTTCGGTCAGGCCAGGGGTTTCCGGCCGGTCAGGACGCGGGATCACGGCAGCTTCCATCTAAGAGGACGCTCCGGCGAAGGAAAACTATCACCGCGCGTTTCGCCTGTCCAGCCGCGCGGATTGCTACTTCTTCGGCGGGTATTTGTCGATGGCCTTTTTGACCATGTCGTCCAGTTTCTTTTCGATGTCGGTGGGATTGCTCTTATCTTCGCTGGCGATGCCGCGCCAGACGAGCGAATGTGTAGTTGGGTCGCGGAAATCAATCACCAGCGTGCCTTCGCTGTACGGAACCTGCACGTAGCGCGTCCCCCAGCCATACCAACCGGCAGGATAGGCTTCGACCTCCGTCTTGCGGGCGGCGCCAAAGTGGTAGCGCACATTGAGGTCGGAGGGGCCGTTCGCGACCTCCGTCAGGCCCTTTGCCGTCAGGTACTTCTCGATGGCAGCGTCGATCTGCTTCTTGACGAGGTCGCTGTTCAACGCCGGATTCTGGCTGTTCAACTCGCGGGAGCGGATGGCAAACGTTATGAACTTCGTGAAATCGGCGTTCTGGTCGAACTTCATCGTGATTTTTTGCGCGAACGCGCCGTGCGCCGCAAGCAAACTCAAAAGGACCAGCGGCAGCGCACGCAACGCAAGCGATCTGGATCGCTCGAGATTTCCCGGCTTCTTGATGGTCGCCAGCACATTTCACCTCCGGCTCAGCAGGCGGTAGTCTAGCAGGGGCCGTGCCGTCCGGCATGAGTTCCA
Source organism: Candidatus Methylomirabilota bacterium (assembly GCA_035626055.1). Taxonomy (GTDB): domain Bacteria; phylum Acidobacteriota; class Terriglobia; order Acidiferrales; family UBA7541; genus DASPOJ01. The sequence goes on along the minus strand of DASPOJ010000105.1, from coordinate 2,993 downwards.
GGGCTAATGGATGGCGAAAAGTGCAACCAATTGACAGCACCCGGCGCGGGCCGTACCCTGAATCGGAGCGGACAACCCATGGACCTCTTCGAAGAAATCGTGCGGATGCGGCGCGAAGGGCGCCGAGGCGCGCTTGCGACCATCGTGCACACGAACGGCTCGATCCCGAGCTACGAGAGCTCCCGAATGCTGGTGCGTGAAGACGGCTCGATCGAGGGCACGATCGGCGGTGGGTGCGTGGAGGCGGAAGTGTGGGCCGCGGCAAAGGAAGTCATGCAGGCCGAAGCGCCGCGCAAGATGACCTTCAGCCTCAACAACGAGGCCGATTACGACAATGGCCTGATTTGCGGCGGCACGCTCGAGATTTTTGTCGAGCCGATTCTGCCGCAGCCGAAGCTCTACATTTTCGGAGGCGGGCACATTTCGATGGCGCTGGCGCAGGCGACGCATGCGACGGGATTCTCGGTGGGAATCGTAGATGACCGCGAATCGTTCGCGAATCCGAAGCGATTCCCCATGGCGGAGGAGATTTACACGAGTTATCAGGACGGCCTCGAGCGAATCCGGCCGAATGCTTCGACCTACCTTGTAATCGTGACGCGCGGGCATCGCGACGACATGCGCGTACTGGAATGGGCCGTCGGGACGCCGGCGCGCTACATCGGAATGATCGGGAGTAAGCGCAAAGTGTTGTCGGTGTACCGGGCGCTGGAGCAAAAGGCCGGCCTGAAGCCCGAGGCGTTCGCTCGCGTGTATGCTCCCGTCGGGCTCGAGATCGGCGCCCTAACCCCAGAGGAAATCGCCATCAGCATTGCGGCGGAGCTGATCGCCGTGCGGCGTGGCGCCGCAAATCTCGCGCACAAGTCCGTCCGGCATGCTGAAAACCTTCCGGCCCCGGCCGGCTGAGGTCCCCTCATCCATGCTCGCAGCCGTAATTCTTTCGGGCGGCGAATCCCGCCGGATGGGCTTGCCCAAAGCGCTTCTCGAATATCGCGGAAAAACTTTTCTCGAACACCTCTTGGAGGTCACGCGCCAGCCAAAGGTCTCGACGACCCGCGTCGTGCTGGGCGCGGACGCCGAGAAGATTCGACAGCGTCTTTCCTTGAAGGAGGAAATGATTGTCCTCAACCCGGATTGGGAGAGGGGCCAGCTCTCGTCCATCCAAGCCGGGATTCGTTCCCTGCCGCAGACGGGTGTGGACGGAATGATTCTTTGCCTGATCGACCACCCGTTGATCAGCCGTGGGCTGGTGGCGGCGCTGATTCGGGAGTTCTACGCGCACGGGAAGCGCATCGTCGTGCCGACCTACAAGGGCAAGCGCGGGCATCCCGTGATCTTCGCGAGTTCGCTGTTCGAAGAGCTTCTCAACGCGCCGATGGAGACGGGCGCGCGGACCGTTGTCTGGGCGCACTCGCGCGAAGTCACGGAAGTGACGACCGACGAGCAGGGCGTGATCCAGAATCTGAACGATCCCGACACGCTGCGCCGCGCAATGGAAAGTTGAGGGCTGGGCGGCGAGCGCGGCGTGGCGCCTCAAGCGATTCGAGCGAGGAGCGCGTCCAGGGCATCGCGGGCCAACTGGCTGCCGTGATAGGTGGCGGGCGGCAAGCCGCCGAGAGCGGCGGATATTTGTTCCGCGGTGATCGCGTGGGCTTCGGAGATCGACTTCCCTTGCAGCGTTTCCGCAAGATACGACGCGCAAGCCATCGAAGTCACGCAGCCGCGCGAGAGAAACCGCGCCTCTGCAATACGGCCGTCTTCGATTCGCGCGGCGAGCTGCAGAATATCCCCGCAGGCGGGATTGGACACTTCCACCCTGACCGTCGCGCCCGGCAAATCGCCGGCGCACCGTGGATTCTGAAAATAATCCAATACTTCTGGACTGAACACACTCGCAGTATGCCCTGCGATTTAGGGGACCGCAACGCGCCAGCGCGCAAAGCGTTCAGCGCGCGGCGGCGAGGGATTTGTAACCGCTAGTGCCTGCCAGCTTCAGCGCCTGCAAGCCCTCAGCCGTGCTGAGCAATTGCGTCGTCTTGACGCTGCGGCACGAGCCTCCCGCGGCGAAGGCGATCGCGATCGCTGCGGCGCCTACCGCATCGGGAAATTCGGTGATCGCAATGATGTCGTAATCGCCAAAAGAGAACCACCCGGCGACTTCCTTGCCGCCAAGCTTTTCAATTGCGGGGCGAACCGCCTCGATGCGGTTCTGCGGATTCGCGACCAGGGCTTGCCAAGCTTCTAACGTGTAGGAAATTTGGTGCATGTACAGCGCCATGGGACCTCCTTGTGTGCCTGCCCACGATGGGCAGGCCCGCCGGACATTTGAACATCAAAGGCCTGAAAGGAACAACGTCCTTGCGCGAATCGTGGCAGAACCTACGGTCGAACACAAGTCCCCGACTTCCGGATGAAGGGACCAAATTCAGTTTTGCACAGGTTGACGAAATGAGTCTCGGGCCTCGCAGCAGGCCAGATTAGTACGCCGCCAGGCGCTCGATGGCGGTGACGACTTTTTCGGGATTCACGAGGAAATATTTCTCGAGCGGCGGCGAGAACGGAATCGCCGGAATGTCCGGTCCGGTGAGGCGAACGACTGGCCCATCGAGATCATCGAATGCTTCCTCCGTGATAATCGCGGCAAGCTCAGCGCCGATGCCCATCGTCTTCTTGTCTTCGTGAACGATGAGGACTTTGTTCGTCTTGCGGACGGACTGGAGAATGGTCTCTTTGTCGATCGGCGAGAGCGTGCGCAGATCGATCACTTCCGCTTCGACCCCGCGCTTGGACATGGTTTCGGCGGCTTCGAGAGCCACGTGAACCATGAAGCCGTAGCTGATGACCGTCAGATCTTTTCCTTCGCGGCGCACGGAGGCGGCGCCGATCGGAACGGTGTAATCCCCTTCCGGGACGTCGCCCTTGATCGTGCGGTAGAGCTTCTTGTGCTCGAAGAAAAGGACGGGCGATGAATCGCGGATCGAAGCGAGCAGCAG
>DASPOJ010000104.1:0-8871 GCA_035626055.1 Candidatus Methylomirabilota bacterium | reverse complement strand
GCCCCTCCCACAATGATCGATAGATTCATGACATTTGAAAGGCGTGCATTGAAGACCCACCGCCAGAGAAAACAGGAAAACCCTAAAAGGGCAATCTTGATGAGCAATTCGACGGCATGTTTCATGGTAGCCACCTGTGATTCTTTTCGAGACCTCCCAACGCTCGCGCTCACCTGCGCTCAGACCCTTGGCTACTCTGCGATTCCTGCAACTCGGTTACAGAATCCGACCAGGTACTTCCAGGCCAAGTAATAGATGATCAGCACAACCAGAAATCCTAGCGCCAAGAGCAGATAGTGAATCTCCACCACATCGAAATAGGTGAGGCCATAGGCTGTGACTTTTAGGAAGCCCAGGCTGCGACCGAGGAGGAATCCCGAAGGCACGATGAGGAAGGGCAGAATCGCGCCGTGAATCCCCAGCGGCAAGCGCGTGTGCGAGCGCGAAGCCAAGTGCAGCATGTTCCACACGCCGAACAGATTGGGGATGACCGCCATGGGAAAAATGATGACCCGCTCCACGGGGATGGGAACGTTGTAAACAAATCGCGCGATGCTGAAAAGGGTTAGGCCGACCAGCAAAAACGGCGTCGGCACGGCGATTCCAGCCATGTACGCGCGCAGGTACAGATGTTCGTTCATAAAGCCTCCTTACTACAGGTGATATGCGAACACGAGAATCAGTTGCGGGAAAAATAGAAACACGCCGGCGCTCAGGCCAATCAGTGCCCAGTCGTACCAGGGCACACGGACCGGGCGGGCGTCGAGTTTGCGCAACACCGCGGGCCAAAGGTCCCGGCGGAGTTCCGTGTCCACGGGGGGGAACGATTGCTGGAGAGCTTCGCGAATCTGGCGGTCGTCGTGTTCGGTCATTTCCTCACCCTCATGTCCTTTTACTCAGGGCCTGACCCCGATGTCCTTCAATTGTTTGCGCAGGATGCGAACCGCGCGGAAGACACGCAGACTCACCGCACCGACCGATGTCCCCAAAGCATCCGCAATCTCGTCGTAGGGCCGCTCTTCGATAAGTGCGAGCGTCGCTGCCGCTTGCAGTTTGGCCGGCAGGCGGCGAAACGCGTGCCGAATCTTCTCCCACGTCTCCTGTTGGAGGAGCGGATCGTGTGGAGGCGGCCCGGCCGGATCCGCGAGCAGACTGTGTTCCGGGCTTTTGCGCCGGAGATGGTCGAGCGCCAAGTTGGTGGCGATCCGCCGTGCCCAGGGGGCGAAGTTTCCGTCCGGCCGGAATTGCTGGCGCGCCCGGTAGATTCGCCAAAGAGTCTCCACGGTCAGGTCCTCCGCGATGCCGGGGTCGCGGACGATGCGCACGATCCAGGCGTAAATGTCGCCCTGGAACTGCCGGACCAACGTCTCGAACGCACTAATCTCCCCAAGCGTAAATCGCCGGAGCAGATCCATGGGCTCCTCTACTCTCTATTACGAGACTGGCAGGAGCGGATTACAAGTTTCTTCGGCATTTGCCCAGCCGGGGAGGCAAGACCATGAAAGATCCAGGCGCCAAGCGGGTGGGAAAAGCGTCTACCATGGGATGTCGCAAGTTCACGAGTCCGTGCCGCACTCCGAATGGATCACGGCGCGCTCAGAAATTGAGGCACTGCGCGGCGGAGTCCGCGCGGTCGCGCAAGGAATGTTCAACGCTGCAGATTAGAGGAAGATATGGAACGAGGCGTAGCCCAGCGCCGCGCCGATCGCCGACCCCGCGAGGACGTCACTGAGGAAATGCATTCCGAGAATCACGCGTGAAACCGCGATGCACACCGCCACGAACACTAGCGCGTCCTGCAATTGCGGATAGAACAGTCCCACGCACACGGCAATGGCGAAAGCCGTGATCGAATGGCCCGACGGAAATGAGAAATGATCCGGCGGGAGCACGCGCGACCAGCAGTGCGGCTCCAACTGGCAAGGACGGCTTCGGCGGCTGACGTGCTTCAGGAGCTTGAAGAGGCAGATTCCGATCACGGCCGCGGCGCCCGCTGCAATCACAGCCGTCAGGCCCCGCGGTCCTCCGAACATCAACAGAATGACGGCCAGCGCGTACCACAGCCAGCCATCGCCGCAGCGCGTGGACGAAATCATCCAAATGCGGAACCACCGCGGCGGCCTCCAGCGATGGACGCGCCGCATCAGCCTGCGGTCCCGGCTGTCGATGTAGCCCCAGACTGCCCGCGCCACCGTCATGACATCTTCTCCATGGTCGCGGGCCGCAGAGAGGTCCCAAGCGATGTCCCGACCAATCTCTTGCTCCCGCGCTTCCGGCGTGACGGCACAATCCGCTTCGCCCAGTGACGCGCGAAAATCTGTTCCGCCGCGAAATTGCCGTACGTGAACGCAGGGACCAGAATCGCGAGCGGCGCCAGCAGCGCCGTCCAGCGCTCCTCGCGCAGCACTTCCCACATAACGCGGAGCGAGACCCAGGTTGTCTTAAGGTAGCTCCCGTTCGACCCGCGCGCGCGGCAATACCCGCGACGTAGCCCGGCCAGAAATTCTTCCTTGTTCGCGGCGCCCGGCACTTCCGTGTACGCCGTCGCCGCGGCGTTCATCGTGTGAGCGTCGCTGCCGCCGAGGGCGATCTTCTCGGTGCGGCGCGCGAGGCGCGCGGCGTGCCGGTTCGTTTCGGGCAGCATGTGGCCGTTCAAGGTTTCAAATGCCGGGAAACCGTCCACGAACCAGCAGAAATCTTCCTCGTGGCGCGCGCCCGTGAGCGAGGAAAAGATGTGGTTCACCGAAAAGAACAGCTCCTGCTCTCCAAGGTAGGCCAGCAGCGCGGGCAAGTCCTGTGCGCGCCTCTGAATCTCAACGTGCTGGCGGGCTTTCAGGTCGTAGACGCCGATGTGCGCCTCGGTGCCGCTCGGCATGCGGCACGTGACCTCCTCGCTCGGGAAGAAGTCCGCGCGATCCCGCAGCGCCTCGCAACCGTCCAGTGAGTCGTGGTCGGTTAACGTGACCAGGTCCATCCCCCGGCGCTTCACCTCCCGGTATACTTCATCCGGTTCACTGTATGACTCCAGGCAGAATCCCCTCAGCACCGGCAGCGTCGATGGCCCTGAGAACCGCGAGTGGATATGCAGGTCGCATTTCATGTTTCTCTTGTACGCGCGAATTGTTACGGCCTGATGACAGATGTGCAAAGCTCTTGTAAATAAAGGACTTATTACTCTTTCGGCACAAAACCCCATCCTCCCCCTAAGCTAAGTGTTTCGAGTGGCCAGTCCTGTGCTATTCCTATGCCGCCCTATGAAACACATTGAATTCGTCTTTTTCGACGCCGGTGGCGGGCACCGCAGCGCCGCAACCGCTTTGCGGCTGGCGATCGAATCGCGGCAACCGGACTGGAACGTACAACTGACGAATTTGCAGGAGGAGCTCGATAAGCTCGACGTCCTGCGCCGCCTCACCGGGATTCGCATCCAGGACTTTTACAATTCGATGTTGCGCACGGGATGGACGTTGGGCAGCTCGAAAATACTTCGCCTCTTGCAAGCCACAATTCGCATGTATCACGGCGCGCTCGTGAAACTTCTCACGAAGTACTGGCGAGCCGTTTCGCCGGACATGGTGGTTTCCTTCGTGCCGCACTTCAATCGCGTGCTCGGCGAAAGTTTTCAAAATGCGTTTCCCGGCAGGCCATTTGTCACGATCCTCACGGATCTCGCGAACTATCCGCCGAATTTCTGGATGGAGCGCCGCGAACAGGATTTCATCTGCGGCACGGAGTTCGCGGAACGCCAGGCCCTTGCGTTCACGTCTTGTCCCGACCGCGTATTTCGAACGTCGGGAATGATTCTTCATCCTCGCTTCTACGAGCCCCAGACCGCGGATCGCGGCGCCGCGCGCGCCGCGCTCGGACTCGGCGCGAATCTTCCCACCGGCCTGGTTCTCTTCGGTGGATTCGGATCGAGCAAAATCGAGCGGATTCTCGATCGCCTCGACAAGACGGATTTGCCCGTGCAGCTCATTCTGATCTGCGGACGCAACGAAAAACTTCGCGCGCGTCTCGCCGCACGCCGCACGCGCATACCGATTTTCGTCGAAGGTTTCACGACGAACATTCCCTATTACATGCACATTTCGGATTTCTTCATCGGCAAGCCCGGCCCCGGCAGCGTCAGCGAAGCAATCGCCATGAAACTGCCGGTCATCGTCGAGTGCAATGCGTGGACGCTACCGCAGGAGCGCTACAACGCCACTTGGGTAACCGAAAACCAGGTGGGAATCGCCGTCAAGACTTTTCGCCGGATCGTGCCGGCCGTCGAACAATTGCTGCGCGACAACACCCTAGAGCGTTTCCGCGCCAATGCCGCCGCGCGGGAAAATCACGCCGTCTTCGAGATACCGGACATCCTGCGGCACATTCTCGAGCGAGGCGCTGCTACTCCCGCTCCCCATGTCAAGGCGGCGGAATGCCGTTGACGCCGCCCGCCGTGCAAATACGAAGGAATGGACGACTCCCTTCGCACAGCACTAGGATGAGCGAAGCGTGGTAGAACCCGTTCACAATGCAGTCCTGATTTACAACCCCGTCAGCGGCCGGCGGCGCAAGCGCCGGCTCGCCGAAATCGATGATGCAGGAAAGATCCTCACCGATGCCGGGATCACAGTCGAATATGCCCCGACGACAGAGGCGGGCTCGGCCACCGCGTTCGCGCAAGAGGCCGTCGCACGGAGATTCAGCCTCGTCATCGCGTGTGGAGGCGACGGCACGGTCAACGAGATTATCAACGGCCTCGCCGGCAGCGATGTGCCGCTAGCGCTGCTTCCGGCGGGCACGGCCAACATCCTCGCCAAGGAACTCGGCATCCCGTGGGACATCCCCGCCGCCGCACGCCTGATTCCCACGAGCATTCCGCGCCGCATTGCGCTCGGCTGCATCCCGCCACAGGAACAAAGTGAAACCGCCGGACCGCCTCGCGCTCCCCGCTATTTTCTGTCTGTGGGCGGCAGTGGGCCCGACGGCGCCATCGTCAATCGCGTGGATGCAAGATTGAAGCAGAACGCGGGCGAGCTCGCGTATTGGGTCGAAGGATTCCGGCAGCTACTCACTTACGATTTTCCGCTGATGCACATCGAGTCGCGCGAGCGCACGATCGATGCGTCCCTCATTGTCGTTGGACGCTCCGCCGAATACGGGGGCCCGTTCAAGATCACCAGCAACGCCAGCCTGTTCGAGGATTCCTTTGAAATCGTCGCCTTCTCGACGCGCAGCCGGTTGCGTTACCTCTTCGCGCTGCCCGCTCTTTATTTCGGCAAGCTGCGCAGCGTGCGGGGAATCACCGCATGGAAGACCACGGACGTCAACTGCACTCCCTTGGCCGGCGGCACGCTTTATGCGCAGGTGGACGGCGAACCCGTCGGCGCGCTCCCGCTTCGATTCCGCATCGTTCCTGACGCGCTCACGCTGCTCGTCCCGGCCTCGACGGAACCCGCAGAGCACTGGAGGTGAACCCGCCCCATTGCGGACGAATGCGGGCAGTGGTAGCCTCTGATTCTAGCAACCTCGAATCGTCGGGGCGGGCGTCGTACAATGGCAGTATAGAAGCTTCCCAAGCTTCGGACGTGGGTTCGATTCCCATCGCCCGCTCCATAACCCCCGATGACTCAGTCGACTTTGCACGGCTAAGTCCCTGAATTCGACAAAGAGCTGGCCGGTTTTCGACGGTCGTGACAGTTCCGGTTATCAGACTGTAGTCTGTGAAAGGGATTGTGGGATTAGAACGTTCGATGATCTATTCATATCTCAGGGCGACCATCGGATCGACTTTCATCGCCCTGCGTGCGGGAAGATATGCGGCAAGAAGCGCCACGGTCAACAGAATAGGGGGCACGCTCAGAAATGTCAGGGCATCTGTAGGCTTTACCCCAAACAACTGGGCACTTATTAGTCGCGTGAGCCCGAGCGAACCCACAACGCCAAACCCAATCCCCATCAAAGTTGAACGCAAAGATTGAAGCAGGACAAGGCCTAGAATGTCCTTATGGGTGGCGCCCAGCGCGGCGCGTACTCCAATCTCCCGCGTGCGCTGTTCCACACTGTAAGACATCACACCATAGATGCCCACTGCCGCCAATACGAGTGCGGAAGCCGCAAACAAACTCATCAGCAGCAAATTGAAATTCTGCCGCTGTGTCGAGTTCAAGTCCGCGTCCTCCATGGTGCGAATTCTTGCTGCGGACAATTTGCCTTCGGCTATCAAAGCTTGTTGAGCACTTTCGCTCACGCTCATGGGAGTCACACCGGGCCGAGTGCGGACGACGACTACGTCGGATTGCAGGCTGTTGATGAGCATCATGGCAGCGTCGGGAATCTGTGCGGGCGTTTGGTACATAGTTGGCGGAGGATCGGCGTCCAAGCGTTCGCGAACATCACCGACTACCCCTACTATCTCCGTGGCGCCTTCTTCGAATTCCGGGCCGAGTCCCGCGCCAAGAATGATGGTTTGCCCGACTGGGTTCGTGTTCGGCCAATACTTTCGCGCCATAGCTAGGTTGATGACCACTGTTTTCCCCGGCTCCTGCTCGCGCAGCAACCTGCCTGAGATCAGCGGAATTCGCAGAACATCAAAATAGTGCGTTGAAACAAACCGCCATTGAACATCGCCGGTAAATTTGAAGCCAGCGAGAGGCGATCTTCCGGGAATATCGAAAATCATGTCCTGCCTTCCCCAAAGCGGCAGAGAGTTGGCCATGGCGGCGGATTCCACGCCCGGAATGCGCTCCGCGTGCTCCACGAATTGCCGCGCCAGTCGGTCCACCTCGCTCGATTTCGCATAGCCAGTTCCGGCGAGAGAAAACTCCATGGTCAGCAGGTTGTGGGGGTCAAAACCCAAGTTGACGCTATGCATGGCCGCGAAACTGCGGATCAGCAACATGGCTCCGCATAAGAGCGCTACCGCTATAGCAACTTCGGCTTCGGTTAGGGCGTTTCGCGTACGATTGTACTGGCATCCACCGCCCGCACGACCCCCGGATTCTTGAAGCCATAACCCCGGCGATATGCGCGAGAGTTGGGCAACGGGGAAAAGGCCAAACAGCATTCCAGTGGCCACCGCCAGCAGAAACGTAAAGCCTACCACCCACGGATCGAGCGCGGGAATCGCTTCCATTTCTTGAATTCTGGGCAAGTTCTGAGGCATCACCAGCAGCAACCCGCGCACTCCCCAAGAGCCAAGGGCTAGACCCAGACCTCCTCCACTGAAGGCCAGTAACAGACATTCCGTCAATAATTGACGCGCGATGCGCCCGCGCCCAGCCCCGATCGCGGCGCGAATGGCAAATTCCTTCTGCCGGCCAGTAGCTCGCGCCAGCAGCAGATTGGCCACGTTGACACACGCGATCAGCAACACCAGAGCCACCGCGCCGACCAGAACCAGCAGCGGCGAGCGCACGTCCCTGGTGAGATTCTGCTGAACCGGTGTAACGCGGATGTTCTCATCCTCGCCCAATTGTTGGGGATGCGTTTGAATGTATCGTTTTCCGATGACTGCCATCTGTGCGGTGGCTTGAGCGAGCGTTGTATTTTCAGGTAGCCGTCCCAATACGGTGAGGATGTGAGCCTGATTTGTGCTATTTGGGTCGGCTTGCAACGGCAGCCACGCATCGCAAGGAACGAGCGGCTTGAAGCCCGGCGCAAGAACGCCGATCACTGTATAAGGCGAACCGCCGAGGGAAATGGTTTTTCCGATCGTGGACGGACCTCCGCCAAAGCGACGCTGCCACAAGCCGTAACTCATTACCAGAACGCGAGGGCCTCCAGGTTGGTCTTCTTTTTCGCTGAAAGTTCTCCCTAGAATTGGAATTGCCCCAAAGAGCCGGAAGTAATCTCTAGATGCTTTCGTTACTTGTAGGAGTTCGGGCCATGCGCTGCTCTCCAGATTCATTCCAATTCCGCCTTCGTAAGCGGAGAGATCTTCGAATCCAGGATTGTTTTGCTCCCAATACTTGAACATGGGAATCGCAGTGCCGGCGCTTGGCCGGGAGATGTTCACCAAACGATCTGAGTGCGCGTAGGGTAGGGGATGTAGCAGCACCGTGTTGACCACGGTGAAGATAGCGGTATTGGCCCCGATGCCGAGGGCGAGTGTGAGGATGGCCACGGCGGAGAAGCCGGGGGATTTGCTCAGCATGCGCAAGCCGAAGCGCAAATCTCGCGCGGCGGCCTCGAAGAATTGGCGGCCAGACCAGCCTGTACCAAAGTTCTCCTTCGGTGAACCGGCTTTAGGCATGTCGACTCCTAGTGTATTTGCCCAAGGTTCTGTGAGCAAGGAAGCCGAGTCAGAGAGGCGAAAGCCTCTCTGACTCGGCTAGGTGGATGTGGCGGCCGGTCATTCGGCAGCTTCGGGCAAGAACTCTTCGATGGTCTTGTATCCGTTGTTGCCCTGACCGACTTTCACCAGGCAGCGAAGATGGAGTTCCATCCCAGCTTCATTCGCGCGCGCCGCTTGCTAACCGGGCGCGTCTCTTTCGGACCGAAGGATTCGGCGAGCCGCTTCGCGACCAGAAGGAATCTTTCCTTCTGGACTCTCTTTGCTCTACCGCGAATCACGACCAAATCCACTGTGGTTACGCGCGAGCCTTGTCGATCATTTCTTCCCAGCGGCCCTGCGCCTTCAGCAACAGCTCGACCACTTCGCGGATCGCGCCGCCGCCCCCCGACCGTGACGTGACGTAGTGCGCCGCGCGTTTCACTTCCAGTGCGGCGTTGGCCACGGCCACGGCCAATCCCACGCGCTTCATCAGCGGGATGTCCGGCAGGTCGTCGCCGATGTAGGCAACCTCAAACTCTTTTGCGCCGCTCTTCCGCAGAATCTCCTCGTACACCGGCATCTTGTACGGGACGCCTTGATAGACGAATTCC
>DASPOJ010000103.1:0-17975 GCA_035626055.1 Candidatus Methylomirabilota bacterium | reverse complement strand
GGCTGGATCAGCATCGGAATCTTGACCGTTGCGGAATGGCTCGTCACAGCCGAATTGTGCCGGCGCGGATTCCGTGCTTACCGTGGAATCTGGGCGTTGACCTGGCGATGTCTCTTGGGCCTTTTCGCAGTTCTCCTGCTGCACGCCACCTACGGTGCGCTAAAACAACAAAACCGGCTCGGATCGCTGGTTCTGACGCTTCATCGCGATCTGGCGCTGGCTTCCGCGGCGATCCTGGTCGCAATGCTGCTTGTTGCGCGGCACTACCAACTGGAATTCGGCTCGCTGGAGCGCCAGATTGCCGTTGGACTCTGTGCGTACTTCATCACCATCGTTCTTTCCAATTCATTGCTGATCCAGTGGTACATGACGCATTGGCCCGCATTCAACGGTCATGCTCCTTCACAAGCCAGTCTGGAGGCCTGGTGGAATGGGGTGCAATTGGCGGTGATTGACGCCGCGCTCGGCGCATGGTGTTTCGCATTGCGCAAACCATTGCCCGCCCCGAAGCCGGAACCGACCCTGCTTCCGCCTGAAACTTATGGGGAGCTCGCTCCGGCAATCAATTATCGTCTGCGCGCATTGAACGCGCGTCTAATGGATTTGCTCAAGACTTGAGTCATCCCGGATTGGCGAGCGGCAGTGTTTTCCCGCGGCAAGGGCACTTGTACTGCGAAGTACATTATGATATTGTTGACGTCAGGGAGGGCCCCGAGTACGTCAATCACCCTGGCATTCGCCGGGTGATTTGGCGCGGCCTTGAAATTTCAGCGTGCGTGCCCATGCCCTCGACGCAATTTTTGCCGATCTGGCGCCCCCAACGGCAAAGGATGGAATGTCGAAAAAGATTAGTTTTCGCTTGTGCGCCTGCGGCGGATTCATAGTGGTATTCGTTAGCCAATGAACGAGACGCTCCTTTTCGTGGCGATCGGGTTGGGACTGCTAGCGCTGTTGCTGTGGCTCGCTCTTGGGCGGAGTCGCCAGCGTCGCGAAGTGGGTGAAGCGCCCGGTCTCAAGCTCGAAGACTTGACGCCACGCCATGCCCTCTACATCTCCCACATTCAGAACTCACTTTCCGCCGTAGATCTTGACTACCTGCAGAGCCGCGTCTCCGCCAAGACCCTGCGAAGAGTGCGAATGGAGAGGCGCCGCGTGGCAAGACAGTTCCTCGCTGGGCTAGGCGACGATTATCGCCGCCTGGACAAGCTGGCTCGCGTCGTGGCAGCGCTCTCGCCCAAAGTGGAATACAAACAGGAGTTCGGACGCCTCTGGCTCGGCCTGCGCTTTCGGGCGCTTTATGTACTCGTGTGGGTACGGCTATCGCTCGGTCCCGCGCCTCTCGCGCCTTTTGTCCATCTTGCCGGCATAGTGGGCAGTCTGTCCGCGCGTCTCGAGGCCGCGATGAACGCTCTGGCCGAGAGATCGGTCGCCCGGGCCGGCGTTGGCGTATAAGGCGCCCGCCGAATTTCTCCTCTCACCTAGTTTCATTTGCACCCAGTAGCAGAATCAGCACCAACTTGGGCCAACCGTCCGAAGCGGCCGCGAGAGCACGGGAGCGTACCGTATAATCAAACCTGCGGGTGATCAACGTGTCCAAGAAAAAAATCCTTGTCGTGGACGATGAGGAAGCGATCCGTGAGGTGGTCTCGACGCTGCTCCAGGCGCAGGGGTACGATTGCTCGACGGCGACCGACGGGCGCGCAGCGCAAGCCTACCTTGAGCAGAGCTCACCAGATCTGGTGTTGACCGACATGGTTATGCCGGAGATGGACGGCATCCGGCTGCTCGAATGGCTGCGACAGCATGACGCGGACGTGCCCGTCATCATCGTCACCGCCATGCACGACCTTGCCACGGCCCTCGAAGCCATCCGCCGGGGCGCGTACGACTACATTTTGAAGCCCTTTGAGAGGGACCAGCTTTTCTTGAGCGTCCGGCGCGCGCTACAGCACCGGCAACTCGTCTTGGAAAACCGTAACTACCAGCGAAATCTCGAGAAACTCGTCGAGGACAGGACGGGACAGCTTAAAGGAGCGCTCGAACAGCTCGAGCGCTCCTACGACGACACGCTCGAGGCTCTTGGCGGCGCGCTCGACCTAAAAGACGCCGAGACGGAAGGTCACTGCAAGCGCGTCACGGCATTCACGATTGCCATCGCGAAGGCGATGAAGGTGGATCCGCAGCAGTTGCCGGTCATCGCCCGTGCGGCCTTTCTTCACGACATCGGCAAAATGGCCATTCCGGACAACATTTTGCGAAAGCCCGGGCCGCTCGACGAAGCGGAAAAAATGGTTATGCGGAAGCACTGCGAGATTGGCCATAACATGGTCACCCGCATTCCGTTTCTCCGGGAAGCCGCGGAAATCGTGCTGTCTCACCAGGAATACTATGACGGAACCGGATACCCCCGCGGTTTGAAGCACGAAGAAATTCCGCTCGGGGCGCGGATTTTCGCGGTTGCCGACGCATTGGACGCCATGATCTCGGACCGGCCCTACCGCAAGGCGCGATCGATCTCCCACGCGCGCGCGGAAATCAGTCGCTGCTCGGGGGCGCAGTTCGACCCCAAGGTCGTTGAGGTCTTCCTCTCGTTGCCTGATTCTCTTTGGCTCGCACTGAAAGAAAACATCGGCACGCCATACCGCCTCTCGCATATCAAAGCGATCTGAGCCGAGGTGCCACGGACGGCCTCCGGACGTGATTCTGCGCTTGCGATTGCCGCAAGGCGCGCCTTGCCAATCATTTTCTGAACGGCTAGTATCCACAGTTGAGGATTTTCACTCGATGGCGCTTGTTCCCATCAAGACTGCTTCCACCACAGGATACTGCGACTGCATCCACGGCTGCTACGAACTGGCCAGCCTTCGCGACGAAGACACAGGAAAGGGCTATTGTCCGACGTGCGCTAGGGAGCACCTCGCCATGAACCAAGGGATCGGGATTCCGAATCCCGCCCCGTCCAAGATCGAACCGAGCACGGGTCCTCCGCCGGCGCGCCCGCAAATCCCTCAAGTGGCTGATCCTCCCGGGCAGCGTCACTGAACCTCTAAGCCGCGCTGGCGCATCCATTCAAATGGGGACAACCGTCTCTCGCCCTGAATCCGTGCACTTGATTCCGGGTGCGCGGCTGCCTGCCACGATATAATGCTTTCCCTGGAAGTTTCCGGGATTCAGATGGATTCTCAAAGCAATTACGAGGTCTTCCTGGACGGCGCATGTCCCTTTTGCCAGTGGACGCGCGCGCATGTGGAACCCTTCGACACGAGACGCCGGATTGAATTCCTCGACTACAACGAACCCGCCATCGCGGCCCGGGCGCCATTCCCGCGCGAGTCGCTGGATCGCGAGATGCACGTGCGCGCTCCCGGCGGCGTGTGGCTGAGCGGTTACGCAGCATGGATCGCGCTGTTGCGAGTGATGCCAAAGTTGGCTTGGCTCGGCTGGCTTCTTGGACTGCCGCCGATTCGCTGGCTTGGTCCGGGACTTTACCGCTGGGCAGCGAGAAACCGCTATCATTTTCCGGGGTCGCCCCCGCGCTGCGCATCCGATCGGTGCGCACCAGCGCGACCGGGAATGAGCTGAGATGAAAGATCGTCTCGGCAATCGCAGATGACCTCTCAATCCCCTCAATCGAACGCGTCCATACCCCTGCTGGACCTTCGCGCGCAGTACGCATCGATTGCGGACGAAATCCGCGCAGCGATCGAAGCGCCCCTGGCATCGCAACATTGGATTCTCGGGGCGGAGGGCGCGGCGCTCGAACGGGAACTCGCGCAACTCTCGGGCGCGCGATTCGGCGTCGGAGTATCGTCGGGCACAGACGCATTGATGCTCGCGCTGCACGCGGCAGGCGTGGCTCCCGGCGACGATGTCGCGGTCCCGGCCTTCACCTTCATCGCCACGGCCAGCGCTGTGAGCGCACTTGGCGCCCGGCCCGTGCTGCTGGATATCGAGCCTGCGACGTTTGCGATCGATCCCACGCGGATCGAATCTCGGTTGACTCCGAGGACCAAAGCCATCATTGCAGTACATCTATTCGGCCACGCAGCGGACATGGACCCAATCCTTGAGATTGCCAAACGCCGCGGCATTCCGGTCATCGAAGACAACGCGCAATCGATCGGCGCTATTTATCGAGGCCGTAAGACCGGCTCCATGGGAGCGTTTGGGTGTCTTAGCTTCTACCCCACCAAGAATCTTGGCGGCTATGGCGACGGCGGAATGATCCTCACCAATTCCGAAAGCGATGCGAACCGCCTGCGGCGTTTGCGCAATCACGGCCAGGAAGGCCGCTATTCGAGCAGCGAGCGCGGATGGAACAGCCGCCTGGATGAAATTCAAGCCGCGATTTTGCGCGTGAAGTTGCGTCATTTGGCGGCGTGGACGGCGGCGCGTCGGATGCACGCGCGACACTATGGCGAGCAGCTGGGGGAACTACAAGGGATACGCGCGCCGCAGGAGCGGCGAGATTGCGAACACGTCTACTCCGTGTACACGATTCGAGTGGAGGGCTGCGTGGAACGGCGGGACAGAATTCAGAAGTTCCTTGCCGCCCGGCGCATCAGCAGCATGATTTACTATCCGCTTCCCATCCACCTGCAGCCCGCGTATGCGGCGCTGGGCGTTCAGCGCGGCGAATTGCCCGAATCAGAACGCGCGGCAGACGAAGTTCTCTCGCTTCCGATGTACCCGGAACTGACAGAAGACCAGATCACGCGCGTGGCCACGGCGCTCGCTGAAGCTGCGCCGGAATAGAATTCCGCAAATCTGACGGGAATGCCGGACCAAGAGTTTCAGACAGGCTCAGCTGCCGCCTGGCGGACGAGCATGAACAAGATGGAAAGAAACAGGACCAAAGCCGGAATCAATACCGCGAGAATACCCACGTGAAGGGAGCGAATCGCGGCCGAGCCCGCGGCCGAAACCGTCGTATAGCACAGCGCGCAGCCTTGAGCTGAGGCCGGCTGCGCCAGGACCAAGGCCGCGCCCGCCGCCGAAAACGTCATTCCTAGAATTGAAGTTAGTCTCTTCATTTATCGAACACGCGACGAACTTCCCGCATCCCCCATCTAGCGCATCAAACGCATTTGCAGCAGCCGGTTGCTGTCCGGGAAAATGAAGATGATGATCATCATGATGCAAAACAGCGTGGCGGGGACAAGCCATAGGACCAGACTGAACTTCTCGAACTTCAAGTGCATGAAATACGACATGATCAGGCCGGCCTTCAGCACCGAGATGGCCACCAGGAGGCCGAGCATCTGCGCGGGATGGAGCCGCATGTACTCGAGGTAGGCCAAGAAGACTTCGACCCCCGTCAGGAGCAGCAGCCCTACCCAGACAGTGGTGAATAGGCCGGGACTCCCGGCTTGGTGCGTTTCGGACGCGTGCGATTCGCTCGACATTATTTTTTCCTCGCCGCCTAGATCTTCACAGACATCAAGTAGATCATCGGAAACACAAACATCCAAACCAAATCCACGAAGTGCCAGTAGAGACCGCTGACTTCCACGTCCTCGGCGGTCCAGTGGCCGGTGCCGAACCCCGTGGCGATGATCCCGAGATACATCACGCCGATCGAAACGTGCAGCATGTGCAGACCCGTGACGCCGAAGAAGGTGGCGCCAAACAGGGGCACGTTCCAGGGATTGCTCCACGGCGTCACACCCTCGCCGAGAAGCTTGAACCATTCCGTAAGGTGAAGCAGCACGAACAGAATTCCGCCCAGCATTGTGGCGAGAATCCACCTCACCGCTGCCTTTCGATTGTTGCGCGCGGCGGCGGCCACGGCCATCACCATCGTCAAGCTGCTGGCGAGCAGGATCGCCGTCAGTCCGCTGCCCTTCAGGATTGCCGGATTGAACTCAAACGGCCGCGGCCAATCCGGGTTGCACAGGCGCTCGTAGCTATAGGCCAGCAGCATGGACGCGAAGGTCAGCGAGTCGGACACGATGAAGAGCCACATGCCGAGCTTCTTCGAGCCCATGCTGAACGGCCGGGTTCCGCCTCCCCAGGTCGCCGCGCTGGCTGTCTCAATGTTCGATTCGTGCAAGGATCACCGTCCCAATGTCAGGAGTGCCAACAGGAATAGCCACAGCCCATCCATAAAATGCCAGTAGATCGCGGCCAAATCAGCGGCGGCCGCCTGGCTGATTCTCGATCGCCGCCAATCCCGAAACACCACATAGAACAAAACAAAAATGCCGCCGGCGAGATGCAGCCCGTGCGCCGAAGTTAGGAGATAGAAAAAACTGCTGCTCGGATTGGTGTCCAGAAACATCCCGGCAGCGGCGAGCTGCTTCCAGGCGAGGAGCTGTCCGCCCAGAAACGTAAGCCCCAGGAGGATGGTGAGTGTCCACCACGGTCGGAACGCCGCCCGCTCGCGCCGCCGCGCGAGATGGATCGTCAAACTGCTGCCAAGGAGAATGACGGTGTTGAACCACAGAATCGGCGGCAGAGGCGTCTGCTGCCAATCGGTGCCCAGCCCCTTGCGCACGATGTAGGAGCTGGTCAAGGCCATGAAGAACATGACGATGGCCGCGAGCAGCAACTGCACGAGCGTGAAATACGCGCGTACCGGCACGCGGCGGCTGCCGCCGGGCCGATCCCCGTCGCCGCCGCGGGCGGGCACGCCCGTGCCGCCGCCGTGTCCGGCTGTAATCAGCTCGAGTTCCTGAGTGATTGTGGGCGCCACAACGCTCCGTTAATGCGCTTCGGAAACTTTCTCCGGTTCCAAATTCTGCGGAATAAAGTCCGCAGTATGCCCTGCCACTCCGAATTCGTAGGGCCCGCGATAGACGTGCGGATGCTTTCCGCCAAAGTTGTCAAACGGCGGCGGCGATGACACCGTCCATTCCAGCGTCGTCGCGTTCCATGGATTGACTTCCGCTTTCTTGCCAGATTTCATACTGTGGAGGAAATTGAACAGGAAAACGAGCTGGCCCGCGACCGTGATGATGGCCGCGATTGTGATGAACACGTGCACGGGTTGAAGTTTCGCCAGATAACCCACGCCCGTCGTATCGGCATAGCGGCGCTCATGGCCTGCGATGCCGAGATAATGCATCGGCATGAAGATGGCGTAAACGCCGACGAACGTCAGCCAGAAGTGAAGATTGCCGAGGCCCTCGTTGAGCATCCGGCCGAACATCTTGGGATACCAGAAATACATCGCCCCAAAGATCCCAAAGATCGCAGCGACTCCCATGATCAGGTGAAAGTGAGCGACCACGAAATAGGTGTCGTGCAAATACAGATCCAGGGTCGGCTGCGCTAGGAAAAGCCCCGAAAGTCCGCCGGTCACAAACAGCGAAACGAACCCCAACGCGAACAGCATTGCGCTCGTAAACTGGATTCGCCCACCCCAGAGAGTTCCCAGCCAGTTGAACGTCTTGATGGCCGAGGGCACGCCGATGGTCATTGTCAGCAGCGAGAATGCGAACGCGGAATACGGGCTCATGCCGCTCACAAACATGTGGTGTCCCCAGACGCAGAAACCGAGGAATCCAATCCCGCAAATGGCGATCACCATCGCCTTGTAACCAAAAACCGGTTTGCGCGCGAACGTGGAGAGCAGGTGGGACGCCACACCCATGCCGGGCAGGATCGCGATGTAAACCTCAGGGTGCCCGAAGAACCAGAACAGGTGCTGCCACAGCAGAGGCGAACCGCCCTTGTGAGAAATCAGAACTTGATCCGTGAAAACGAGCCCACCCGGGATGAAAAAGCTTGTTCCCGCCGTGCGATCCAAGAGCAGCAGCACGCAAGCGGCGAGGAGCACGCCGAACGCGAGCAATCCAAGTACGGCGGTCACGAACCACGCCCAAACCGTCAGCGGCAACCGCAACAACGACATGCCCTTGGCGCGCAGATCCACCGTAGTCGTGATGAAGTTCAGCGCTCCCATCAGCGACGCCGCACAAAAGATCGCGACGCCGATGACCCATAGTGTTTGCCCGGCCCCCTGTCCCGGCCCGGACTGTTCACCGACCGCGCTCAGCGGCGGGTAGGCCGTCCAACCCGAAATCGGAGCGCCCTCCGGGACGAAAAACGCAGAGGCCATCACGGCCAAAGAAACGAAGGTCGTCCAAAACGAAAGCATGTTCAGGGTCGGGAACGCCATGTCCTCGGCGCCGATTTGAATGGGCAGGAAATAATTTCCAAATCCGGATTGCGGCGCCGTGGTCAGGACCATGAAAACCATAATCGAACCGTGCATGGTGACCAGCGCGAGGTATTGCTCCGGCGTCATCAATCCGCCGCTGAAGAACGGCAGCTTGTGGGCCGGCCAGGCCAGGTGAATCCGCATCAACAGCGACAGCGCCATCCCCAGAAAAACAGAGAATAGCGCCAGCAACAGGTACTGAATTCCGATTACCTTGTGATCCAGGCTAAAGATGTATTTCCGGATGAAGCCCGTGGGGGCGGAATGCACGTGCCCGCCAGCCTCTGCGGTTGTCACCATCCACTCGCTCCTTGCCCGGAAAGGGCGTCTAGCGCAGTCACTGGTTCGCCGCTTCCTGCTGCTGCATCCACTTCTCGAAATCCGGTTCCGACAAGACCTTGACCGTCGCGCGCATCTTGTAGTGGCCCAGACCGCAAAGCTGACCGCAAGCGAGTTCGTACGTGCCGGGATCGTCTGCCTTGAAATGGAGGTGGATTTCCATCCCCGGGACCGCGTCTTGCTTGAGTCGCAGCTCCCGGACATAGAAACCGTGCGTCACGTCAAGGGACTTCAGCGTCAGATCCACTTCCCTGCCTGCGGGAATCGCGAGCTCGCCGGGAGACACAATGTCGTCTTTGCCGTAAGGATCCGCAGGGTCGATTCCGACCGGGTTTCCCGTCGAGGCGCTGACCAGCTCCGGCTTAGTCCGGCCGAATTTCCCATCCGGCCCCGCATAGCGGAAATTCCATGCAAACTGCTGCGCGGTCACCTCGATGGGAAGCGCTCCGGGCGACGCACCAATGAAGTGGACCTCGGCCCAGGCCTTTTCGGCGTAAATTCCCAAGCCGATGAACAAAACCAAAGTCGCGAGAGTCCAAAGAATCTCCATGCCGGTGTGACCCTCGAAATGACGCGCGGGCTTCCCCTGTTCGCGGAAGCGGTAGATTGCAAGCGCCAGGCCGAGTTGCGCCGCAACGAAGACGACACCCGTGATTATGAGCGTACGGAAGAACTGGGAATCAAACTCGTGCCCCTCGACCGTGATGGCAGGCGGGAACCACCACCATTTCGCGACGAAGATATAGACCGTAATAGCTGTGAATAGTAGAAGAAAAACGGCGAGTGCCAGTGCAACAGCAGTCGAACCATGTTCCGGGCCTTTTCTACTCATTATCCTCCGCTCCAAAAAGCCGAAGGCCGGGGCGCGAAAATCATCATGAGTTTTCCGTCGACAGCCCGGTCCAAAAATCCGAGGACGGTATCATATACATCCAGGGATGAAATTCAAGTAACTTCGCTCGTCTCTGCAGCCTCTGCGGCCGCCGGATCGCGGGTGTTTTCTTCTGCTTACGCGCAAACCTCACCGGGACGCCCGTTGCGAGGTATGGCGGGCGATTAACTCTAAAAGGACACAACTCTCTTGGACGCCTTGCCAGCGGCCGGGGCCGGATACTATCCTTGTGGTACCCCTTCTGTTGCACTTTGCCTGAGCCGCGCGTGAGCCGCAGGTCTTAAGCCGCCGCGACGAGAGGCTCGGCTTGCGTCCGGACGCCAACAGGAAGACTAATGAGAAGGGGACCCACCCAGCAGGCCGTCAACGAATCCCAAGGGTATGTTGCCGGCGTCGAAGGCATTCGACGACGCCCTCCCCTGCCGTCGCCAATTGCAGCGGCCGCACTGATTCTCTTGTGCACAGTGGCCTTCCTTTTTGCCGTCCGGTCGGTCGCACCGCTGCGGTTGCCTTGGCGAGTCGAGGTGATCTACGGAGCTCTCTTTGCCGTGGCCGCCACGATTCCGACCTACTTCCTGCTCGGGCGGTTTCGAAAGCTCCTTGCATGGCATGGACAAACAGGTGGAGCGCTGGCGCAGGAACGCAGTCTTCTCCATGCTTTGATCGACAACATACCCGACTACGTCTACGTCAAAGACACTGAGAGCCGGTTTACCGTTGCCAACCAAGCTGTGGCCACACTCATGGGGGCCAAATCAGCAGCCGAGATGATCGGCAAAACTGACTTCGATTATTACCCGAAGGAGCTGGCCGCCACCTTCCGGAAGGATGAGCAGGACATCATAGATTCCGGCCGCTCAGTGATCCAAAAGGAGGAATCCTCCGTCGACTCCGCGGGCCATGAAAAGTGGTGGCTCACTACGAAAGTGCCGCTTCGCGATGCGCGCGGGCGGGTCGTGGGGATCATGGGAATCGGGCGCGATATCACCGCCCGAAAAAAGGCAAAATGGGAAGAGAAGCGCGCCGACGACGCTACGGAGGCGGCAACCAAGGCGGAGCGTGCCCTAGCCGACGAACGGAACCTGCTGCGGACACTCATCGACAACATCCCTGACCACGTCTATCTGAAGGACAGAGAGAGCCACTATCTCCTTTGCAACCAGGCGATGGCACAACGGCTTGGCGTTCCCTCGCTGGAGGAAGTGATCGGCCGGACAGATCATGACTTCTTCCCCAAAGAAGTCGCCGATGACTTTCTCTCCGATGAACGGGAGGTGCTCCGTTCCGGGCAGCCCCTGCTCGAGCATGAAGAAACGCGCGTTGACGAATCCGGAAACCAGCGTTGGACGCTGACGGCCAAGGTCCCGTTGCGAAACAAGGCCGGGCAAGTGATCGGCCTGGTCGGAATCGGCCGCGACATCACCGCAAGCAAGCACGCGCAGGCAGAAATGAAGAACGCGCAGCAAGCTGCCGAGGCCGCCAGTCGCGCCAAAAGTGAATTCGTGGCCAACATGAGTCATGAAATCCGCACGCCTCTCAATGGAATCATCGGGATGACCGCGCTGACGCTGGACACTGAGCTCACCCAAGAGCAGCGCGAAAACCTAGATGCAGTGAAAGTGTCCGCGGACGCTCTGCTGGTCGTGGTGAACGACATCCTGGACTTCTCCAAGATCGAGGCGGGCAAACTGGACCTCGAGGACATCGAATTCGATCTCACTGAGGTACTGGAAGAGTCCGTGCGCGCCATGGCCCTGCGCGCAGATCTCAAGAAGCTGGAGTTGCTTTGCCGTATAAATCCGGACATTCCCCGTGTTTTGAAGGGCGATCCCGCTCGCTTGCGTCAAGTAGTGCTGAACCTGCTTGGCAACGCAATCAAATTCACCGAACGAGGCGAGGTGGAATTGCGCGTCGAGCCGGAGGCGATCCACGACGTCAATACCATCCTCCATTTTCGGGTGCGGGACACGGGGATCGGCATCGCCGCTGAAAATCAGAAGTCGATCTTCGATGCGTTCTCTCAGGCGGACGGGTCCACGACGCGAAAATATGGCGGTACCGGGCTTGGCCTTACGATTTCACGGCGTCTCGTCACGATGATGGGCGGAACAATCTGGACGGAGAGCGAAGTGGGGCGCGGCAGCACATTCCACTTCACTGCCCGGTTCGGCCTCGGCCGAGACCGTGCCGAAACGCTTGCGCCTCTCGCCGACCGTCTCCACGGTGTGAAAGTGCTTGTGGTTGACGACAATGCAACCAACCGGAAGATTCTGAGTGCGACGCTCGCGCGCTGGGGCATGAGCGTCTCCACGGCTGCTTCGGGTGATGCAGCGCTGAAATTGATAGCCGAGGCGCGCGCTGCCGGAGAGGTCATTCCACTCGTGCTCACCGACCTGCACATGCCGGGGATGGATGGCTTCGCCCTCGTCGAACGGATCCGGGAACTTCAGGACGGGTCCAAAACGAGCCTGATGATGCTTAGCTCAGGCGGCCAGCGTGGAGACGCGGCCCGGTGCCGTGAACTTGGCATCGCCGCATACCTCACCAAACCGATCCGGCAAGATGAATTGCGCAAGGCGATCCAAGACGTCCTGGATCCAAGAGGAAGCGAAGCAGACACCACGCTCATCACCCGGCACTCGATCCGCGAAGAAAGCGAACCGCTTGGCCGCCTCCGAGTGCTGCTCGCCGAGGACAACCCGATCAACCAGAGACTTGTTATGCGCATGCTCGAAAAGCGCGGCCACTTCGTGACACTTGCCGAGAATGGACGTGAAGCAGTACAGGCTCTCGCGCGGCAACCATTCGATCTGGTGCTCATGGATGTCCAGATGCCGGAAATGGACGGCTACGAAGCGACGGCCGCGATTCGCGCGAACGAAAGGGGCGGGACGCGGCGCCAACCGATCTTCGCGCTCACCGCGCACGCGATGAAAGGAGTTGAGGAACGCTGCATTGCCGCGGGAATGGACGGTTACCTTACTAAACCAATCGACGCGAAAGAATTGGATCGCGTCCTGGAATCGCAACTCGAGCTTCGCTGGTAAATCCTCACACTCACCGCAAATCGAACGGTGTCTTGTCCGGCCATCCGGCGATTCGCGTCCCCGTCGGCGAGTGATTCGGCAGCCCCCCATGCATGGCGGCAACAACCCGGACGCCACGCGTTTTCAGCGCGGAGACCGCGGAGACTTTACCCGCACCAACCTTCTCTTGGCCCACCTACTTGACCAAATTGTCGCGAACCCCCGGCAGTGTGCCGTGCTTACGGAAGGGCTCGCCCTTGGCGTGGGCGTTACGAACCGTCTGACCGTCTGTGGGGAGTTCCAGCCGTACATCCATCTCCCCGTCGGCCAGCCCAGGGGGTTGAGTTGACCTGCCATCTCACTTTTTCTATCCCTTTCAATGCCTGTCCTGGGACGCTGTGCATTTTCCTGCGGCGTGCGGTTGACCTTTGCGACCAGCTAGTGTTGAAAGCGGCCGACCAACTCCGATCGAGCCAGGATGTGGCCCTTCATCGCGCGCTCGAGATCGCCCTTTGCAGCTCCCGCGGGAAGTTGTGTGCACCGATCCAAGGCATAGAGCCGAAAGGAATACCGATGAGCCGCCCCGTGGGGAGGACATGGACCGCCGTATCCGATTCTCCGGAAATCATTCAAGCCCTGTCGAGCGCCGATCTCCAAATCTCTCGTCCTCGGCACGCCCTCAGGCAATTCCCTCACACTCGCGGGGAGATCGTAGAGAACCCAATGCACCCACGTGCCAGCCGGGGCATCGGGGTCATCCATGATCAGAGCAAAAGTCTTGGTGCCGACCGGCGGGTCATTCCAGGAGAGTGCCGGTGAGAGGTCTGCACCATCGCAGGTAAATCTCGCGGGAATCGCGCTGCCATTCGAGAATGCCGAGGACTTGAGTTGAAACGCCGCCATGGGCTTTCCTGGCACGCCTGCCACCAACAGCAGATTCAGAACGAGGGCCAGCACCGAGGAAACAATGGCATGAAGTCGATGCATTCCCCAGTTCGCCCAGTGCTGATCGCCTCCGTGTCTATGCTAGGCGCGTGCCAGCTTCGTTTTCAACCAAATTTCTCAGCGGGGCCTGCACATTCTCGGCGAAACCGCCTTCGCATACAAAGTTAGACACTGTAGCCCAGTGAGCAGCCCGAAGAAGGGAGGGATTTGCACTGCTAACGGTTCGACTTGCAGCCCACATGTAGCCCAACTGAGGGCATGTTTCAGAACGGCCTTCGTCCGTAAGCAACTGACGATAAGGCATTTAGATTCTCGAGCCCGAACCTAGGAATCAGAAGGTCGACACCAAATCGCCCAGGTTTAGCTGGCGTAGAAAGCCGATGTCTCGCGAAGACTTGCACACACCTTGAAAACTGAAATAGATGAAGGCCCGGTCCTCTCTTGAGAGCCGCGCCTTTTCGTCCAATATCGGGGCCAACAAGATTAAGGTCCAGAAACCTACCGGATTTCCAGCTGGAAGCTGTTGCATAACCCCATTTCGACCCTTTAGAATCAATGAGTTAGCTAGGTTATGCAATACGCCCTAGGTGACGCACCAGACCAAGACGGGGTCGAGACACAGAATCGCAGCGCTGTGCACGATGCCGTTTCTCAAATCGCTATAGCTTGAATTGCTGACCTGGGCCCGTTTTGCTGACCTGCGCGGCGGTAAGCCTTTGCCTCTGCGTGAGATTTGGTGCGGAAGGTGGGATTCGAACCCACACGCCTTACGGCGCCACCCCCTCAAGATGGTGCGTCTGCCAGTTCCGCCACTTCCGCAGTGTGGAATGGTTCGAGGTAGATTCTAGTCGCGCTCGTCCCTGGCAGCAAGTCCTGCAAGAACTCGCGTTCGTTGCGACGCGCTCAGTGTTGCTTTGGCGGCGTTTGATTCGGCGACTGCGCCGGCGCCGGCGCCACCGGTGGAGCAGTTTGCGCGCCTGGAGCAGCGGGTGTCGCAGGAGCCGGGAACGGCAAAGGCGTCGAAGTCGGCGCAGGCGCAGTGCTTTTCTGCACTGGCTTTGAGAACTGTTCGAGCAAGGAACTCCCCGCAGTCCTGCCAGCCCCACTGCTGATGTGGATCGTGAGCGCCGTCGAAGTCAGCATGAACATCACCGCGCACCACGTGGTCGCCTTGGAGAGAAACGTTGCGGCGCCCCGCGGCCCGAATGCGGTCTGGCTGCCCGCGCCGCCGAACGCGCCCGCCAAATCCGCCGCTTCGCCGCTTTGCAACAGCACGACGATCATCAACGTGAAGCAAACGATGATGTGGAGGATGATCAATACCGCGTAGACGCGCCATCCGACCCAGAGCAGGCCGGCGCCCGCCAGAAACGAAATCGCCCACTTGACTTCCCTCGGCATTCCCTGCGCCCCCCGAAAACTCCCGTCCTAGAAATTCACGATTGACGCAAACGACTTCGCGTCCAAACTTGCCCCGCCCACCAGCGCGCCGTCGATATCGACTTGCGCCATCAACCCGCGAATATTGTCCGGCTTGACGCTTCCCCCGTACAAAATCCGGAAACCCGCCGCGCGCTCAGGTCCGAATAAACTCGCAGACACTTGCCGCAGGAATTTGTGCGCTTCGGAAGCCAGCTCAGGCGTCGCGGTGCGGCCCGTGCCGATGGCCCACACGGGCTCGTAAGCTAAAATGATACGCGAGAACTGTTCCTCGGTCAACGAGGCCGCGCCGCCGCGAAGCTGGCGCTCGAGAATCGTGTTGGTTTCTCCCGCCTCACGCTCGCGCAGTGATTCTCCGACGCACAAGATGGGCCTCAGGCCCGCCGCCAGCGCCGCTTTCACTTTCTTGTTCGCCGATTCGTCCGTCTCGCCGAAAAACTGGCGCCGCTCCGAATGCCCGATGATCACGCTCTTGCAGCCCGCTTCCACCAGCATCCCGGCCGAGACTTCGCCCGTATACGCGCCTTCGTTCTGCCAATGCATGTCCTGCGCCGCAATTTGGATGTTCGTGCCGCGCGCCGCTTCGACCGCCGCGCCCAGCGCCGTGTACGTCGGAGCGATGACGATTTCGCAGTGGTCCGATTTCGCCACCAGCGGAGCGAACGCTTCAAAGAATGCGCGCGTCTCCGCCTGCGTCTTGTACATCTTCCAGTTGCCTGCGATTACGGGTTTTCGCGCCATGTCTTCCTCAGCGATCCGTCAGCGCTTCCACGCCGGGGAGCTTGCGCCCGCTGAGAAACTCCAGCGACGCCCCGCCCCCGGTCGAAATGTGCGAAATCTTGTCCGCGACGCCGGCTTGATGCACCGCCGCGACCGAATCTCCTCCGCCGATGATCGACGTCGCCCCCGCGGACGTCGCCTGCGCCACGGCCCGCGCCACCGCCACCGTTCCTTTCGCAAACGCCGGAAACTCGAACACGCCCATCGGCCCGTTCCACACAATCGTCTTGGCCGAACAAAGTTCGTCCGTGAACCGAGCCACCGTTTCTGGCCCGATATCAAGCCCCATCCAACCGTTTGGCGTTCCTGCGATCGCCACGACCTGCGTTTCGGTGCCTGCCTTGAACGAGGCTCCGATCACGTGATCCACCGGAAGCACGAGCCGGAAATTGCGCTGCCTCGCATCGGAGATCAGCCGCTTCGCCAAATCAATCTTGTCTGTTTCGACCAGCGAGTTCCCGACCGGCAAACCCTGCGCCTTCAAAAACGTATACGCCATCCCGCCGCCGATCAGCATGGCGTCCGCAATGCGCATCAGGTTCTCCACCACCTCGATCTTGTCCGAAACCTTCGCGCCGCCGAGCACCGCCACAAACGGCCGTTCGGGATTCGAGATCGCCTTGCCCAAATATGTCAGTTCGCATTCCATCAGCAACCCCGCTGCTGATTTCTGCACGAATTTTGTGATTCCCACCACCGAAGCGTGCGCGCGGTGCGCCGAGCCGAACGCATCGAGCACGAAAATTCCGTCGCAGAGCGCCGCCAGTTGCCGCGAGAATCCTTCGTCGTTTGCTTCCTCTTCCTTGTGGTAGCGCACGTTTTCGAGGAGCAAAACCTCGCCGTTCCCCAGCGCCCGGCTCTTTCCCTCTGCCGCGGCCCCCACGCAATCCTCCGCAAACGCCACCGGTTTCCCGAGCAGCCCGGCGAGATGCGCGGCTACGGGCCGCAGACTATATTTCGGATCGGGTTTCCCTTTGGGACGCCCGAGGTGTGAGGCAAGCACCACCCTCGCGCCTTTCGTGATCGCCAGTTGCAACGTCGGCAGCGTCTCGCGAATGCGCGTGTCGTCCCCGACGCGCTCGCCATCCAGCGGCACGTTGAAGTCCACGCGAACGAATATCCGTTTCCCCGAAAGTTCCAGATCGCGAATGGATAATTTGCTCATGATATGTGGATACTCCTCTGCGCCCTTTCCCCCAGGGAGCGCGAGAGCCTGGTCGGATTTCGATCAAGATCGCGGGCCCCGCGCCATCAGCGGGGGCCCGCGCAAGATGCAACCGCTAGAACTTGGCCGCGAGGAACTTGATGAGATCGCGGACCCTGCACGAATACCCCCACTCGTTGTCGTACCACGCAAGCACTTGCACGCAATTCCCCGCCACGACGCGCGTGAAGCCCGCGTCCACGATCGAGGAATTCGAGTTGCCGCGGAAATCCACCGAAACCAATTCTTCGGTCGAGTAGGCGAGTATGCCCTTCATCGGGCCGTCCGCCGCGCTCTTCAGCGCTGCGTTGACCGATTCCTTTGTCGCGGGCTTGGCGGTCGTCACCGTCAAATCCACAACGCTCACGTTCGGCGTCGGCACGCGCATCGCGTAGCCGTCCAATTTCCCTTTTAACTCCGGGATGACGAGCTGCAACGCCTTCGCCGCTCCTGTCGAGGTGGGGATCATCGATAGCGCCGCGGCGCGCGCCCGGCGCAGATCCTTGTGCGGCAGGTCAAGCAGCTTCTGGTCGTTCGTGTAGGAGTGGATCGTGGTCATCGTGCCGTGCACGATGCCGAAAGTGTCTTGCAGCACTTTCGCCACGGGCGCCAGGCAATTCGTCGTGCACGACGCATTCGAGATCACGTTGTGCTTCGCCGGATCGTACGCCTTGTCGTTCACGCCCAGCACGATCGTCAGATCTTCCTCCGTCGCCGGCGCGGAGATGATCACCTTCTTCACCGGCCCGCGCAGATGCTTTCTCGCCTCCGGGGCTTTCGTGAAAAGCCCCGTTGACTCAACGACAATCTCCGCCCCGACCGATGGCCAATCCAGTTCCGCCGGATCCTTCACTTTGAAAA
The DNA here is from genome assembly GCA_035626055.1 of Candidatus Methylomirabilota bacterium. Classification (GTDB taxonomy): domain Bacteria; phylum Acidobacteriota; class Terriglobia; order Acidiferrales; family UBA7541; genus DASPOJ01. The sequence goes on along the minus strand of DASPOJ010000103.1, from coordinate 324 downwards.
CCTTGAAGCTCTTCCCGCCCACGGAAATGGAATTGTCCGTGTGCGTTACCTCCTGCGAGAGATTGCCGAGAATGGAGTCGTACTTCAGCAAATATGCCAGCGTTTTCGGGTCCGTGATGTCGTTCACGGCCACAAATTCAATCTCCGGATTGCCGAGCGACGCGCGCACGACATTGCGTCCGATGCGGCCGAATCCGTTGATGCCTACCTTAATGGGCATTTTTCCTCCAGAAAGTTGTTCAGTTGAATTCTCGCGGGGCGGTGCGGCCCATGTGCAAGAAGCAACTCATAATGCTATGGCCCCGCCGCCAAAATGTCAAAGGT
>DASPOJ010000102.1:0-4771 GCA_035626055.1 Candidatus Methylomirabilota bacterium | reverse complement strand
CACCATAATAGACTGTGTCGTGCGGCGATCGTATTCCAGGAAAAGACCGGGGAATCTGGCGCGGCCTTCGATCTCGTCGCCGGAGAGTTCGGTCGGACTCTCCGCGAGTTTCTTTCTTGCCTCCCACAGCTGTCTGAGATTGGCCGGGAGGTAGGAGATCGCCACCAGGACGTGCCCGGCGACCAGCGCCATAATGAGGAAGACGATCACGCGTTCCCAGAATGACAGATCGAGAATACTCAGCCAGTCGGGAACCAGAAATCGTCCGCTCAGCATTCCCAGAAGCAGGAAGACAATCCCGGGCAGCAGGTACCCGAAGATATCGCGGAGCAGCAAGAAGTTGCGGACCAAATCAATCAGCAGCCCGCTCCAACCGCTCTCGCCTTCCACGGCATTAGCCATGATTGCGCGGCATGTTACGCGCCGAACAAATCGTTGTCAACGGGAACCAGGTCCCAAAGACGCGGCCGCGGCAGAGCGCCAGTGCCAATCGCGAAGGCGTTTGCATTGGGACCGGCTCGCCCGCAAACTTTCTGTAGCCAAGATTTCAAACGGTTTCAGTTTTGCGCGCGCCGAATAGGGCCGAGCCAATGCGGAGTTCGGTTGCTCCCTCTTCCACGGCAACCTCGAAGTCGTGTGACATCCCCATGGAGAGAACGGGCAGAGGCGAGCCGGTGCGTGCCGCCGCAGCATCGCGCAGCGCACGCAAGCGGCGGAAGATAGGCCGTGCGCGTTCCGGATCCCCGAACGGCGGGGGCACTCCCATGAGGCCCTGCAGATCGAGATGCGGCAATGCCAGAACGCCATCCACGAGCGCGGGGAGTTCTGCGTCACTCGCGCCGGATTTTGACGGCGCGGCGTCCAGACGGACTTCGATCAGGACGCGCAGCCTCGACGCTTGCGATTGCATGGAAGCGCCGGCGACGCCGCGATCGAGCCGCCGCGCGAGATCCAGACTGTCAAGCGAATCCACCGTGTGAAAGAGTCTCGCCGCGCGCGCGGCTTTGTTGCTTTGCAAATGGCCCACGAGGTGCCAGACGGCATCGAGTTGCACAACGCGAGCCTGCTTTGACTCCCACTCCTGGACGCGATTCTCGCCGAAGTGCTTTACTCCCGCGGCGTACGCCTCCTGGATGTATTCGACAGGAAAAGTCTTGGACACGGCGACCAACGTGATTTCTCCGGCGGCGCGTCCCGAACGTGCCGCGGCCCGTTCGATGCGCTCGCGGATGAGGGATAGATTCCTGGCGATGCTAGAGTTTTCACGCGCCATTTTGCGAATTGTAACAGGCCCGGCGCAAACTCTGAACGGGGCGGCCCGCCCTCTGGGCAAGCGGGGGCGCGGCGCAGGGGTTGCGGCGCGGCGCGCGGCTCGCTAGACTGGTTGAAACAGCATGGCTTCCAACGGAAAACTCATCGCAATTGAAGGTATAGACGGTTCGGGAAAGCATACCCAGATCGAATTGCTCTCCAAGGCGTTTGACGCGCGGGGAATTCCATACACGCGATTCAGTTTTCCCCGCTACGACTCGTCCTTTGGCCAGCTCGTGGCCTGCTACTTGAACGGCGAGTTCGGCTCGCTCGAGGCCGTGGACCCACATTTTTCCGCGCTGTTGTTTGCCGGCGACCGGTTTGAGTCCAAGCGCGAATTGGAAGATGCGCTGGCGCGTGGCCGGACCATTCTCGCCGACCGCTACATCGCATCCAATCTGGCGCACCAGACAGCGCGGGTCGGGCCGCAGCGGCGGGAGGAATTTTCATCCTGGCTGAAGCGGCTGGAGTACGGAATCTACGGTCTACCGGCGGAAGATCTGGCGCTCTACTTGCGCGTGCCCGCGGTGGAGGCGCAGCGAATGGTCGGGCGGAAAGTCGCGCGGAAGTACACGAGCCGGAAGCGGGATTTGCAGGAGTCCGATCTGCGGCACCTCGAGCAAGCGGCGCTGGTCTACGATCGTCTCGCGACCGAAGCCAACTGGCGAACGATCGAATGCTGGGACGAGGTGAAAAATGCGTTGCGTCCGCCGGATGAAATTCATCTCGAAGTGATCGCCGCAATTCAGGCGCTTCTTCCGATGGCGAAGGAGCGGCGGTGAGCGCCAGCCGCGGCCGCGAAGAGAGGTCCTCGTCGCGAGCAGCGGCGCCGGCGGGATTTGATGCGTTCTTAGGCAATGCGCGCATCGTTTCCGCCCTTCGCGGCATGCTCGCCGCAGGACGCGTGCCGCACGCGCTGCTCTTTACCGGACCGAGGGGGATCGGCAAGTACACACTCGCGCGGATGTTCGCGCAAGCGGCGAACTGCGAACGTTTGAAAGACAATTTCTGCGGGGAATGCGATCCCTGCAAGCGAATCGCTCAGCTTGCGGATCCGCTTCCGCTGATCGAGAAGGGTCTGGCGGAACGCGGGGAAAGCGCCGACGCAGCCACCGTCGAGCGGGTCCCGCTGATTCTGCAGACGCACCCCGACGTCTGGGTGTTTGTGCCCGACCCGATCCGGTCGAAGAGTCCCGTGGTGCGCCCGGTGCTGCATGTGGGGCAGTTGCGGGCCATTCAAAGAGCGGCCTATTTCCGGCCGACGGCGAGGCGCCGCGTGTTCATACTGGACGGCGCGGATACCATGCGCCCGGACTATTCCAATATTTTCTTGAAAGTTCTGGAAGAGCCGCCGGAGAGCGCAACGCTGATCCTGCTTGCGCCAAATCCCTTCGCGCTGCTGCCGACAATTCGTTCGCGCTGCATTCAATTCACCTTTGCATCGCTCGAAGCGAATCTGGTGGACCAAGTGTTGCGGGAACACACAGAGCTTGATTCCGCGCGGCGCCAGCTAGCCGCTGAACTCGGCGAGGGAAGCCCTGGGATTGCCATGGAATTGGATCTCGAAGCCGCCGCTGAGCTGAGGAACAGCGCGTTGGCCATCCTGGAAAGCGCCGCCAGCGGGGGTTCTTTCGGCGAGTTGTTCGGCCGCACCGATCAACTCGCCAAACAGCGCGAAATCCCCTTTGAACGCGTGCTGGATGTGTTTTATAGTCTCTTAAACGATCTGCTCGTATTGACCCGGGTCCCGTCGGAACAGCAACTGCGAAATCCCGCCCTTCGCAAGCGACTGGAAGTACTGAGCAAGAAAGTGGATTCAGCCTGGGTCACGAAGGCGATTGGGGGAATTGACCGGTTGCACGGGCGCTTGCGGCGCAATGTGAACCGTCAATTGGGACTGGATGCCGTGGCGACGTCACTGGCCAGCCGTGCGGCCGATTTCGGCCAGCCACACGAATAAAATCTCGTAACCGGCCCGGGCTGTCGCGCGTCTCACATGCAGAACCGCCAGGTCATAACCCAATTTGCAGTTCTACAGCGGGCTTGAAGGAGTGGTCATGGTCAATCGCAAACTGTTTCGTCCAAGTCTCACTGAGGTCAAAGAACAACCGCCGATGCGCTCGCCGCACAATGGGCCGCAGCCCCACAAGAAGCCTGCTCCTCCGGACCAGACCGCAGCGGAGAATTTTTATTGGGTGAAGCAGATGCAATCGCGCACGCCGATGGTGGTCGTGCTCACGGATGGAGAAGTTTTGCACGGCGTCATCGAGTGGTACGACCGGGATTGCATCAAGCTCACACGAGACGGCAGCCCGAATCTCCTGATCTACAAGCAGGTCGTGAAGTACGTTTATAAAGAAGGCGAAGAGAACGCAAGGGGCGGCGTCAACGCACAGTGAGGGATCGTTCGTCCTTCGGGTTATCGCGGCGGGAAGCCCGGACCGAAGTTTGCGCCTCGCGCGAGCCGCCGGCGGCGTCTGGCATGGAAGAGGAGAACGTTATCAGGGCCGTGGCGGCCAAACGCCCGGCTGTACCAGTCAAATCGCAATCCACCGACGAAAAATGTCTTCTGCAGCGGAGCACGCGGGCCTCGGCCACGAGTGAGCCACGTTCCAGGCACTCGAGAAGTTCATCTTCATTTCGATCGTTGCCACACCCGAGTTCCAGCGCAGTCAGACATTTCCTATCGCGCCCCCTCCCTGAGCGGACCACAGTTGCACTTGAATCGCGAAGCACCGCGGCGGTTTGCGCGCAAGGCGGCGCCCCGCGCGAAAGTGTTTCCTGATTGAGGAGCAATTCAAGACGCCCCACTTTCCTGCGCGTCGGTTCCGAATTTACTGTAAACTAACTCGACACTCGGGGGACCCCTTTGCTGGAGACGCTGTGGCGGGACCTGCGCTTCGCGGCGCGGATGACGGTCAAGTATCGCGGCATGAGCCTGATCGCCATCGCCACGCTGGCCCTGGGCATCGGCGCGAATGCGGCGGTCTTCAGCGTATTGGATGCGGTGTTGTTGCGGCCCTTCCCCTTTCCCCATTCTGAACAGATTTGTTTCGTTTGGAAAACAGACCTCACTCGCGGAGCCGACCGGCAGATCGTTTCGCCAGCGGAGTTCTTGGATTGGCAGGAGCAAAGCCACGCGTTCGTCCAGCTCTCCGCGTGGCAAACGTGGTTTAGCACGTTGACAGGCGCCGCCGCTCCCGAACAAGTGTGGGGCGTCCACACTTCGGCGAATTACTTTGAACTGTTAGGTGTGCAAGCGGAGCTCGGCCGCACGTTTCTGCCGGAGGAAGGCCAGCCGGGACGCGACCAAGTCGCAGTCCTTACGCACGGCCTGTGGCAGCGGCGCTACGGAGGAGATCCGGCGCTTGTGGGGCGAAGCATCCTGATCGACGGCAAGCCGTACACAGTCATCGGAATCCTGCCCGCACGATACGACCACGTCTACGGCACGGCGCGC
>DASPOJ010000101.1:0-8621 GCA_035626055.1 Candidatus Methylomirabilota bacterium | reverse complement strand
CGCGGAAGCGGCAGTGTCCGGAGACACGCGTGGAAGCGCGACCGTGGACATGACCAATTTCGGAGCGGCCGCAACCCCCCAGGAGCAACTCAAGCAGCTGCAGGATCAACAGCAGCAAGTTCAAAATCTGATCGACGCGCTGGAGGACATGGCGCGCCACAACGGCATTGAACCAGGCTCGCTCCGCTAGGCGGCGAACCCCACCAGTGGTTGTCAAGTTAACTTGTCATTTGGCACCGCATGGCTCTTCGTGGAGATTCCGCCACTCTACTGCGCAGGGCCGTCGGTTTACTGTGTCCGGCCGACTTCGCCTCAGCATCGGCTCGAGTTTGCAAAGGCAGACCGTCTGGGAAAAGAGCCGAAGCTCCAGATGGGCGACGGAAAAAGGGACCGCCCATCCCGGGCGAATTCCCGCATCGCGAATGGAGCGGGAACCGGCCAAGGATGGGCGGAGTTGGTGTTTGGGGTCAGCCGAAGTTAGCTACTTCGCGCCGCCGAAGTTAAACGTTACGCCAGTGGCCAACTCGAAGTTGTTCGCGGATGAGGTGTATTTGTATGGTGTGGCGCACGCGTAGGTGCATGTTTGGTTTTCGGTCGTGGACACCTCTGCGTGAACGTAATCCACTTCGAGGATTCGAACGCCCCAGAAGCCGTGGTTCCAGTCAGCACCTGCGCCCGTCTTAAAGGCAAATCCATTGCCTTTTGAGCCGCTCGTATAATCGATGCTGGTTGATCCGCTGATATAATTACAGGTCTCCTCGTCTTCTCCTGTTGCCGGGGTGCACTTCTCCGTATAGCCTTCGTGCAAATGCGCGCCGCCGACGAGAAAGTGGGTGAAGAGCGTAAAGTGCCCCATCGGCAGGGAGAGTCTCGGCCCGAAAGTATAGGCATAGATATCCTGACGTAAGGTGTCGTTATAGCCATTGTCGTCAGTTGTGGCCGGAAAGCTGTATATTGTTGTGGTGCCGTTATGGCCGGAGAAGTTTGCCTCCAAACCAATATGTTTGTTCAGGTTATAGGCGAAATCTGCGGCATAGCCGTGGAGTGTCGGATCGAAGGAATAGAAGTTATTCGTCCCGAACGAGTAGCCCGCGAAGAGGCTGATCTTGCCATCCTGCGCGTGCGCCGGAGCGCTTGTAATGCAAATCACTAGTCCTAGTACCGACAAAATGAACCACCCCTGCTTTTTCATTCATGTTCTCCCAAGTGGAATTTGGACCAGGTAATCTTGGTCCGAACTGCTTTGGACTTCTGGCTCTTCAATTGTAGGCGCGTCGCTGGCTCGAGACGACGCGCTTGGGAAGTAGCGGTGTCGGGTATAGTACTAGGACCTGGTTTCCCAGTTTGGGAAGGCTGGGCGGGCCCTCTGGAGGTTAGCGAAGGGCAGACGGCTCGTTTCTGACCAGTGTTTATTCCTTCTGGCTGACCTCGCATGCTGCCGCATAGTTGGTTTCTCAGAAACTGGACCGTCTCTTCTCCGCCAGCCTCAGATCTTGCACCTCGGCGAACTGCCGGGATCAGGGGCCATGCCCACCTTATTCGACTCTCCCAGTTGGGGGCTTCAGTGTACACTTTGAGGCCTGTTTGGCAGGGGCCTTCGGCCTGGCCACCGATTCGCACAGCAGCGCACGGCTGGTGCCCGCTTGCGTCCGCCGTGGCGGACTGCGGCGCGGCGAGCGCGCGAATCGCGCGGCTCTCTCGGACCGTCTAAAGAACACTTAAGGGAAACGAATCGGAACATGGGCGCGCAAGACTTTGATCTGATCGTCATCGGCAGCGGACCCGCGGGGCAAAAAGGGGCGATTGCCGCGGCCAAAGCCCGGAAGCACGTCGCGATCGTGGATCGCGGCAGGATGATCGGCGGGGTTTGCGTGCACACGGGTACGATCCCCAGCAAGACGTTGCGCGAGGCGATTCTGCAACTGATTGGGTTCACCGACCGGAGCATCTACGGCCGCGATTACCGGGTCAGCGATGCCGGCGTCTCGGTGCAGGACCTTGCCTTTCGCGTGAAAACAATTGTGGGCCGTGAGACCGAGGTGATTTACTCGCAACTCCGGCGCAACGGCGTGGCCGTTTACGAGGGCGCGGGGCAATTCGTCGATCCGCACACGATCGAGGTCGCCAGCGACACCGGAACGCAGACCCTTCGCGGCGAATTCATCCTGGTCGCCTGCGGCACGCGTCCGGCGCACAGCCCGGAGATCCCGTTGGACGGCAAGAGAATCCTCGATTCGGACCAATTCATCGGGATCACCACCGTGCCGCGCGAAATGATCGTAGTGGGAGCGGGCGTCGTCGGCCTCGAATACGGTTCTTTCATGTCGGCGCTGGGCGCCGAAGTGACGCTGGTGGACCAACGTCCGCACATTCTGGATTTCGTGGACCAGGAGATTCTCGAGGCCCTGATGTATCACCTTCGCCGCCACGGAGCCGTCTTCCGGCTGGGCGAAAAAGTTATGTCCGTCGGCGTGGACGAGAAACGCGACCAGGTGTTCGCCGAACTCGAAAGCGGCAAGAGGATCCACGGCGACAATTTGCTCTATGCGGTCGGGCGGCAGGCAAATAGCGATCTGATCGGCATCGAGAAGGCCGGTTTGCAAGCCGACTCGTGGGGAAGAATTTGCGTCAACGAATTCTTCCAAACTCCGGTGCCGCACATCTATGCCGCCGGAGACATCGTCGGTTTCCCCGCGTTGGCCAGCACTTCGATGGAGCAGGGCCGCCTGGCGAGCTGCCACATGTTCGGAATGCCGCTTGAGCACTATTCGGAGTCGTTCCCGTACGGTATTTACACGATTCCTGAGATTTCGATGGTCGGCATGACCGAGGCAAAGCTGACAGCGGCGAAAGTTCCTTACGAAATCGGCATCGCGCGCTATTCGGAGCTGGCCAAGAGCATGATGCTCGGAGATGAAGACGGCATGCTGAAGCTGATCTTCGACCGCAACACGCTTAAACTTTTGGGCGTGCACGCGATCGGAGAGCGCGCCACGGAAATCATTCACATCGGGCAGGCCGTGCTCGCCCTCGGCGGCACGATCAAATATTTCCGCGACACTGTTTTCAACTATCCGACGCTCGCCGAGGCGTACAAGGTCGCCGCGTTCGACGGCCTGAATCGCCTCTGAAGCAGCGCACCTCCCCTTACGGCGGGGCGGCACGAGGCCGCCCCGCGCCGGTACACGGTCCGCCGCGCAAGCTGGTACACTGCGGCCTGCACTCCCTCTGGCTCGGCCGGCAAGTACAAACGGCGAAAGGCACCTCTTGGTGACGCTCAGCGAAAAGCTGAAAGCATGCGGCGTGGTCGGCGCCGGAGGAGCGGGTTTTCCCGCATCCGTCAAGGCGGCGAGCCGGGTGGAATTCGTCATCGCCAACGGCTCCGAGTGCGAGCCGCTGCTCCACAAAGACGCCGAACTCATGGCGCACGCCCCCGCAGAAATTCTTTCCGGGATGCAATTGGTGATGGAGGCCACAGGCGCGCGGCGCGGCAAATTTGGCATCAAGGAAAAAAATAGAGCCGCGATCGAGGCCATTCAGTCGAAGGTAGGCGAAGCGGCTATTGATCTCGTGCTGCTCGGCGATTATTACCCTTCGGGGGACGAATTCGAGTTGGTGCCCGCCGCCACCGGACGCCTCATCCCTCCAGCGGGCCTGCCGCTGCACGTCGGGTGCGTCGTCCACAACGTGGAGACGCTTTACAACGTGCACCTCGCCGGCCGCGGCATCCCCGTGACGCGCAAGTTTCTTTCAGTGAGCGGGGCGGTGCGCGAGCCGAAATCGTTCTGGGCGCCGGTAGGGATATCGTTCCGCGAATTAGTGGCGGCTGCGGGGGGCGCGACCTCCCGGGAGTTTGGCTTTTTTGTGAGCGGCGTGATGATGGGCAAGCTGTCATTCGATCTCGATGACGTCGTAACGAAGACTACGGCAGGCCTGGTTGTGCTGCCCCGCGAACATCATTTGGTCTCTCGGAAGGAGCGGCCGCTGTCCGCGATGCATCGCATCGGGAAATCCGCCTGCGATCAGTGCAGCTACTGCACGGAACTTTGCCCACGCTATCTGCTGGGCTATGAAGTGATGCCGCACGAAGTGATGCGCAGCCTGGGGTTTTCCACGGGAGGCTCGGCGCAGTGGAATCAATGGGCCGAACTCTGCTGCGCCTGCGGGCTGTGCACGCTCTATTCCTGTCCCGAGGATTTGTACCCGAAGGAGGCCTGCGATCGGGCCAAGCACGACATGCGCGCCGCGGGCATGAAGTTCGTGCAGCAGCGCGCCGTGGAGATTCACCCGATGAAAGAGGGCCGGCGCGTGCCGCTCTCCATGCTGCGCAAGCGGCTGAAGATTGAGGAGTACGAACGCGAAGCGCCGTTTGCCGGCGTGCCGCTCGAACCACGCTCGGTGCGGATCAAGCTTTCGCAACACGCCGGCGTCCCGGCGAAGCCGGTGGTTCGGGCGGGGCAACGCGTGAAGGCCGGAGATCTAGTTGCCGCGGTTGGGGAAGAAGAGTTGGGCGCAAGCGTCCACGCAAGCATCGCGGGCACGGTCAAGGCCATTTCAGGCAGTTTCATCGAAATCGAGGCGTAGCTCGCCGCAGCGAGCCTGCCCGCTAGTGGGCAGGGCAGGCCACCGCAAGGCGCAACCAATGGAGGAATCCGTGGAACAAAGTTCATTTGGTCTTATCGAGTTAACGAGCGTGGCCGCCGGATTCGAGGTGTGCGATGCGATGCTGAAAGCCGCCGAGGTGCAATTGCTGCTTTCGCGTAGCATTTGCTCGGGAAAATATATCGTGCTGGTGCAAGGCGACGTCGGCGCTGTCCGCGCAAGCGTCGAAGCGGGCGCGCAGGTCGGGCGCCACTCCCTCATCGATAGTTTCGTGATTCCCAACGTGGACAGATCGATCGCCCCGGCCATCAGCGGCAACAACAAGATCGAAGTGATGGATGCGTTGGGGATCATCGAATCCTTTTCGGTCGCGTCGCTGATCGAAGGCGCGGACGCCGCGGTGAAGACCGCCGATGTCAAACTCATCGAGATTCGCCTGGCGATGGCGCTCGGGGGGAAAGCATTCGTCACGCTCACGGGCAGCATCTCCGCGGTGCGCAGTGCGGTGGACGCTGGCGCGGCCATCGTCGCCGCAAAGGGCCTGCTCACCAATAAAGTAGTGATCCCGCAACCACGGCCGGAACTGTTGCGCGAGATGGTTTGAAGAGCGGGCCTCGTTCATACAGTTGCGCCCGCTTTCTCGGCGTAGAATGGTCGCGGGTCGTCGCCTGAGTTGTCGTCCGGGCCATCGCCCAAGTCGTCGGACGTCCCCTGAGGCGACATGCGCGCGCTAACGTTTCGGCGCGGCCAACCAATAGGTCAGACGTGGACAGATACGAATGAGGAAGCCAGGAGGGTTTCCATGAAGATGCGGATTGCGTTTTTCGCCGCGGCGGCATTGTTGTTGTTGCTGGCGTGCTCAGTTGCGATCACTGCTCAGAATGGCCAGCCAGCCGCTCCACAACGGCTGACAGTAACCATTGATGCGCGGCAGACCGGCGAGCCGATTTCGAAGTACGAGTATGGGATGTTTATCGAGCACATTGGCTCCCTGATCTATCGCAGCCTCTGGTCTGAGATGCTCGACGACCGAAAGTTCTACTACCCGATCACGTCCAAGGAGCCGCCGGAGCAAGCACCGGCTGGTCCCCTTCGTGAGTTCGCGCCCAGAAGGTGGAAACCTGTTGGCCCGGACGAATCCGTGGTCATGGACCAGGACCACTCGTTCGTCGGCGAACAAAGCCCGCGCATCGAACTCGATCCCCGCACCCCTCACGGCATCCAGCAATCCGGCCTGGCTCTGGTCAAGGGCAAGCAATACACGGGCCGCATCTTTCTTCGCGGGACTCCCGGCGCCGCGGTGAAGGTCGAGTTGATCTGGGGTCAGAACGCGAACGACCGGCAAAGCATCACGTTCACCGCGCTCGCGCCGGCGTACAAGAAATTTCCGCTCAGCTTCACAGCTCAGGCCGATAGCGACGCCGGAATTCTCCAAATCACGGGCACCGGCAAGGGCAACTTCCACATCGGAACCATTTCGCTCATGCCGGCGGACAATGTGGAGGGGTTTCGGCCCGACACCATTGCCCTCCTCCGCCAGCTTCATTCCGGTTTCTGGCGCCTGCCGGGCGGTAACTTCCTCTCCAACTGGAGTTGGTACGACTCTGTAGGCGAGATCGATAAGCGTCCGCCAATATTTGACTATGCCTGGAACGCGATGCAGACGAACGATGTTGGCATGGACGAGTTCATGACTCTCTGCAAGCTGATAGGCGTAGAGCCCTACATCACGGTCAACGCGGGCTTCGGCGACGCGCACTCAGCGGCCGAAGAAGTCGAGTACATGAATGGGTCTGTCAACACGCGCTTTGGCGCCATGCGCGCGCGCAACGGCCATCCCGAGCCATACCGCGTCAAATTCTGGAACATCGGCAACGAGCCATACGGCGCCTGGGAGCTTGGGCGCACTGATCTGAAGTACTACGTTCTCAAACACAATGAATTTGCAAAAGCGATGCGAAAAGTCGACCCGTCGATCACGCTTCTTGCCTCCGGGGAAATGCTTGAGGATATGAACCTCACAGGCGAGTCGCGCGCCAAGTATGTGGGCAACCTCCAGGCTTTGGCCGGCACAGAGGACGACTGGACCGGCGGCCTCCTTGCGCATTGCTGGGGGAACTTCGACGGTATCACCGAGCACTGGTACGCGCAGCCGGGCAGGCGCTTCGATCTTCAGCTTGCAAAGACTCTGCCGCTGGATGCTCCCACATCCGCTGGATATGCAAAGGTTGACCAATCACTGCTTGAGTTCGCGCGCTATCCAGCCGATATCGTGCACCTGAAGGCCGAGGAATGGCAGGGATACCAACAGCGATTCCCATCGATGCTCGACAAGAAAACCTTTCTGTCCATCGACGAGTACGCCTACTTCGGCGGGGGCTTCGGCCCCGGCGGCGTGAATCTCAAACTCGCTCTCGCCTACGCCATGATCTTCAACGAAATGCTCCGGCACTCGGACTTCCTGCGGATGTCGGCGCATACCATGGGTGTTTCGACGCTCGACTATAACCGCACCGCTGCGGTCTTCAACACAACCGGGCTCGTGTTTAAGATGTATGGCGATCATTTCCTTGGTTCCATTCCGGTCGCCGTTTCAGGGAACTCGCCTCAGCCAGCGCCCAAGTATCCTGTCGGCGGCGATCAGCCCAAGACAAACTCCGGCAGCCCGACGTATCCGCTCGACGTTGTGGCTGCGCTGACCGCGGACCGGAAGTACTTGACTCTCGCCGTCGTGAATGCGACGGAATCGGCGCAGCAGCTCGATCTGAACATCGCCGGCGTGCGGATTGTCGGCCCATCCACGCTGTGGCAAATGACCGGAAAGGATCTCAATGCCGCCAACCACGCCGGCGAAGCGCCACAGGTCGAGGTGAAAGAGATTTCGATCGCCGCCGCCCCGCAGACGCTTTCCGTGGCGCCCATCAGCGTCAACATTTACCGGTTTCCAGTGGTATCCATGGCGCAGTGACGGTCTGAGGTGAATTCTCGTAACCCGCGAGCTGAAACTAGCGGGGCAGTGAATCAATCGTGAACGGGTTGCGAGGGAGACGCCGAGCGACGCCGTTGGGCGACGAAGCCGCCACTTGCACCACCCATGAGTTTCAGTGCGTGGGCCACAATGTATGCATGAGGTTCGGGCTGCGCGCGGGTCAGGGCAACGTAGATCAGCGCAGCGACCACTCCCACCAAAGTCCCATGCAGAATGAATTGGGATTCGGTCCGCCGACACACCCAGAGCGCTCCTAGGAAGCACATGATGAAGGACCCGGGGGGAGCAGTGTAGTGTAGAAAACTCTCGCCGAGATGCAAGCCGAGGGGAACAATCGCGAGAATGAGGGCTGCCTCCGCGAGCAGCCCGCCGAGCAGGATTCGCCCCCAGTGGATTGTTCTGCTTCTCAATTCCCCACTCCCTTGCCGCACGTGCAACGGCCCGCGATTGTAGCAATTAGGGACGAATCTAGATGAGTTGCTAATACTCCGTCAGTAGCTGGCCGGCTCACGCCTGGCTGTCTTGTCGTGCTGAAGTGCGAAGTCGGCGCGCGAATTATTCCGGCAGCAGGATCTGGCCATTGACTTCCATGTCGCCGCTCACCGATGGAGCTCCGGTTCCCGGCTGACCGCCGCCGACCGACACGGTGTACTTGCCGGGGGCAACGATGATATCCCCGGTGTTAGTGACCATGCTGAGGTCGCGGCTCTCCAGGTGAAACGCGACTTTCTGGCTCGCGCCCGGTTCGAGATGAACGCGCTGAAATCCGCGCAGAGCGCGGATGGGTGCGCCTGGAACATCCGGGAACCTCAGATACAGCTGGACAACCTCGTCGCCCGGAACCTTCCCCGTGTTCGTCACCGTCACTGAGGCGTCCAGTGGATCACCGGCATTGATTGGCGCGCTTGGCAGCGTGAGGCCGCTATACGCGAATGTCGTGTAACTGAGGCCGTATCCAAACGGCCAGAGCGGCTCGCCCGCAAAATAGCGGTACGTCCGGCCCCTCATCGAGTAGTCCTCAAAGTTGGGC
>DASPOJ010000100.1:0-3353 GCA_035626055.1 Candidatus Methylomirabilota bacterium | reverse complement strand
GCGCGTCAATCCCGAAATCGCCAAGGCGCTCAAGACGCGCGAGTCGGCTCTCGTCGAAGAGCTCGAACGCGTCACGCGCAAGAGCGTCATCATCCAGGCCGACCCAACACTGCACTGGGAGCAGTACGACATCTATTAATCTCGCTGGTAGCAAGAGGTATTTCGCCGAGGCTGCCACCTCTGTGCGTGACCCCCGCGACGGAGGCGCTTGCTGACTCGACTCTTAAGCAGAATTCGATGGCGCGCTTTCCAGCACTTGAGGCGATGGGATGAAACCTACGACTGAGTCGATTATCCGGAAGATTCTGAAATGAGATTGCGGCGCTCTTTCGTGCTGAACACCGCGTGCAAATGATTCTCCGCAAACGAATGGGACAATTGTGTCGCCCCTCCGGGGCTTCCGCTATCCGTGCGATTCTACCCACGGTTTCCACCCTGGGCTAGGCTGTTCCGCCCCGCAAGCGGGGCTCCGGCCGACGGCTGACCCTTTCGCGTTTTTCGGCTCGGATAACGATTGCGTTTTCACTTTATGCCGCACGCTTTCCAAGGATGACGCAGAGGCGCCGAGTACACAGAGATGCGCAGAGAAATTCCCATCATTCGGACGCACTGCCCAATCTGATGGGGAATCCGGGCTAGTCCGTGTCGAAGCGCTCTTCCTTCCACGGATCGCCGTGCATGTTGTAGCCGTTTTGTTCCCAGAAACCGGGGGCGTCGGTCGGCAACAGTTCCAGGCCGCGAACCCATTTCACGCTCTTCCAGAAATACAGGTGCGGCACGACCAGGCGCAGCGGGTAACCGTGCTCGGCGGTGAGTGGCTCGCCATCGTGCTTGAAGGCGAATAGCGTCGTCGGGCGCATCAAGTCTTCGAGCGGCACGTTGGCGGTGAATCCCTGCTCGGCGTGGACCATCACGAAGCGCGCGTCCGGTTTCGGCACCGCGAGCCTCATCACTTCGGTGAACGGCACGCCCTGCCAACGATTATCGAACCGGCTCCAGCGCGTGACGCAATGAATGTCGGTGACGATTTCGATCTGCGGCAAGCGGTTGAACTCTTCCCAATTGAGCCGGACGGGTTTCTCCACAAGCCCGCCGACGCGAAAATCCCACGTCTGCGGATTGAAGCTGGGAATCGAGCCTTCGTGCAGCACGGGCCATTTGAGCGTCGCCGACTGGCCCGGAGGCAGCCTGCCCTCATCGCGCATTTTGCGCTCGAGGTTCTTACGTTCGCTTCCTTCGCCAAAAACCATTCTGCGCGCCCCTGCAAAGCTCCGTAAACTCTCAATTCTACGCGGATTCCCCTGCCCGGAATCACGCTCGCCACTCGCCACTCATCACTCGCCACTCATCACTCGCCACTGCGGCCACGAGTTGCCCCGCGAGGCCATATGATAAGATGCCCTGGCAAGAGTTCTGATTCCGTAGGCTGAGGGTTGCGCTTGACCGCCCGCATACTCAACGGGAACGAAATTCGAGAGCGGATTTACGCCGACCTCGCGCAGGAAATTGCCGACCTGGACGCTGCCGGTGTCAAGCCGGGGCTCGCGGCGGTGCTCGTCGGCGACCACGCGGCCTCGCACATCTACGTGAAGAGCAAGATCGCCGCGTGCGAAAAACTGGGACTCGCCAGCCGGCTGGAGACGCCGCCCGCGAGCATCACGACAAGGGAGCTGCTACGTTTGGTCGCGCACCTGAACGCGCGCGACGACGTGGACGGCATCCTCGTGCAGACGCCGTTGCCACCCCACGTGGACGCAAAGAAAATCTTTGAAGCCGTCGACCCTGCCAAGGACGTGGACGGCTTCCATCCGGCGAATCTCGGGAGGCTCGTCGCCGGACGGCCCGGCCTGGTGGCCTGCACGCCCGCGGGCGTGATGGAGATTCTGCGCCGCAGCGGGATTGAAATCGAAGGAGCGAACGCCGTGGTTCTCGGGCGGAGCGACATCGTCGGCAAGCCGATGGCTTTGCTGCTCATGCACGCAAACGCCACGGTGACGATCTGCCACTCGAAGACGCGGCACTTGCCCGATGTGGTGCGCCGCGCGGACGTCGTCGTCGCCGCGATGGGCCGACCCGCGATGGTGGAAGCTTCGTGGATTCGCCCCGGCGCGACCGTAATTGATGTGGGAACCAGTCGCATCACCGATCCGGCCCAAGCTGAACGCATTTTCGCGCACCGGCCGGAGCGCCTCGAAAAATTCCGCCAAAAAGGAGAAGTCCTGGTCGGCGACGTCCACCCGGACGCCGTTGAAGTGGCAGGCGCCATCACGCCCGTCCCCGGCGGCGTCGGCCCCATGACGATCGCCATGTTGATGAGCAACACCGTGAAAGCCGCGCGCCTGCGCCGCGGGCAGAAATCTCCCGTCGCGGCGGGAGCGAAGAGCTGATGCTGCGCGCAGGATTGACGGGGGGAATCGCGTGCGGCAAGAGCGCGGTCGCGAAGATGTTGCGCGAGCGCAAATGCCGCGTGCTCGACGCCGACAAAATCGCCCACGCCGTCATCGAGCCCGGCGAACCCGCTTACGAGGACGTCGTGCGCGAATTCGGCAAAGAGATTCTCGTCGCCGACGGACGCGTGGACCGCTCGAAGCTGGCCCGCCTTGTCTTCGCCGATCGCGTGCGCCTCGACCGGCTCAGCCAGATCATCCACCCGCGCGTGGCGGACGTCCTCGACGAGGAATTCGCCGAGCTGGCCAGCAGGAAATTTGAAGGTGTCGCGGTGGTCGAGGCCGCGCCTCTGATCGAATCGAACTATCACAAGAAGCTCGACAGGCTGATCGTGGTGTGGTGCCGGCCCGAGCAGCAACTGGAGCGGCTGACGAACTCGCAAACGGGCCGCGGGATGTCGCGCGCCGAGGCAGAGCAACGCATCGCGTCGCAGATGCCGGTGGAACAGAAGCGCGCCCTCGCCAACGATCAGATCGATACGTCCGGCACGCTCGACCAAACGCGCGAACAGGTCGAAGCGCTCGTTGCGCGCCTGAAGCAATTTGCGGCGGAACGCGGTCGCGCGCCGGGAGGGCGCCGATGACGAAGACACGCGCGTGGCCCAGAACGCTGCGCCTGGTGGCGCTGGGCGTGATTCTGGGGCTCGGATCCTACTGGGCCGGGAGTCGCTGGGGCACGCGCTGGCCGGACAGCGTCGAGGCGCTTCGTTCGAGCACTGGAGGCCAGCTCCGCACCGCAGCGCCGCACACGGAAGGGCTCACGGAGGACGAGGCCATCAACGTGAAGATTTACAGCGGGGCCGCGCCTTCGGTCGCCAACATCGTGACGCGAACGATGGAATACGACGTCTTTATGGAAGCGGTGCCGGTGGAAGGAGCCGGGTCGGGATTCGTGATGGATTCGCG
>DASPOJ010000099.1:0-9699 GCA_035626055.1 Candidatus Methylomirabilota bacterium | reverse complement strand
GTGCCGCTGAAGTGGTTGTTGCCGTCGTTGTTCGTGGTGTAGGTCAGGTAGAAGTTCGGCTGTACGCCGTTGGCTTGACTAAATGTGTTTCCATCCGCTTGTCCATCGGCGTTCAAGCGGGCGAGGATGAATGGAATGTCCTCTTCTTTCGCCATAGATGGATTTTGTGCGTTGTAGCTGAAGTTATCGGCGATGATGACCGTAATGGCCGAATTAGAAATTGGGCCGACCGGCTTCATACACGGGGCGGGGGCCGCGGCATGGTACGCCGTGGGAAAGGTACATCCGGACAAGGCAAGCGCAAGGGTCAAAACAAGGGCTGCGGACAGGTGACGCAATCTGTTATTCACGGGTGACCTCCTCTTGTCATCCCTGGGGGACTTTCCGGCCGTGTGGCGGTGACTGTCTTATCGAATGTGGATAAGGCCCAAGGCGTCACTTCAAACCTAGGATTTGCAGGCGCAGAGACGAATAGACCGCAAGTACTGAGTTCCTATGCAGCAATAACATCGGCTGGGGCCAAGCGCCGGCGGGTAGTCAGGTCGAAAAGACGTGGGCGCAGCGAGATTTGTGGGAAGTGGCGATTTAGTGCCGGCATAAAACATGGTTATACGAATTGACAGCGCCCCCTTCTACTCCTTATAGTTGGCTTTCAATAGAAAGCAGCGCTGAGGACCATGCCTCCCCGCACACTGTACGAGAAAATTTGGGAAGCCCACGTGGTTCACGAAAGTCCGGGTGAACCGCCCCTTATCTACATTGACCGTCACCTAATCCACGAAGGCACTTCCCCGCAGGCCTTTTCCGGATTGAAGTCTGCAGGCCGCCCAGTGCGGCGGCCGGATCTGACCTTTGCCGTCATGGACCATTCGGTTCCGACCAAGGACCGCGATCTCCCCATCCTCGATGTGGACGCCCGTGCGCAGTTCGAGGCGCTCGACCGCAACTGCCGGGAATTCCGCGTGCACTTGTTCGGCATGGCGAGCCGTAATCAAGGCATCGTCCACGTCATTGGGCCGGAACTGGGAATCACACAGCCGGGACAAACCCTCGTCTGCGGAGACAGCCACACGTCCACGCACGGCGCTTTCGGAGCACTGGCCTTCGGAATCGGCACAAGTGAAGTGGAACACGTGCTGGCGACACAGTGCCTCTCGCAATTCAAGTCGAAGACGACACAAGTCAAGGTGAGCGGCAAGCGTCAGCACGGCGTGACGGCGAAAGACATCATCCTTGCCATAATCGGAAAAATTGGAATTGCGGGCGGCAACGGGCACATCTTCGAGTATTGCGGCGAAGCGATTCGCGGGCTCTCGATGGAAGGACGCATGACGGTTTGCAACATGTCCATCGAGGGCGGTGCGCGCGCGGGCATGGTTGCCCCCGACGAGACGACGTTTGCATACATGGAGGGCCGTCCGTTCGTGCCGCGCGGCAAGGAATTTCAGTTGGCTGTCGAGCGCTGGAGAGCGCTCGCGACCGATGACGGCGCGACCTATGACGACACCGTGGAACTCGACGCAGCGCGCCTGGCGCCGCAGGTGACTTGGGGCACGAATCCCGGCATGGTCACCAGCGTGACGGGCCGCGTTCCCGATCCGGACGCCATGCGCGATCCCGACCAGCAGAAGGCCGCCCGGCGCGCGCTCGAATATATGGCACTGAAACCCGGCACGGCGCTCATGGACATCCCCGTGGATCGGGTGTTCATCGGATCGTGCACGAATTCCAGGTTGGACGACCTGCGCGCCGCTGCCCGCCTTGTGGCCGGAAGACACGTGGCACGGAGTGTCAAAGGCGCCCTCGTGGTTCCCGGCTCGCGCGTGGTGAAAGCAAACGCGGAGGCTGAAGGCCTCGACCGACTTTTCCGTGACGCGGGCTTTGAATGGCGCGACGCGGGATGCAGCATGTGCATCGGCATGAACCCCGACGTCCTGCCGGCGGGCGAGCGCTGCGCGAGCACTTCGAACCGCAATTTTGAGGGGCGCCAGGGAAAAGGCAGTCGAACGCACCTCGTAAGCCCTGTGATGGCAGCGGCGGCGGCGCTTGCGGGGCATTTCGTGGACGTGCGGGAGATGAATGTGGACGCGGTGGAGTGACGGCGATGCAGCCCTATTCAATACATACCGGACTTGTGCTGCCGCTTGACCGCGTCAACGTGGACACGGACCAGATGGTGCCGAAGCAATTCCTGAAATGGCTGACGCGCGAAGGCTATGGACGCGTGCTGTTTTACGACTGGCGCTACCTGCCCGGCGAAAAGCCGAATCCTGATTTCGTCCTGAATCTCCCAAAGTACAAGGGAGCCTCCATTCTGCTTGCCCGCGCGAATTTCGGATGCGGCTCCAGCCGCGAGCACGCGCCCTGGGCGATTGCCGACTATGGATTCCGCGCGATTATCGCGCCGAGTTACGCCGATATCTTCTACAACAATTGCTTCAAGAACGGGATCTTGCCCGTCACCTTGCCCGCGGAGCAGATTGACGAACTCTTTCGCCGCGAGCAGGCGACGCCTGGTTACCGGCTCACTGTGGATCTGCCCAATCAGATCGTCACAGACGCTCAGGGATTGTCCCTATTATTCGAAGTGGATCCCTTCCGCAAGCACGTTTTGGTTGAGGGTCTCGACGACATCGGGCTCACGCTGAAGCATGAGACCGAAATCACGGCGTTTGAGAAATCGCACGCGCAATCGGCCACGATGTACGAGCCGGTGGACTTCTCAAAGTAGTGCTTGGCGCGGGGCTGATCCCCTTTCGCTCGATTTCCTTCCCTCTCTCCTACGTTGGCGATTCGGCCGATGACGGCGCGGGTCCCTTCAATTCCGCAAGTACAATCCCCAACAAGATCAACAACGCACCGGAGATCGAGCGGGCTCCCCAACGTTCCCCAAGCACGACGTACGATGTCAGCGCGGCAAAGACGGGCTCGAGAGAAAAGAGAATCGCGGCGTGCGTGGCTGTCGTGTAGCGCTGGCCCCACATCTGAATGGAGAACGCGACGGCTGTCGCCAGAACCGCAGTGATGAGAACTGCGCCAATCAAGCCGCGATCCCAGTGAACCCAAGCCGGCTGCAAATGAGTCCCCGCAAGCAACGGAACCGCCAACAGGCTAAAGACAGCGGTCGTTGCCACCTGCACGAAGCTCAACCCTCCGACGGAATGGTGGCGCGAATAGGAACCCACGGCGATGACCTGAAACGCGAAGACGACCGCGCAAACAAAGCACAGGACGTCTCCGGCGACGAGCCCCCCGATACCGCCCGGCGGGACGGTTAGAAAATGGAGCCCCGCAAACGCGGCGATAGCCCCTGCCCAAAGCAAAATGTTGCTATGGCGTCGCCAAAACACCGCCAGGAACACGGGAACGAGCACGACACCTGCGCCGGTGATAAATGCCGCCTTCGTCGGCGTCGTCGTAAGCAAGCCCAACGTCTGGAACATGTAGCCGCCAAACATCAGCGCCCCGATCTGCATCCCTGCCCAAAGCTCCGCGCGAGTCATTGCACGAAGCGCGCGCCGATGAATCACCGCCATGATCAGTGCTGCGAGGGGGAAGCGCAGCGCCATAAAAACAAAAACCGAGGCGTGCGCGAGCGCGCTCTTGACGACGACAAACGTTGCGCCCCAGAAGAGCGTGCAGAGCGCGAGGGCGAGATCTGCCTGCAGGCGGCGAGAAATGAGTGCGGCCATCGTCGCAGGATTCTACCGCGGAAGCCGTCCGGGCGCCGCTTCAGGCTTGATTCCCTCTCGTCTTGCAAATGCGAAGAGAAGACACCGGTCATTGACGCAAGGAGATTCCAGGGGTAGAAGATAACGATAAAGTGACTTCATTCGACCTAAGTAAGACGTTCCGAATCGCGGGAATTTCCCTTCTCCTGCTGCTCCCGGCCTGCTGCGCCCGGGCGGATCAAAAGCCTGAGGCCTGGATCGAGGTGCGCACGCCGCACTTTATCGTGGCCAGCAACGGAAACGAAAAAGACGCGCGGAATCTGGCACAGCACTTCGAGCAGATCCGGAATGTCTTCCAGACTATGCTCGGCTTCAAAAGAGTCGATCCGCCACAGCCGATTCTAATTTTCGCGCTGAAGGACGAACGCTCTATCTCCAAGCTGCTGCCCGAGTACTGGGCGGAGAAAGGGCATGTGCATCCTGCGGGAGTGTTTCTTTACTCCCAAGACGCCAGTTACATCCTCGAGCAAATGGATTCCCAGGGGGACAATCGGTACCACATCCTCTACCACGAATATACCCACTCTATCGTGCGGCTGAACTTCAACTACTTGCCGCCGTGGTTGAATGAGGGATATGCGGAATTCATTGGGAACACCACCTTCAGCGATAGGTCCATCCAAATCGGACAGCCCTCGGCTGTGGATCTCTTGCTTCTCAGACAGACGAAACTTCTCCCGTTGGACCAGTTGTTCCAGGTAACGGAGAGTTCGAGCTATTACAACGAAGCACATCTTGCGAACATTTTTTATGCTGAGTCGTGGGCGCTCGTCCACTACCTCATGCTCGATCCCGACCAGAGAAAGGCCGACCCACTCGATCGCTATGTGAGGTATCTGGCGGACGGGCTAAATTCACTCGGTGCAGCAGAAGCAGCCTTTGGCGACCTTCGTCAATTACAGCAAAATCTTCAGAAATATGTCGCGCAGGAGTCCTACTTTCATCTGGAGATCAATCTGGAGGAAGAAACTGCCGGAGCGCAGACAACAGTCCGATCCATTCCCAGGGGAGAAGTCGAGGCTCTCCAGGGCGAAATGGAATACTCGCGCGGCAGGAGCGACCTAGCCGAGCCGCTCGTCGAGGCGGCCATTAAAGACGATCCGCAGCTCGCCTCCCCCTATGTGACTTTGGGAATGCTCCGCTTCCGAGCCGGCGACCGGAGTGCCGCGTTGGACAATTTCAGCAAGGCGATCTCACTCGACACAACAAACTTCCATGTCTACTACGATCGGGCGGCTCTGGCGATGTCCGGCAGCGGATTGGTCGGAGATGACACACAGTTTATTTCCGATTTGGAGAAGACAGTCGCACTGAACCCGCAATTTGCCCCTGCCTACAGCCTCCTCGCCCAGCTGTACATCAGACAGCCCAAGACGCGGGACAAGGCTCTCGCCTTGGCGGAAATGGCGGCGAGATTAGACCCGGGAAATTTCGACTATCAAGTCGCTCTCGGCTACCTCCTTACGGATCTGGATCATCTGGACGACGCTCGGGCGCTGGCGCATCGTCTTGGGGTGGCCGCGAAAAATGAGAATGAGCAAAGCGCCGCCCACAACCTAGATGAGCGCATCGCGAGCCGCGCGGATTACGACCAGCGCATAAAGAACAGCCAGCTGCCCCAAGAAAGTTCGACGCAAGGTGGATCGAACGCGTCGGAAGACCATCCGCCACTCGTGCATCGCGGGGACGAGGACACAGCGACATCCGACGAGCAACCTGAAATTCCGCCGAACACTGGCGCCTATGCCATCGGCGCCATCGTAAGTGCGCAATGCACCGGCACTGAGTTGCTCCTCGTGCTCGACGTGGCGAACATCCATTTTCGCTATCACGCGGTTGATACCAGCAAGATTATGTACCTGGACGCTCAAGGTCATCCGGACAATAAACATTCCTCCTGCGGTGACCTCCGAGGACAACGAATTAAACTCGAGTATCAGCCCGTACAGGGAAAGGATTGGGAGGGAGAGGTTGTATCGATTCGGCGAATGAACTAATCCGGAGACCTAAGACGCGAGGCCGGCCGCTCTGATGAGGATGAGCAAAATGCGCTGCAGACCTCGTTCTCGGCCGGTGGGATCGTACCACTCCGAAGTCGTGTGAGCGCCGGCGGACTCGCCGCCACAGCCAATCGAAATCGCCGGGATCCCCACCGAGAGCGGTAGATTCGCGTCGGTCGAGCTGCGCTCTGTGCGCGAGCGGTTGCCCAGCACGCGATCCGCGTCGTAAACCGCGGCCAGCAACGGCGAATCCTGCGGAAGTTGCCCGCCCGGCCGCACGCCGAGCACATTCACGGTGATCGCAAGCGGTGCGCGTCCGGCGGTCATTCCGC
The DNA here is from genome assembly GCA_035626055.1 of Candidatus Methylomirabilota bacterium. Taxonomy (GTDB): domain Bacteria; phylum Acidobacteriota; class Terriglobia; order Acidiferrales; family UBA7541; genus DASPOJ01. Next base: position 3,636 of record DASPOJ010000099.1, on the reverse strand, counting down.
GCGCTCTTGCGGCTGCCATTTCCTGGTCCACGCCGGCCTGCACGTCCGCGCGCAAGTCGCGCTCGAGCGCCAGCAATTCACCTTCTTGTTCCGATCGCAAATCCACTTTCATGGATGCGCGCGCGGGAATCGAATTCACCGACGTGCCACCCTCGATGTCGCCGATATTGAATGTGGTGCGCGGACTATCCGGCACGCGCGTTTCCACAAACTTGGCGATGGCGCGGGCCAGTGCGTTGATCGCATTCGGGGCGCCGAAATCGGACCAACTGTGGCCGCCCGCACCGCTGATGACAACCTCCACGCGCCGCGAAGCGATTGCCTCCGTGGAAACGTAGTCGATCGCAGAGCCGTCCAGTGCGATCACGCTCTTCAGGCGCGTGCGATAGGCGTCCATGAGAGCGCGCATGCCTCGAAGATTTCCTTCGCCTTCCTCGCCGACGTCCGCGACAAACCAAATACTGCTCTTCGTTTGGATCTTCGCCTCGCACATGGCGCGCGCCACGGCGACGAGCGACGCGAGGCCCGAGCCATTGTCCGAAATCCCCGGCGCCACCAGCCGCGGACCCTCGCGCCGGACATGCACGTCCGTACCCGCAGGAAATACAGTGTCCAAGTGTGCGATGACGAGCACGATGTCGTTCGCATTTGTGCCCGCCAGCTTACCGATCACGTTGCCCGTGGCATCGCTCTCGACGCTCAGACCGGAATCCGCAAGCAGTTTCTTCACGTACGCTGCACGCGCCTCCTCGTGAAACGGCGGGGCGGGAATCTCCGTGATTCGAATCTGCTCCTGCGTGGTGGCCTCGGCGGAATTCTTCAGCAATTCGAGGCCACGCTGGACGCGAGAATCCGAAACCAAATCCTGCGCGCCGGGATTCCCCGAGGCAGCGTCCGTGCGCGGCGGAACTCGGGCCGAAAGAGAGGACATGGTGGCAAGGATACAGCACAGCAGCGCCGGTTTCACAGGTGCAACGCGAAATACGAATCTTCGTCCGGGCGGGTTCAATGCGGGCCGCCCACACCACGCAGTGAACCAATCTCCGCTTCCGTCAAAATGCGATCCGACTTCTTGGCGGCATCAAAGGTTCGCCCCACGAGGGCCTCGGAGAGTGCGATGCAGTACTTCTCGAGCCAATCGCTGTCATTAGAAGACCTACCGCACAGCGGCCCAATTTCGATGATCTGCTCCACGCCAACCGCCTGCGCCGGAACGCCGCTAGTGACGACGCTGGCCTGACCCGGTCGCTTCGGGCTGTACGTCTTGACGATCGCCGCGGCGTGCACGCTCGTGGCCTTGTGGAAGGCATCCCGAGCCGAGAGATCTTGCTGGCCATCGCGAAGCGTTTCGTAGGCGAAAGTGACTTTCATCTCAGCCCGGAACTGGAACGGGCCTGAGGTGTTCCAGTCGTAAATGGCCTCCGTATTTGCCACGAGCGGCCCCAATCGGGGATGGCGCGCACCTAGTATCGCAGCGTATAGCTATTGGGCATTTGCATGGGGTCGGGCCGGTAAAGCGTCTTGCAGAATTCGCAGCGATAGATTTCCGCATTCGGCCCGATCAATGACTCAATCTCCTTCGGATAGTCGTACCAACGCTTCAAATGGCCGGCGCAAAGTTTCCCCTTGGGGTCCTTCTCGTCGCAGGAGCGCTGCTTGTGCTTCCGGACTTTGATCTTTGGCTGTGCCGGCTGCGCGGGCGCCGAAGACGCGGCCTGCGCCTGCGCGGACGCTGCAGGAGAGGAAGTTTCAGGAGCAGCTGGTGTGGCAGGTGTATCGGCCATGGATTCGATTTCTCCTCATCGTGGCGTGCAGCATCTCACAGGCGGCCCCCGCGAAACACGGTGCCGAGCGCGCCTCGCACGTTGCGCCATCTCTCGAGCCACGTGGGCGCATACATCCAGGCAATGAAGCTATCGGCCGCCGCGCTCAGTTCCGCGCTATAACCATACCACCATGGCTTCGGCCAACGCGGCAGCCGGTCCACGTCCACGTATTTTACTTGAACCATTTCCAGCAGACCAATCCGCGAATGCGTTTTCCCCCAACCGCTCCAGCCACGCCCGCCGTGCGGCGCTTCGGCAATTCCGAAGTAAGAGGCGACGTCGTTCACCATCACCGCGCCCGCCCGAAGCTGGGCGGCAATCACACGCCCGCGCGCGGAATTCGCCGTCCACACGCTGGCCGCGAGACCAAACTCGGAGTCGTTCGCCAAGCGAACCGCCTCCTCGGCGCCGGCGACTTCCTGGATGGTCAGCACCGGGCCAAACGTCTCCTCGCGCATCACACCCATTGTGTGATTCACGCCCGTGATAACTGTCGGCTCGAAAAAACCCGGGCCTGTATCCGCGCGTCGCCTTCCACCCGTGATGATTTGCGCGCCGCGAGCCACCGCGTCCCTCAACTGTTCCTCGACGCGTTCGATCTGCGTTGGCTGGATCATCGGCCCGATTTCGATATTGGCGTCGCGACCGGACCCGAGCCGCAGGCGAGCCGCTTTTTCCGCGCAGAGTGCGGCAAATTCTACCGCAATGCTCCTCTCGGCATAGACGCGCTCAGCTGAAACGCAGGCTTGTCCGCAATTTGAGAAGGCGGCCCAGACTGCAGCGCTTGAAGCGACGTCGAGATCGGCGTCCGCGAGAACGATCATGGCGTCCTTGCCCCCGAGTTCCAAAACGCAGGGAATCAAGAGGCGCGCGCACGCTTCCGCGACCTTCCGGCCCGTCTCGACCGAACCAGTGAAAATCATCTTGTCGGGCCGCGCATCGATAAGAGCGGAGCCCACTTCTCCCCCACCCTGTACCACTTGAACCAGTTTCGGCGGGAACCCCGCTTCGCTGAATAGCGTTCCGATCGCGGCCCCCACACCTGCCGAGAAAGGAGAAGGCTTGAGAACCACACCGTTGCCTGCAAGGACGGCGGGAATGATTTGCGCCATGGGAATCGCCAGAGGAAAATTCCACGGCGCGATGATTCCGATGACGCCGTACGGCTCATGAAGCAGCCAGCCTGACTTTGCGCGTACGGCCGGATTGCTGTGAGGCACGCGCCTCGGCGCCAGTTCGGGACCGGCAATGCGAGTCAGGTAGCGCCCGGATTCCAGCGTCACAACCAGATCCGCGAATTGCGACTCGACGATTGGCTTTCCAACTTCGCGGGATACCAGCTCGGCCAATTCCGCGCGGCGGCGATAGATTACTTCTCCCAAACATCGCACGAATTTGCACCGGATGCGGAGAGGAATCTCAGCCCATTCGGTTTGAGCCCTGCGCGCCTCGGCGAGGATTTCCGAGACCCGAGTCGGGCGCGTGGCCTCAATTTGCGCGATGACATCACCCGCAGCGGGACCGCGCGACTCGATTCGATCGGCGGTGAAAGAACGCGACGGAGAAGTCATGGCTGGGATTCTACCGCGATAACCCGCCCCCGTGCAGGTTCGCCTCACATCTGCCCAGGCGTCACGCCCGTGCCCCGAGCGAGTCGGCGGGATCGGGATACTCCACCGAAAGAAGGAAAAGACCGTGCGGCGCAAGCGTCGGCCCCGAACGCGACCGGTCCTTCATCTCGAAAAGCTTCGGAATATCATCCGGACGCAACCGGCCGCGGCCCACGTCCACTAGGGTGCCCGTGATTTTC
>DASPOJ010000098.1:0-21873 GCA_035626055.1 Candidatus Methylomirabilota bacterium | reverse complement strand
GCTCGCTCTCTCTGGAGATCGCCTGGATGGCTGTGCCGTTTGTGATCGCGATGTTCATGTTCGCGTGGGGCTCGAAACTCTACGTCGAGATGCGCCGTCCGCCGTCGGACGCGCTGGAGATTTACGTCGTCGGCAAACAGTGGATGTGGAAGGTCCAGCATCCCGACGGGCGCCGCGAGTTCGACGAACTGCACGTTCCCGTGAATCGCGATATCAAGCTGACCATGATTTCCGAGGACGTGATTCATGATTTCTTCGTGCCCGCGTTTCGCGTCAAGATGGACGTTCTGCCCGGCCGCTACACCACGCTGTGGTTCCGCGCGACCAAGACCGGCCGGTATCATCTTTTCTGCTCGCAATACTGTGGCACCGAGCATTCGCACATGGGCGGCTGGGTCATCGTGATGGAGCCGTCCGACTACCAGGCCTGGCTGACCGGCGGCTCGGGTAGCGAAAGCCTCGAGCAGGCGGGTCAGGCCCTCTTTACGCAGCTTGCGTGCGTTTCGTGTCACGGCGAAGGGCAGGGGCCGGGTCCGCGCGCGCCCGCGTTACGCGGCGTGTATGGTTCGAAGGTGAAACTCTCGGACGGCCGGACGGTGCTCGCGGACGAAGCCTACATTCGCGAATCCATACTCGACCCACGAGCCAAAATCGTTATGGGATACGAGCCGATCATGCCGACGTTCCAAGGAGTGATCAGCGAGGATCAATTGCTGCAGCTGATCGCCTACGTAAAGTCACTGGGCGTCCCGCCGGCCGGAGCGCAGCGCTCCGTGGCGGGCAAGGAGTAATCGGGAAGATGAGCGCGACGACGGCAAGCCCAGCAGCAGCCTCCAGTCCCCTGCAGCCTCCGCGCGAGAACTACCTGAACGCAAGCTACGGCATCCGTTCTTGGTTGCTTACTACGGACCACAAGCGCATTGCACTTCTGTACCTGATCTCGATCACCTCCTTCTTCGCGCTGGGAGGCGTTTTCGCGCTCTTGATTCGTCTGCAACTGCTCACGCCGGGAGGCTGGCTCGTGGGGCCGGACACGTACAACCGGCTGTTCACGATGCACGGCATCGTGATGATTTTCTTTTTCTTGATTCCCGCGATCCCGGGCGTGCTCGGCAACTTCCTGGTTCCCTTGATGATTGGGGCGAAGGATCTGGCGTTCCCGCGGTTGAACCTATTGAGCTGGTACATTTTCAATATCGGCGCTCTTTTCACCTTCTATGCGATCTTGACCGGGGGAATCGACACGGGCTGGACGTTCTACCCGCCGTACAGCAGCATCTTTTCCAATTCCCAGGTGGCTGCCGCCGTCATTGGAATCTTCATTACGGGTTTCACTTCGATCCTGACCGGCTTGAATTTCATCGTCACCATCCACACCATGCGCGCACCGGGCATGACGTGGTGGCGGCTGCCGATTTTCGTCTGGGCACACTACGCCACGAGCATCATCATGGTTCTCGGCACGCCGGTCCTCGCGATCACTCTGGTGCTCGTCGCCGGCGAACGCCTCCTCCATCTCGGATTTTTCGACCCGCGGCTCGGCGGTGATCCGCTGCTGTTCCAGCACTTGTTTTGGTTCTACTCGCACCCGGCCGTCTACATCATGATTCTGCCGGCGATGGGCGTGACGACGGAAATCGTCGCCACCTTCGCGCGCAAGAATTTGTTCGGCTATAAGTTCGTCGCTGCTGCGAGCCTGGCGATCGCCGTCATCGGGTTCCTCGTCTGGGCGCACCACATGTTCGTCGCGGGACTTTCGATCTATGCCGCGATGGCGTTTTCCATGCTGAGTTATCTGGTCGCAATTCCATCTGCGGTGAAAGTGTTCAATTGGACAGCGACTCTCTATCGCGGCTCGGTTTCCTGGCAGACGCCGATGCTCTACGCACTCGGCTTCATCGGACTGTTCGTCATGGGCGGGATGACGGGACTTTTCCTGGCGTCGCTCGGGGCCGACGTTCACGTCCACGACACCTATTTCGTCGTCGCGCATTTTCACTACATCATGGTGGGCGGCGCGGTGATGGGCTATCTCGGCGGCCTGCACTTTTGGTGGCCCAAGATTTCAGGCCGCATGTATCCGGAAGGGCTGTCGCGCGCGGCCGCCATCATTCTGTTCGTCGGTTTCAATCTGACGTTCTTCCCGCAATTCGTGCTCGGCTACCTCGGCATGCCGCGCCGTTACGCGTCGTACCCGCCGGAATTTCAAGTCCTGAACGTGCTCTCTACTGCGGGCGCATCCATCCTTGGCTTGGGCTACATTCTGCCCATCATCTATTTCGTGTGGTCGATGCGCTACGGCAAAGTGGCCAGCCCCAACCCGTGGCCGGCCACCGGCCTCGAGTGGCAGACGGGTTCACCGCCGCCGACCGAAAACTTCGAGACGACTCCCATCGTCACCTGGGAGCCGTACGACTTCGAGCACCGGCCGGATCTGGGGCTGCCGAAGCCCGAACGCGCGCAACCCGAGAAGCTCGAAGCGCCCGGCCTGCAGGGGAGAGACTGAAGTGGAACGCACCGGGGCGCTCCTCGGACAGTTTCGCGATCTCGATCAGCAGCGGGACACGGTCGCGCTCGGCATGTGGGTGTTTCTCCTGACGGAGATCATGTTTTTCGGCGGAATGTTTCTGACCTACACGATCTACCGTTTGAAGTTTCCGCACGCGTTCGCCGAAGGCAGCCGCGAGCTGGATGTGGTCAAGGGCGGATGGAATACGGCCGTGCTGATCGCTTCGAGTTTCACGATGGCGCTGGCGGTTCGCGCCGCGCAGATGCGGAAGAGGAAGCTGCTTTGCATTTTGCTTGCGTCCACCATGATTCTGGGCGGCGTGTTCCTCGGGGTGAAATACTTCGAGTACGCGCAGAAGTTCGAGCATCATCTGGTCCCCGGCCCGGATTTCCACATGAGTGCGCCGGACGCGGCGCAGGTCCAGATCTTCTTCTCTCTCTACTTTGCCATGACCGGCATGCACGCCCTCCACATGATCATCGGAGAGGGCATGCTGTTGGCGCTGCTGATCTACTCATGGAGGGGGAAATACACCGGGGGGTACTTCGCGCCGGTCGAGAATGGCGGCCTGTACTGGCACTTCGTGGATATCGTCTGGATCTTTCTCTTTCCGCTCCTTTATCTTGTGGATCTTCACCGCTGAGGAGGACTCTCGAAACGCCGATGTCTGAATCCAAGCAGCACGTAATCCCGTTTAAGACCTACGCGCTGATACTTGCCGCGCTGCTGGCGCTGACGCTCATCACATATCACGTCGCGCTAGTGGATTTGGGCCCCTGGAACATCGTCGTCGCAATTGTGATCGCGTGCACGAAGGCCGTATTGGTCGTGCTCTTTTTTATGCACGCCGCCTACGCGCCCCGCCGGACGCGGCTGGTCATCCTCGCGGGAGTCTTCTGGCTGCTGCTTCTTCTTGGCCTGACGCTCGCGGATTACCTCACGCGTCCGCCCGCAACGGACAGCATTAGTTCCAACAACGCACCCGCCGCCTACGTCAGATAGAATCTGCCCACCAGCACAGAAATCAAAACACTGAGAAAAACGAGCGAGACCATCACGTGCAGCAGGATGCAGCTCCCCCGCGTCGGCATTTCCCGTTCCTGCTTCAGGGCTACGAAGCGCCGGACGGCCATTCCGTGCAAGAGGATCAGGATCAGGACAAAAGAAAGCTTCAGATGCAGCCACGGCGCGTGCAGGTAGTAGTGAGCGTTGGCCGTGATCAAGCCCACTCCCGAAAGAAGAGCGAGGAGTGCTCCCGGTCCCGCCATGGATTTGAACAGTTTCCCCTCCAGCTGCGCAAGACTTGCCCTCGCCTCCTGTGAAGTCTCCGTTACGTGTTGCGCGAAGACGAGCGTCACGATCATCAGTCCTCCGACCCACATCACGATTCCGACGAAATGCACGACAAGCAGCCAGGGCGTCACGTTGGGGCCTCCATAGTTGCGAGGGATCATTCTCGCGCAAAGTGGCGGCGGTGGGAACCAGGAATCCGCGCCGCCGATCCCCGGGCATGGCCCAAGGGAGTTGATGTTCCAGGCCAATAAGAAAATCGATATCTTAAGCGCATGCGCCGTGGAGTAGTAGACTCACCCGCCTGGGGAGTGCCCGGAGGGGTGGGAGACAATCGATGAGAAGGGCCTGGTCGTGGAGATTCGGTTTGGTCGTCGCGCTTGCCCTGCAACTGGCGCGGGCGCAGAGCGCGCAGCCGTCTGACGAGGAAGTGAACCGGCGCGTAGAGGCTCTGCTCAGCCAGATGACTCTCGATGAGAAACTCGAGTTGCTCGGCGGCCGCGACAACATGTATACGAAAGCGATTCCACGCCTCGGCATTCCCTCGCTGAAAATGTCGGACGGCCCCACGGGCGTTCGCGCGTATGGCCCTTCGACGGCATACGCCGCGGGAATCGCGCTTGCTGCTTCCTGGGATGAGGACCTCGCCCGCCGGGTGGGCGCCTCGATGGGCCGCGACGCCCGGGCGCGCGGCGTGCACGTGATCCTTGGGCCGGGCATGAATATTTATCGCTCGCCGATGAACGGGCGGAACTTTGAGTACTTCGGCGAAGATCCGTATCTTGCCTCGCGCACCGCCGTCGGAGAGATCGAGGGGATTCAATCGCAGGGCGTGATGGCCACCGCAAAGCATTTCGCCGGCAACAACATGGAATACGGCCGGCAGGATCACAGCTCGGACATCGATGAGCGCACGCTGCGCGAAATCTATCTTCCGGCATTCGAAACTTCGGTCCGGGAAGCGAAAGTCGCTGCCATCATGGACGCCTACAATCTTATCAACGGCGTTTTCATGACCGAGAACCGCCACCTCAATGTTGAAATCGCGAAAAACGAGTGGGGATTCGACGGCATCATTATGTCCGATTGGGGCGCCACGCGTGACGCAATCGCCGCCGCGAACGGGGGCCTCGATCTCGAAATGCCTTCGGCCGTTTACATGACGCCCGAGACGCTTCGCGCAGCACTTCAGCAGGGCGCCGTTTCCATGGCCGCGATTGACGACAAAGTGCGGCGCATCCTCCGCAAGGCCGTCGAATTTGGCTTTCTCGATCGCGACCAGACGGACGACTCCATCGCTCTGTACAGCGAGCAATCCAATCAGGTGGCGTATGAAGAAGCGCTCGAGAGCGAAGTGCTGTTGAAGAACGTCGGCTCGCTGCTCCCCTTCGACAAGGCCAAGCTGAAAAGTATCGCGGTCATCGGGCCGGACGCTTTTCCTGCGGTGGTCGGCGGCAGCGGGAGTTCCCAGACGACGCCGTTTCGCGCAACGAGCTTCCTCGAAGGAATCAGCGATGCCCTGGCCGGATCGGGCACAAAAGTGTTCTACAGTGCGGTTTCGCCGAAGCCCGCCGACGTTTTTGATGCCACGAAATTCACCACAACCGCCGGCGGCGGCGAGGCGGGGCTTGTGGGCGAGTATTTCAACAACAAGAATCTGCAAGGCCCGCCCGCGCTCACGCGCAACGACGCTCGCATTCACTTTGACTGGGGCCGCAGTGGCTACGGGCCGGGCAGCTCAGCCGGCGGCTATTCCGTGCGCTGGACGGGCTATTACACGCCGGCGGATTCGGGCTCATACACTTTTTACGTTGGAGGGCACGACGGTTTTCGCCTTTACGTGAACGATCAGCTCGTGATGAACCAATGGGATTGGGAAAGCACGGATTTGCAGCTGGTGCCGGTAACGCTCGAGGCAGGCAAGCCCGCGAAAGTGCGTTTGGAATATTTCGATGATTCCGGGAGCGCATCGATCGGTTTCGGCGTGTCACCGGCGGACGCACCGGAAATCGAGCGAGCCAAGAATCTCGCCGCCCAGGCCGATGTCGTCGTGCTGTGCGTGGGGTTCGATCCGACGACGGAAGGGGAAGGGCGCGACCGGACGTTTCGCCTGCCAAACGGGCAGGACCGATTGATTCAGGCCGTCGCGCGTGTCAATCGGAATGTCGTTGTAGTCCTCACGGCCGGTGGGGCGGTGGATATGACGGGCTGGATCGATCGTGTCCCGGCGCTGCTGGATGTGTGGTACCCAGGCCAGGAGGGCGGCAGAGCGCTGGCCGAAATACTGTTCGGAGAAGCCAGTCCTTCCGGGAAGCTGCCCGCCTCGTTCGAGCGCCGCTGGGAGGACAATGCGACTTACCGAAGCTACTATCCGCAGAGGAGCGACAAACACGTTGCCTACAGTGAAGGTGTGTTCCTCGGCTATCGCTACTACGACCGCGCTACGGTGAAGCCCTTGTTTCCGTTCGGTTTCGGACTTTCGTACACGAAGTGTGAATACTCGAATCTCAGCGTCACGCCTGCGGCGTCATCGGACGCCGATTCCGTCACCGTTTCGTTCGACGTCAAGAATGCCGGGCCGCGCGCGGGAGCAGAAGTCGCCGAGGTGTACGTCGGCGATTCGCACGCAAGCGTTCCGCGGCCGGTGAAGGAGCTGAAGGGATTCGCCCGTGTGTTCTTGAAGCCGGGCGAGTCCCGGCGCGTGACTCTGCGTTTGAACCGGCGATCTTTTTCCTACTACGACGTGAAGCGTCACGGATGGACAACCGAGCCGGGCGAATTCGCCATCCTGGTGGGAAGCTCATCGGCGCAGATCATGCTGCAAGGTGAATTCAAGCTCACTCCTTGAATGAGCGCCGGCCGCGCAGTTTTCCTTCCATTCCGTGCGGGTATCGCCGAGTCTCCAGCGCTCGCGGAAATCAACTGTACTCAAGGACAGTTCCGCCCCCTGTCCAAATTCGCGCGCTCGTACCATTGACGCTGCCTCAGCGCATATCTAGCATCGAGAATTGCGCGGCGCCTTGCCACTGGCTGCTTCGCGCCATTCCAGCTTCGGAGCGAACTCCTCCTCAATGCCCAAGGTAGTCCAGAAGAACACGATCCGCTACAGCGAGAAGCGTCGCGGAATCCGCCTCAATTCGCGAGTTCCTATCTCAATTGAGTGGCAAAACTCGACGGGCGTGCGGCGCTGCGAGCGTGCGCATACGCGCGTGGTCGGCCCGTATGGATGTCTCGTCGTCCTTCCCGATGAGCTGGCTCTTTTGCAGGAAGTCCAACTCACGAATCTCGTCAGCGATCGGAGCAATCGGGCCATCGTCGTGTGGTGCGGACCCAAACGCGCCGAGGGTTGGGAGTTGGGAATCGCTCTGGTGCAGCCGGAACCGGATTTCTGGGGGCTTGAGCTATGACGCCAATCAAGAATCAGTTCGCGCGCGGCGGCACATTTCTCCTGGGGGAGGAGCGGCGCCGCAGCCAGCGAGTCGTTCTTTGCGTACCCGTCACGTTGAAATTCCAGATTGCGGGCCAGAGTGTTGTGGTCTCCGGGAACACCGTTTCGGTGAACGACCACGGTGCGATGCTCCTGTGCCCGCGGGCCTTCGAATCCGGTGCGCTGCTCACGATTCGGCACGACGCCACTCGCAAGGAGGTTCCCTGCCGGGTCACGCGCGTGCCGCTCGAGAGCTCTGAAGGGTACTTGATTCCCGTGGAGTTCTTGGAGCCCGCCACAGACTTCTGGCAGATCAGCTTTCCTCCGACGGACTGGAAGCCGTTCAAATAGAGATTTTTCGCTGCGCCGATCCAAGGGCGTTGGCAACTTGCTGACACCCTTCAAGCGGAGCGTTGTCTGCGGCCAGCGAGCTGCGCTACTCTGCTTACACCCCTTCCGATTTCACGCCGCGCGCAATCCTTCCTGCGAGCGGGGAGGGAAGATGAGCGATTTAGAAAGACGTATCGATTCCCGTGTCGATTTGAACGTTCCCATCCGTTTCCGCCCAATCACGCATCCCGCATCGGAAGAGCAGCAGGGGGAATCCGCGAATGTTTCGCAGCGCGGGGTGTACATGGCGACGAGTTTTCCGCTGACGGTGGGCACGCAGATCGAGCTCGAACTGCGAATCCCGCAGGAACTGCAAGGCACGGCGACGAGGGAAGTGCGCTGCATGGCGCGCGTGATCCATATTCAAGCCGACACGTTTCTCGATGGAAGGGCAGGCGTGGGCTTGCGTCTCGAGCGCTAGAAACTATTCAACCGAGCGGATTGCCGGGCGGGCTGAACATTTCGCTCAACGTTTCTGCGAGCCCAGGGTAAAAGTCACCTTGGCGCTGGTCATGTTGTCAAATTGATCGTATACGCGGACGGCGATCGTGTGCTCGCCCGGCGCCAAGTCCGCGAGCGCAAAGTCATATACTTCCTGTGGCGAATCGCTCACCTCGCCGCCCGGGAGCACGAGCGTCCAGTCGCCCGCATCAAGGCTGTATTGCGCGCGCGCGATTGCGCTTCCGGCGTCAGAGGCCTCAAAGTGCACTCGTGCAACACCCGGACCGGACTTTGTGTCGGGCTGCGTGCTAAGCGAGCCGATGACCGGCGGCGTGTTGTCTACCAGGAAGCGGTCCGATTCGCGTTCCGCCGTGAGTGCCAGCTCCGGCGGATTCGAGGGGGCGTCCGAAGCGACGATTTTCAGATAGTACGCGCCGTCCGGCATCGTCGAAGTGTCCCACGAGAAGAATCGGTCCTCGATCTTGTCCTTTAGAAGTTTCCAAATTGTTTCGCCTTCGCCGCGGTAATAGATCGAAAACTCCAGCGAATCTTCATTTTCGTCGGTCGCGCTCCACAGAACGGCTTGATAGCCCTTTTGCCGGAAGCCCTGCGGAGGGGCTTCAAAACGGCCCGGGCTTTGTCCCGTGCCGCTGCTCTCGAAACTCAGAGACGGTGTTGCCGGGGCGTTGGGCAGGCGTAGTTGCACCGGCGCGGGGCCCTGCGCTGGTTGTCCCGCCCCCGCATTGATTCCCTGGGCACGCACCCCCGGCTCCTGCAGCACTACAGCTCCAATCACGGGCGCGATATTCTTCGGCAGATACGCCAGATTCACCCATTCCAGTTGCGGAAGAGCCGGACTCGAACCCGCGTCCGCGGGCAACTCATGCAAAACTGCCTTCCACTGCACGAACCTTGCGGGAGGGCAATTCACGGTTTCGCCCGCGCTGTGGGTGTAAGGCCCGGTCCACGGGCTCCAGTTGTCATCCGGGCTGGACGTGTTCCCGGAACGCGCGTACATCTCGACGCGCGCGCCGCCAACGGCTTGCGCGTCCTGGCCTTCCCCCCACCACGAGAGGCGTCCCCATCGCGAAAAGATTCTCGCGTCGAACGCCTCCGATTCAAACGTGCCTTGCGATTCGTCGCCGGGGCCCAACGTGAAGACTTTTCCCGGATTCGCGCTCGCCACATACACGGCGCCATTTGCGCCCGCAACGAGCGCGGTCACCTGCTCGGATGCGGTTTTCGCAATTTGCGAAAAAAGCCGGCCCTGCTCCAGCTGCAGTATCGAGCCGTGATTGCCGGTTCCGATCAGAAGATTACCCTTGGCGGACCAGCCGAGGCTGTAAACGAGTTCCTCCCGCGAGGCCCACACCTGCTCGGGCGATCCATCCGGTGCGATGCGGAAGATGGCGCTCGAGGTGAGCGTCGGGAACGGCGCAAAGCTGGAAACCTGAGCCTGCGTTTGCGCCTGGCGTTGGGGCGGATTCACTTGCGAGCCTTCCTCGGTGGAAAACGTCAGCGTGGTGGTGGCTGTGGGCTGCTGTTGCGGCGCGGGACTTGGCGAGATCACGAGCGGCTGTTGCTGCATCCTCGTCTTCTCGCCGATTGCCGCGACGTAGATATTTCCGCCGGCATCGACTTCGAGCGCGGTCACTTCCTTCTTGTCGGTCTCATACAACACAAACGCACGGCGGCCGCTTGAGTGGGTTTCGCCCGAGCCGCCCGGAGAAGAGCCCTTCGGCATCGCGGGCGCCGCAAGGGGAATTCGCAGGATTCTACCGTTCGGCTCCGTCCCTGCGAGCAGATTGCCTTTTTGGTCGAAGGCCAGCGCGCGAATGTGGAGTTCGTCGCTCGCATAGAAGAGTTCGCCCTTGCCGTCCGGCGTCACGGCGAAGATCTTGCCCGTATCCCCGGTCGCAACGTAGAGAGTGCCGTCCGGCCCGAATTCGAGGGCCCAGATGTACTTGGTTTTCGGATCGAAAAAGACCGTAGATTGTCCCGTCGGCGTCACCTTGTAGACCTTGCCGTCCGGCGAAGTGCCGACGTAGAGATTATCGTGCGCGTCGATGGCCAGCGCCTGCGCGCTCATTTCCTGAGATTCAAAGACCTTCGTCGCTTTTCCCCGCTCATCAAATTTCACGACCTTCGCATTCGAGCCGCCCGCGGCGTAGAGCGTGCCCTTGGAATCGGCGCGCAAGGCCCAAAGATAGGCGAGATCCGCATCTCCAAACGGAGCGAATTTCGGCGCGAGAAAGAGCCGGCCGTCATTGCGAATGGCAACTCCGTGCGCGGTGCCCTTCTGATATTCCTCGTAACGCGATTGCCGCCAGAAGCGCGTGTGCTCGGCGAGGCTCGGCAGTGCGGCTCCGAATACGGCCAGTGCCGCCGCAACGGCTGCCCCCGTGCGTGCTCGTTGCATGGTCCCCTGCATGAAATGTCTCATCAAACCCTCGCGGCCCTCATGGAATACGGATCGAGACCGTCGCATAGCCGGTAATCAGCTCGTCCATCGGCACAGACCACTCTCCCGCGCTGGAATCGTGCAACAAGACCCCGCCGCCCTGTCCCGGCCTTCCATCGAGCACATCAATCTCGGAAAGCGGCGCGTTCGGCAGGACCTTGTCCTCCACCAGCAGTGTGGGATTTGCGTCGAGCAGGGCGACGTAAAGATGATCGTTACGCCGCTCGCGGTTCAGCACGCCGATCAACTGCTCGAGGCCGGTCAGCCGGCCCATCGCTGCCGGGCCGAACGGGGCCGTTCGCCGGTCGAGCGTTCCCGCATCGCTGACCAAGACTTGCATCGTCGAGCCATGCGCCGCTTGCTCCGGGATCGTGATCGGAACATCGCGCACGATGGGATCTCCCCGATACGGCCGCAGCATCACCTTGATGGTCACAGGCTCTCCCGGCGCGGCCTCCACCTTGTCCGACCAAGCGCTTTCGATGGTGGCCATGCGCCGCTCGGCGCGGCTCTCGAGGCGCAACTCGATGCGCTGGATATGTGGAGTCTCGAAGGGGTTCGCGAAGATGCGCGCGAAATCCGCTTGCACCGCCACCGCGACGGACATCGCATCGGGAACGATCGTGTCGGTTGGCGCAAACAGTTCGTCCATCTGCACACTTGAGTGACCGGCAATGTCGATGCTGCCGTGCAAAGCCAGAGTCGCGCCCTCGCTGTAGATCGGGTCCTGCGTCAATCCGTTCAACGTGACCAGGCCCACGATCAGCGGCGAGAGCTTCGGATTCGACACAATTTCCATGTGGTATTTCTTCTCGCCGGCAAGTGTCGCCAAGGTCAGCTCGATGGGAATCATCTGCGAAGGTTTTCCGAGTTGTCCTGTGACGGCAGTGGTCCGGTCGTCGGTGATCGAACCGATGACTCCGCCCATGTTCACGATCTTCGTGGAATCGTAATCCGAAGCCAGAGTCGTCAGCACGCGCGCGCGCGCCATCGGCAGTTGCAGCGCGCCGAATCCAAAGAGCGGGTGGCCGCAGGCCAGCACGCGGTCTCCAATCACCGCGGTGACCGTGCATGCGGCATTGACCGAGAGATCGCCCTGAACCAGCACCATGCCCACCATGTCGCCGGGAACCACCTTCGCGTCGTCAGGAGCCGGCGCGGCGGTCCCGCCCTGCGTCGCGGACAAGCCGTATCCGCCCAACTCGCCCGCGTAGTGGCGAATGGATTCGGCGCTGAAACCGGAAAAAGTCAGCGGGGAAGCGATCGGCTCCAGATACGCGGGGCCGCCCGTTCCGGCCTGCGCGGAGAAAGCGTCCGGCAGCGGATAGTGGGGCGTGGAAAACGCGTCGGCGACGTTCGAGCCCGGCGGAGTGCTCGGCAAACTCAGCATTTCTTCGATTGGTGTTACGCCCGCCAGCGGCTCTTTTGTGAACAGACCCAGTTTCAACGAGAGCGCGCCGAGCAGTTTCCCGTCAATGTAAACCGGGCTGCCGCTCATTCCCGCGACGACGCCCGTGTGCTCGACCTTCGCTCCCTTGAGCTGCACCAGAATAATGGACTCGTCCGGCCCGATGAGGTTCGGCATCACCCCGATTACTTCAAATCCGAAGCTTTCAATCTGATCGCCCGCAAAGATCGTGTAGCCGGTTCCGGTCATCCCCGGCTTCACCTGGTCGAGCAGAAAAATCTCGGGCGCGCCGCCCGCCGCGCGCACCGGCCCGGCCAGCGCCAGGAGAACAGCGATGAGAACAAGTACGCTCGCGAGGCGCAACCTCATACGGATAGTACGATGCTGAAACATGAAACTTGGATGATACCCGCGCCCCGCGAGGGAATCAAATCGCGCTCAAGCAAGGCCGGCGCCTGCTCGCACCCCGCGCCAGGCCGCCATCGTCCCAGTTCGCTTCTTCCATTCGGTCCACCGCCGGGAGATAGCGCATGGCTCCGAGCCTGCTCGCTGCCAAGCTAGCATGCGCCAAATGGCGTGATAGAATTTTGGCCGTGGCGCGACAGAAAATCCTTCCCGCACGAACGATCACCGGTGCCGTGGAAGTGCCGGGCGATAAGTCCATCTCGCATCGCTACGCGATCCTCGCGGCCATCGCGGAGGGCGTAAGCGAAATCGAGCAGTTCTCCGCGGCGGCGGACTGCCGCAGCACGCTCGATTGCTTCCGCAGGCTCGGCATCGAAGTGGATCAGCGCGCGGATCGCGTTCGAGTCGTGGGCAAGAGCCTCGGTGGTTTGCGCGCCTCGAGCAACGCGCTGGATGCGGGCAATTCCGGCACATCGATGCGCTTGCTCACCGGCGTCCTGGCAGGGCAATCGTTCCGCACCACTCTTGATGGTGACGCCTCGCTGCGTCGGCGCCCGATGGGGCGCGTGATCGAGCCGCTCGAGAAGATGGGCGCGCGCATTCGCTCGCGCGAAGGCGGCCTGGCGCCGCTCGAGATCGAAGGCGCTAAGTTGCAGCCCGTCGAATACACGCTGCCCGTCGCGAGCGCGCAGGTGAAATCGGCGGTGCTGCTGGCCGGACTTTTCGCCGAAGGAGTCACCTCGGTGATCGAGGACGTCCGCACGCGGGACCACACCGAGCTGGCGCTCGAGGAGTTCGGCGCGGAAATTGCTCGCGAGGGCCGCACGATTCGTGTGACGGGGCGGCCGAAACTCACGGGAAGAAAATTGATTGTTCCCGGTGATCTTTCCTCTGCCGCGTTTTTCCTCGTTGCGGCGATGATCCTGCCCGATTCCAGATTGCTCGTACACAACGTCGGACTGAATCCGACGCGGACCGCACTGCTGGACGTGCTCGCGCGAATGGGCGGCGCGGTCAAGCCGATTTCCGTTCGCTGCCAGAACGGCGAATTAGTGGGCGATCTTTCCGTGCAACACGCGCCGCTCTCCGGCGGAGTCGTCGAAGGCGGCGAGATCGCGCAGCTCATCGACGAGTTGCCGGTGCTGGCGGCGCTCGCGCCGTTCACGGAGAGGGGCATCGAGATCCGCAACGCCGAGGAACTGCGCGTGAAGGAAAGCGACCGCATCGCCGTGCTTGCCGAGAATCTGCGGCGCATGGGCGCCAGCGTGGAGGAACGCCCCGACGGCTTGCGCGTAGAAGGTCGCGCGGCGGGGAAACTGCGCGGCGCGGAAATCGACCCGCATGGCGATCACCGCATGGCGATGGCGTTCGCGGTCGCGGCGCTGGGTGCGGAGGGCGCGACCCTCATCCGCGACTCGGATTGCGCGGGTGTTTCCTATCCGCAATTCTTTGAGGCGCTCGACCGGCTGGTCGAGCGCTGATCCCCGCCACTTTTGGCCCGCAGAATTGTCCGTTAAGCCGCTTTCTTGAGATGGATGTCGCCGTACGAAGTGCGCAGATGAATCTTGGGGCCGCGCTCGCCTTGTTGCCCTGAAAGCCCGGCCCGATCGCTGTCCTCGGTGCCCGTCTTCTTGATGTTGGGGAAATCGGAATCGGCGTCACCGGATTCCGATTGCGCGTCCATCTGGAAAGCGGCTTGGCTGGGAAGTGTGACGGAGATGTCGCCGGAACCGTCGTCCACGGTGACGTCGGCGCGCGGCGGTTGCGCGAAGCGCATCTGGATGTCGCCGTCGTGGTCTTCCACCTGGATGTGGCCCGCCACGTTTTCGAGTCTCACGTCGTTTTTCTGCGTGTCCAGCGTGACGTCTCCGACGGAGTCGGCGATTTCGATGTTTCCGGAATCAGCGTCGAGATGGCCGGCGAGCTCCGTGATCGTGAGAGTCGTCCGCTGCGATTGGAAACGCGCACCCTTGGCGATGCGCGCGAGGCGGATCGGGCCGAAGAATTCTCCTTCGATCGCGGCCGCGCCTTTGACGTCGGTGATCTCGACTTCATCGCCGCGGCCGGAAAGTTTCACGTTGCCTGCCGCCGTCGTGATGCGGACGTCGCCCTTCTCCGTCGTGGCCGTCACATCGGCGCCGGAGTCGTGGACCTCGATATCGCCTCTGCGCGTGTTCGCCTCGATGTTTCCGCCTACGGTGAACGCTTGGATATCGCCGCGGCCGGTGTCGGCGCTGACCGTGGCCTTCTGCGGAACGTACACCTCCAAGTCCACATCCACGCGTCCGGTGTCCTTGCCGGTACCTTCCGGCCGAACGTCAAAACTGCCGTCGTGATTGTCCCGAAGCACGACGTGAAATTCATTGGCCCGTATTTCGGCATCATGCTCGGACATCGCAGTCGCCGATTTCTTCACTTCGACTCGGATCTGCTGCGTATTTTCCGCGTGGATCGCTATGTCGCCGTGCGGCGTGGAGATGTTGACGCGCGCCGTGGGAGGCGCCGGCTGCGATTGCGACGGTTCGCTGAAACTGTACGTTTCGCCAAGCCCCTTCCAGAACGGCGACATATCGACGCGAACGCCCGGGTTACGAACATGGTGCGCGATGATCGAGCCCACGATCAGAAAGACGAGAAAGACGATCAGCAAAATCTGCGCGCCGCTCGTTCTGGTTCCGCCGGTTCCATCCTTGCGCCGCTCGAACGCGTAATCCACAAGCTTGGCCAAGCCCGCGAGAATGAGGAACACCGGCCACCAGTGGTACAGGAAATCCCATCCGTCGAAATCGGGGTAAAAATTGTGGAGCAGGAAAATCGTGCCGATCGCCAGCAGCACGGTCGCGCCGAAGATGGAGGGCCGCCTATAGTTTCCGTCGCTCATATTTGCCTCGCACCGCCGATCTCCTTGCGCCCGGCGAACTCGCGCTATGCGTCTTTGTGTCCCTCGGTCGAAGCCATCGACTCGAATATTTTCAGCACGCCGATGGCCAGCAGAATCACGGGCCACGTTCGGCCAAAAGTCAGGTGCGGATTCACGTGGTCCAGCAGAAACAGAACGCCTATCGTGATGAGCACGACGGGGCCCATCAGGCCGCGGTACCCGCACCTCTCGCAATTGCAATTGGTTCCTTTCGGCATGGAAAATCCTCCTCCTACGTTGCGCGCCACTTTCGTTTCCAGAGCAAGTATCCGCCAATCCCTATCAGAATCAGCGGCCAGCCCACGTCAATCGCGCGGCCAATATTCCAAAAACCGAGCGTATCCAGGAGAAACATCGCTCCAATCACGATCAGAATGATCGCGGCGACCGGAGGGCGAGCCGGGCGATCGGCCGCCGGGACGGGTTCCGCGGGTTCAGCCGGAGCCTGCAAAGATTCCATCGCAGGGGTCGGCGCCGGCGCTGGTGCAAACGATGCGCTTAGCCCTGCTTTTTTTCGCGCCGTGATCAGCGCTTCGATCGGCATGTAAACGCAAAAAATCGGGATCAAACCGCCATAGAACGATTGCCGCGGGCCCGTGGAAGCCAGCGTGATCAGACCCGCAAAAATCGCCACGTGCACGATTGCCTTCGTGTACTCGCCGTTGTACACCGCGCCGAGCCCGGGGATGAATCCCAGCCCGAACGCCGCCCACGCATGGCCTTCCCCGCGGCGGCGATTCACAGGCGCGTGCGCCTGTTGCACCATCGCGGCCAGGCACGGCTCGCAGTAGTAAATTCCTTTGACGTCGCGGACGCACTCGGAACAGAGGGCCTTGCCGCAATTGCGGCAAAAGCCGGTCGCGTCAACTTCTGGATGGACGGCGCATTTCATGGCAGCCTCCTTTGAATAAGCGCCTCTAAGAGCACGGCGGTTTCCGCGAATTCATGAGACTTCTGATTCACGCGATTCATGTCGTGCGGCTCGCGCGGCGCCGGGCCATTGGTCTGGCCGGGAGCCGGGGGTTGCACGGGCTCCGGTTGGGGTTCGGTCTCTGGCCGCAACCGGGATTGAATCTCGTAAACGATTCGCAGGTCGGAAACAAATCGCGAACTCCTCGCATAGGCGAGATGGGCGTGGCGATTTACGTTGCGGGCGATTGCGGCCGGGCTCAATTCCGCGAGCGTTTGCGTGTTCCACCGCACCCCGAGGGCGTGCGAAACCACGCCGAGCGTCACAAGCACGGTCAGCGCGCCATAGACGAATTGCGGTTGCCAGACGGGCCGCAGCCACCGGAACCATGCACGCCAGCTGGCTTTCGCCTCCCGAGGACCTAGTGTGGCGTCCAGAATCGCATCCACGAGTTGTCGAGGCTCTTCAATCGCTGGCAGTGTGTGGAGCTTCTGCACCGTGCCGCTGACGCGCGCGGCCAACGTCGCGCATGCGACGCAGCCGTCACGATGCGCCTCAAAGGCGCCGCGGTCCTCGGCGTTGAGCAGACCGTCGAGATAATCCGACAGCCTGTCTTCCGTCATCGCACAATTCCAATTGCGTCGCTTCAATTCCATCGTCTTCGCCTATTGCGGGCGGATACCCATCTGTTCGAGCACCCGCGCGAGTTCGATTCGCCCCCGATTGATGCGGGACTTAACCGTTCCTTCCGGCACTTGCAACACCGCCTGAATTTCCTGATAGTCCAGGCCCTGCAGGTCCCTGAGAATCACCGCCTCGCGCAGGTCGGGCGAAAGTTTGCCCAGCGCCTGCTGCACCTGGCGGCTCAGTTCTCCCAATTGGGCGATTTGATCGGGCCTGCGTCCCGCCGCAGATTTTTCTTCGAGCTCAGGCATCGCATCGTCCATCGAGTCGGTCATGCGGTCACGCTTGGTGCGGCGGTAATGGTCGATCAGGAGGTTGCGCGTCAGGCTCGTCATCCAGGTCGCAAACCCGCCGTGTACCGCGCTGTAGCTTCCGAGCGTCTTGAATACCCGGAGAAAAACCTCCTGACTCAGATCCTCGGCCTCGTGCCGGCTGCTCGTGAACCGGTAACACAGTCCGTAAACGCGCCGCGCATGGCGTCGCACTAGCTCTTCCCAGGCCGAGTCATCGCCTCTGAGGCAAAGCTGGACCAGCTGAGTGTCTGACTCCAAGGCCGCATCCGCCTCGCGTCTTGCCTCTCTCGGCCTCCACATAGTGGAACGAAGTCGGAGGTCAGAAAGTTCCATCGCTCGCGCCGGGGACTTGCCCCTGATGAACCGGTCGTGCGCCAAGCCTCGATTTGGGCATTTCCCCGGGAGGTTCCCTGGAACAGCCGGGAACCCGGCTGCATCTTAGCTTCGCCGCACAAGGGTGACAAGCGGGGCGCACCCCTTCGCGGCGATGCCTTGACACCTGGGGCGGCGTGCGGCTACGCTCGCGGCCAATGCGAGCCAGATCCCGCCAGGTCCTATTGGCCTTGCTGGCAATCGCGGCCTTGGGCATTGTCGCCTACCGCTCGCGTCGAGCCTTCCACTCCGGAAATTTCAGCGGCCACCGGCTCATCCACGCCGTCCGCGAGGCCAACATCTGGATGCTCCTTGCGGCGGTCGTCCTGATCTACGTTTGCTACGCCCTGCGCGCCCGGCGATGGCAACGTTTCTGCTGCTACCTCGGCCCCTCGAATTTCTGGGGAATTTACAACGGCACGATTATGGGTTTCGCCACGATCTTCCTTCTTGGCCGGGCCGGAGAACCTGTGCGGCCGCTGTTGCTGGCGCGCAAGGGAAAGTATCCGGCGGCGAGCCAGTTCGGGATCTATATCCTCGAACGGATATTTGACTTTGCCTCCTCCGCCATGATCGCAATTCTCGCGCTTCTCGTATTCGCGCGGCAGCTTGGCGATGCAGGGGCGGATCCCGATTCCGTGCTGAAAGCGCGCGCGAGCGGCGGCGTGCTCCTGGGCGTGATCGCGGGAGCGGCTATCTTTCTGGTGTATTACCGGCTGTACGGGGCCGAGGCGTTCGGCCGATTGCTTGGGCGATGGCACGTGCGGGAGGGCTGGCGCCGGCGCGTGGCCGTGCAATTCTTGGCGTTTCGCGAGGGATTGCACGCGATTCGGACCTGGGGCGACCTGGCCTGGGCGATTCTTTATTCGGGAGTGCATTGGGCGCTGGTCGCGGGAGTTTACCTGATCATCGCGCGAAGCTTCGGCGACGACTTCTCCGATTTCAATTATCCGAGCGCCATGCTGCTCCTCGCGGTGACGATGCTCGGCTCCGTGCTGCAACTGCCCGGCGTGGGCGGCGGGGCCCAGGTAGCGAGTTTCATCGCATTTACCACTATTTTCGGCGTTGACCCCGAACCCGCGGCGGCAGCGGCCGTCGTGCTCTGGCTCGTGACGTTTGCGGCGTCGCTGCTGATTGGCGTGCCCATGCTGCTGCGCGAAGGTTGGTCTATCGGTGCGCTGCGCAAACTCGCGCGCGCGGAAGCTGCGGCGGTAGAGGCAGGCGACATGGCCGGCCTCGACAATACAGCCGGCCAGTCCTCCGACGAGAAGAACGCCGCAGGAGACGCACTCCGATGAAGTGTCCTTTCTGCTCGCATCTTGACGACAAGGTGATTGACTCGCGCGAAGGTAAGACGGGCGATTTGATCCGGCGACGGCGCGAGTGCCTGAAGTGCGGGCGGCGCTTCACGACGTACGAACGAAGCGACGAAATCCCGTACATGGTGATCAAGAAAGACGGGCGGCGCGAACGTTTCGAGCGGCAGAAGATTCTCCAAGGGCTTCTGAAATCGTGCGAGAAGCGGCCCGTGGCGACGAACAAACTGGAAGCGATGGTCGAAGAAGTCGAGCGGGTCGTGACGGGAGCGCCCGAGCGCGAGATGCACACGAGCGCGATTGGAGAGATGTTGATGACGCGGCTCAAGAAGCTCGACAAGGTCGCGTACGTGCGATTCGCTTCGGTGTACCTGGATTTCAAGGACGTGAAGGAATTCATGGCGGAGCTGAAGGGCCTGCTGAAGGACCGCGCGAAGCACTGAGGTCGAGGCAAGCAAGCTGGGAAGCAGTGAGGCAAGGGCCGGGAATCGAGGGGAAAGAAGGAATGTTGCCCCCCCGCGACGTGGGCTTAACGTGCCATCCCAGACAAATCATCAGAGGACACCTCGTCTTTCCCCGGTTTCACGCTCCGTTAACTCAGAAGGCACTCCCCTACCCCCCACCCCCATGTTTTTATGTAAGTGTTGAATCCAAAGGACTTGCGAGGGGAAAACACGTAAGTGCTGATTATAAAGGACTTGGCGACCGTTTGTTTTCAACGAGATACGAAAAAAGGCGCGGAAGTTTGTAACTGCTGATTCTAAAGGACTTATGGGCGAGCTAAGTCCTTTGCTGTGTATCACTTTTGAGTTGCACAAAATGGTGCAGTTTCGAGGACTCTTAAGGGAGCGCATGGGCCGGCTGAGAGGAAAGGGCGACCTGTCCCTCCCGCCACCCGCCGCGGCGGGTGGACTCCGGTCAGGCGACCCGCACCTCGGCTGACGCTCGGGGCTCGCTCCCCGGCAAGGCCAGGGCAAGCAAGGCTCGTTCCGCAGAGGAGTCTGGAACGCAAAGGGCGCGTCCCGGAAATGCAACCGGAATACAAAAGGCGTACATCCTTAGCCGGACGCGAGGCTAATTCGAAAAGGGGTTTCGATTCCACGCATCATGTTAGCACAAGAGTACCCACACGTCAAGTATATTTGTTGATTTACTATTCGAATAGAGGACGCGGGCGAGCGCCGGAGTGGGTTCGGTTCGGGAAGATCCGACCCTTCGCAGGCGACGGGCACCCGACAATGCGACCTTAAAGGCTGCGCCATCCTCCCTTAGCTTATTGTCCGGGCCGTCCGCCAAGACGTATTATGCGAAGAAACAAAACTCGACCGGGAGTAGTGCCATGCAACGGATTGGGCCGGAAGACAGCCTGGCTCAAAGAACGCAACAGAGATACGCCAGACTCGCAGGCTTTGTTTATCTGTGGCTGATTGTCACTGATATGGCCGGTTTCCTCACCATCCCCCGCATCATTGGTTCTGGGACATTTGCGGAAGCCGTGGCGAGAGTCGTAGCTTCGGAGCGCTTGTATAGGACCGCGCTTTGCAGTGAACTGATCGAGAGTCTGAGCACCGTGCTGCTTGCTTTTGCCCTGTATGTCACGCTCAAGCCCGTGAGTAAGCTTCTGGCGCAGATCGCAATGTATTGGAGGTTGGGGGAATCATTCATCGGCGGCGTGACGCTGATCTTCAGTTTTATGCTGCTGCGCCTTTACCTTGCTCCACACACGAACTCGGGATTGGGAGTTGGCGAGTTGCAGGGGTTGGTGGCTCTAACGGGCGATGCAATCTTTGTTGCGTTCAACATCAGCGCGATCTTCTTCAGTATCAGTTCGACGCTGTTTTTTTACCTGTTTTTCAAATCGAGATATATCCCCCGGGTCTTGTCGGCCTTCGGCGTGTTCGCTTCGATTCTTGTGATGATCGCCTGTTTTGCGACTCTGATCTTTCCGGGACATGCCGGGAGGCTTCAATACGGCTGGGCGCCGCTCTTCCTCGCCGAAGTCGTCACCGGCTTCTGGTTGATGCTGTTTGCAGTAAAGACTCAGGCTGACTGTGAATAGCCATCCCTCCAGATGGCGCTCCGCTGACAGTGACGCCGCTGTTCAGGGGGCGATGAAATGGTGAGGAGAATTGTGCAAGCGCCCTTACGGTTCAAGGCCAGACTGGCCGGTGCCCTCTATTTCATCGCCGTAGCGATGGGAGTTTGCGGCGAAGCCTTCGTTCGTGGCAGGTTGGGTTTCGGAATGACCCTCGTTGCTATCTCATGCAATGTCGCAGTAACGCTGCTCATCTGTAGTCTTTTCAAGGAGACTCATAAGATCCTCGTTTTCCTTGCGGCAGTCTTCAACCTTGTGGGACTCGCCTTCGAAGCCAGGCAGTGGTATCCACGCGGCGTGGTTATTGCCATGGTGTTTCATGCCCTCTATTGCCTCACGATTGGTTGCCTGGTCTTCAGGTCGCGCCTCCTGCCTCGACTTCTGGGCTTGCTGATGGCGCTGGCTGGCGTGGCTTGGCTGGTCTTCCTTTCACCCCCGCTTAGCCGGCAACTATCCCCCTACAATGTGGTCATCGGCTTTCTCGGCGAAGGACTGTTTATGCTGTGGCTTCTCACGATGGGCGTGAGAATTGAAGTCTACGCATCGAAGTCGCCGATGGCCTCAACGCCGCTCACGCCAAGAACATCATCCACCAGGACATCAAGCCCGCCAACATCTTCGTGACCGCGCTCTGCAAGCAGGCGTTGGAGCCATTGCATCGGCCCCAGCAAACTGCGATAGAGCGCGTGGGCTTCGCCGCTCTCATGGTCCAACGGCCGCTCGGTCAACTCCCCCGTGCCATCATCCAGCATGGCGATCTGCTGGTAGCGAGTATGAAAATCACAGCCTATAATCAACATCGCTCAGCTCCTTTCTTCCGAGCCCCGGTTTCAGGGGTCCGGTGGACCCCACCGGGGTCCCGAAACCGGACCTTGGTCGCTAGCGCAACCGAGTGTACTCGGAAGAAGGAGCCGACAAAGTCATCCAATCAGCCGCGAAGCGTGCTAGTGAC
>DASPOJ010000097.1:0-14400 GCA_035626055.1 Candidatus Methylomirabilota bacterium | reverse complement strand
GAGAGGAGTTTGGCCGCAGTCATCAAGCCGACGGTAACGCGCGTGCGGCGGAACACCGCTTCAATGATTTCGGAGTGGCTGTAATTCGGGACGATGACGCCATCCTTGACAGTGTACCCGCCAATGATGCGGCTGGCGGGCACACACATTCGGAATATCGGATCGGAGGTGGAGGAAAGCTGGTGCACCAGCTTGCGAGTCGGAGTGCCGCGATCAAAAGTGCCGGGATCGGCTTCCTCAAGAATGACCATACAGGAACCGTTGATGCGCGGATCGGCGGAATCCACCGCGGCTGTGACAAAATTGGCAAAGCCCATGTTGGTGATGAAGCGGCCGCGCTTGTTCACTTCGAGGATGGGTTCCTTGCCCTGCGCCCACTCGGCAACCGTCACTTTGCCGGACAACAGACCTGTCTCGACGCCAACGTAGGGAATTGGCTCGGTCAGACAGAACGCGCCGCGCAACGGTTTTTCGCCGGGCTTGGGGACGCACCGGGCCATGTACGCGACGCGCTGCTCGGAAGTGCCGCGTTCGTGAATGGGCGCGAGCGCCAGGCAACCGGCCAGGCTGGCCGTGGCTGCGCCGGCATCCACCCAGGCGAGTTCAAAGGCCACGAGCGCCATCGCCAGGTTCTTCGGTCCTTCGAGATAGCCGCCTTCCGCGGGGTCCATGAAGACGCTGGTGATGCCAGCGTTATCGAACTCCGGCAAAAGGGCGTTCTTTTCACCCGTCCATTCATGCGAGTGGCGAGCACCGGCAGCGACGAGGCGGGCAACGGGTCCGCGGGCGACCCCCCGGGCAGACTGCACCAGCATCTGAAGATCGTAACGGTCAGCGAAACGCCACAGAATCTGGCGAACCTCGTCTCCGGGCAGTGTGCGCAAAGTTTCGGCGGGCTGATTTTTGGCAGATGCTGACAACATGGCAGGCCTCTCTTCGCGATGGCCCAGTTGAAGGGAGTAATTTACTGTACGGCGAGGTGAGGCGCAAGCCAAGCAATGTCGCCTGCTCGCGCGCGACGCGGCCCGCAACTCTTGCATTTACACGAATGGGTGCCTTGAGGGGCCGTACCGCTCGATCGGCCGGTTGATGCCGGGGACGAACGCCCGTGCTAAACTACGGAGCACACAAACAGGCCCGTAGCTCAGTTGGTTAGAGCGCTACCTTGACACGGTAGAGGTCTGGGGTTCGAGCCCCCACGGGCCTACCATATCATTTCGATGGACTTAACCACATTTTCGCCACCTCGTTCATGAGCATTCCGTACCGCTTTCCGTACTGGTGAAAATTTTGAATTTGCGTGAAAGCACCAGCCGCATCTGCTTGCCGACAAATCGATTTAACGGGAGCTGGCCATTCTTGGAAAGAGCATGCGACTCGCCCAGCAACATTAAGGAGCAGGCGGACTTTCGACTCTAACGAGTTGGACCTGCGCGCAACCCCCCGGATCTATTTGGATGTCTCGAAGGTGTTCGTAACTGATATCGGCGGCGTTAAACCCACTCTCAACGGCACCAACAATATATCGGCCGGCGGGGACGTTTATCTGGAACTCGCCCTTTTCATTTGTCGTGGCCGCGTAACGACCCATTGGTCCCCATGCCTCGACGTGCACTCCAGCGACAGGAGTTGATAACGCCTGTTCGCTTACTACGCCATGAATAACACCACTACCGCGTGCCTTCTTGATCTCGGCGATTTCGGACAAAGCCATTGCAGCTTTGCTGAGCGGACCAGAATTTCCGCAGCCATCGAGTGCCCAGGCCCCTTTTTGTTCTGCGGACTGGAACAGAAACAGCAGGTACTCCCTCCCTTCGACCCAGTCAAATGTTGCCCTGCCACTGTCATTCCCTTCGTGCACGCGTATGGTCCCAGCTACCGTGCCGCGCAAGACCCGCTTCACGCGCAGTGTGTACACGAAGGCCGATATGCCTTCCGGATCGTCTATGTCATGCAACTCGCGGGTTTGGACGAGCGTGGCCTCGACTACGAGCTGGCTTGCAAAGTACTCGGCGCAGACAAGCCTGGGTTGGGGAACATTGCAGAACGACATTGCAGGAAGAGGCAAAAGAAGGGCAACCGCCCCGCACAGCAGACACAGGCAACTTCTCATTTGCCAAACGTATCATGTCTCGCCTTTCCCAGTCATTGCGTACCGGCGTAACTCTCGGTCAGATGGCGGGCTGATCAGCTCGTGACCGCTAATCCGAGCCCGCGAGGCTTCAGCACAATTGGGGTATGTTTGCCCGCAGCAGTATCAGACACCACCTGGATGGAATTAGGGTGCTCAAGTGAATCCGATCACTTATTACGCAGGCGCGGACTATGGAAACCCCTTTTCAAAGAAGAGTTTGAAACCCTGCTCGAAGCTCGCCGCTGCGAACTTGAAATCAAACGTTGGAGATCATCCTCCTTGATTCGCGCGCTCATTTCCTCGGTAGTTGATTCGAGCGGGCCGACTTGTCGGGCAGGCTTGCGGCTCGAGCCTCCGCGGGCTTACCATTCAGTTCTGTTGACACTGTTCATTTTGCTTAGATGTCAAGACGGAAATTCCGATCCACTGAGGAGGTCACACAATGAAGTTGTTGGTGGTTGTCCCCGTTCTCTTGTTTGTGGCCGTGTCCGCTCACGCGCAAGCGCCAGGGCCAAAGCCATGTGAAGAACTGAAGGCGGAAATCGTCAAGAAGCTGGAAGCAAAGAACGTGAAGGGGTATTCGCTGGAGATCGTGCCAAAGGACCAGGAAGTCACCGACGGCAAGGTCGTCGGCACCTGTGGCGGCGGGACGAAGAAAATCATCTATCGCAGGACTTCAACCCCACCACCGACTCCGAGCCCTGCGGCTCCGCCGACTAAGCCCTGATCCAGGGGCGCTACCAGCCACCTACACGCGCTAACCCGGTGGGCGGATAACTCCTACCAGATGCGGCAGCGGGCGCTCGCGGGCCGAACCATGGCGTCGCCATCCTTACAGGAATAGGCGGAGGCGAATTCCGGCAGGTTGGACATTGGGCCGTTCACGCGGAAACGCGCGATCGGATGCGGGTCGGTGTTGGTGAGAAGGACTTGGCGCTCGGCGCGCATATTGTCTCCCCAGATGCGCGCCCAGCCGAGGAAGAACCGCTGGTCCGGCGTCATGCCATCGATGGGAGCGATGTTCCGGCCCTCGATCGCTCTCTCGAACGCGGCGTGCGCAATCGTGATTCCGCCGAGATCCGCGATGCCCTCTCCTTCGACGAGTTTGCCATTCTCCTTCAGGCCCGGCTGCACGACATAGCCGTCAAACTGCTGAACGATGCACGCGGCGCGCTCCTCAAAATTCTTGCGGTCCTCGGGCGTCCACCAGTTCTTCAAATTGCCCTGTGCGTCGAAGCGGCTGCCCGAGTTGTCGAAGCCGTGCGTCATTTCGTGGCCGATGACAGCCCCAATGCCGCCGTAGTTGAGCGCTTCATCCGCATTCGGATCGAAGAAGGGCGGCTGGAGGACGCCAGCGGGAAAAACAATTTCGTTCATCGTCGGGTTGTAGTACGCATTCACAGTGGGCGGTGTGATGCCCCACTCGGTTCGATCAGTGGGTTTGCCGATTTGCGCCAGGTTGCGGCGAAACTCGAAGAGAGCGCCTTGAAACACGTTCTGGGCGTAGGAATCGCGCGTGACGCTGTAGCTGGAGTAGTCCCGCCATTTATCGGGATAGCCGATCTTGAGGGTGAGCGCGTCGAGCTTGGCCAGCGCCTGCTTGCGGGTGTCCGGCCCCATCCAAGACAGCGTTTCTATGTCGGCGCGCAAGGCGGCGATGAGATTGTGCACCATCTGCAGCGCTGCAACTTTGGCCTCGGGCGGAAAGGTTTTCTCAACGTACTTCTGTCCAAGCGCCTCGCCGAGATATCCGTCGGTGGCACTGACGCAACGCTTCCAGCGAGGCTGCGGATCCTTTACTCCCTGGAGTGTGCGATTGTAGAAATCAAAATCCTCGTCCAGGAATTTTGTGGAGAGCCGCGGCGCGGCGGTGTTGATCAGGCACCACCGCAAATACGATTTCCAATCGGCAAGCGGCACTGCACCGAACATGCGATCAAGTTGCTGGAAAAATTTCGGCTGGCTGACGTTGACGGCAGCGATCTCCGAGAACCCGACCTCACGGAGGTAAGCATCCCAGGAAAGCTGCGTCGTCAGGCTTCTCAGCTCCGCGCGATCCAAGCGATGGTAATTTGCGGGCAGATCATTGAGGTCTTCCGGCTTCGAGGAGGCCTGCGCCAGTTGCGTTTCAATGGCCATCACGGTCTTGGCCTCCGCGGCTGCCGCATCGCGCGGATCTCCCATTAGGACGAACATGGTCGTCACGTGGCTAATGTACTTGTCGCGAAGTTGCTTGGAATCGGGATCGTCGCGGAAGTAGTAGTCCCGTTCGGGCAAGCCCAGGCCACCCTGAAACGCCACGCCGATTACTTGCGAACTGTCTTTGAAATCCGGCTCCGAGGAAAATTGAAACATCGCATCCAC
Organism: Candidatus Methylomirabilota bacterium; assembly: GCA_035626055.1. GTDB lineage: Bacteria > Acidobacteriota > Terriglobia > Acidiferrales > UBA7541 > DASPOJ01. The sequence goes on along the minus strand of DASPOJ010000097.1, from coordinate 9,902 downwards.
GCCGATGCCCTGCAAGTGCGCCATCTCCGCCAGCAGGCTGCCCTGACTGGAAATGGCGGAGATTCGGGCCAACTCCGATTTGATCGGCTTGATTCCCTGGTGCTCGATTCGCGACGTATCCATGCAGCTTCCGTAGAAATCGCCGATCTTCTGCTCGATCGAACCCTTCGGAGCGTAGCGATCTTTCGAGGCGGCGTCTAGAATCTCGTGCAGGGTCTCCTCGTTCTTGTTCTCGAGCTCGCTGAAGCGTCCCCAATCCGCGTAAGACGGCGGGACGGGATTGTGGAATCTCCAGCCGCCCGTGGCGTACTGGTAGAAATCGGCGCACGGTTTGCAGGTCGTGTCGAGGTCGGCCAGGTTGAAGCCGTGGCTATTGGTGCCGCCGGAATGAACGGCGAGAGTCGGCAGTGCAGCCGCAATTAAAATCAGAGCCACCCACGACACGGCGACTGCCAGCAAGTGTTTCATGCGCATGGAATTTATCTCCCTCGGGGTCTACCTGGTGTAGGGGCAGCGGGGGGCTGATTGGAAGGGGGGTCGGGAGCCGAAACAGAAAAGAAGGCCACGTGAAGCTCCTTCTTGGGGACGAAGTTAGTCGCATGGGCCACGAACCGGGTCGCGTCCAATTTTCGGATTGGGCCGTCCCAGCACAGGCTGACGTATTGTGGAGGTTGGTCCCAGCGCGGCCAAGACCCTCTGTCCAAGATGAGCGTGAAGTCCTTGATCGGCGTCCTCCAAGAATTGGCCGTGGTCAGGATAAAGTCCACCCAGGACATCCAGATTGCATCCCCGGGATCCGGTCTGTTGTATTTGGCTGACTCCCGCGTGAGAGTCCGCTGCAGGGGTGCATCAACGCACGCTTCGTCAAGGTTCTTGTACCGAAGCTCTGAAACACGTTGTTTGTGCATTGCGGGGTCAAAGGTGTCGGGGGACATTGACTGAAATCCAACGGCGGGCGAATACTCATGACGGACGTGCAGAATCTTGTGCGCCGGGAACGTCTGTGTCCAGTAGTACGTTTTCACAACCGTCCAAAGTGGCATTTCGGTCCCGGTACTGTCGGCCGAGTCGATTAGACCCATGTCCGCGAGCCATCGAAGCTCTTGCTTGGGGAGTTTGGTAATGGGGCCGATAGGATTGCCCTTCTGGTCTATGTCCCAGCCGCCAAATGAGGAAACGTCAATTCCAAGCCTCTTCAAAGAATCCGTGTAGTCTTTTCCATTCAACTTCGCGCGGGCGTCAATCTGATATTTGATCTCCTTGCCTTCGACCCACAACCGGAAGTCGTCAAAGGGATAGGTCGCTTCAACGGGGCTCTCGGCGTAGGGCGGAACCGGGAACGCAACCGCAGTCGTGATATCTCTGTCCGAATCATTCAGGAATTCGTACTCGACCGTGACCTTGGCCTCGCTGATGGTAAGGACTTCCTTCTCCATAGAAATGTTTGCTTCGCGCCGCAGTTGAATCCCGCCAACGGCCACCGAAGCCGCCGAGTCATCCGCCTGCGCTACTGCGAAGAATGCACCAAGGAGAAGAACCGGTCCCGACGCGGCGGTGAAGCCGCTCCGAATTAGCGCCATTAATCGCTTCATGGTTTTCCGCTCCGGGGCACCCGCCCGCGATCGCACACCGCCTGACTTCTGCCGCATATTCTGCCACACCCCGCGCGTAGCCTGCGAAGCGCGCTCAGATTCATCTAGTCCAGATCACGGGCGCCGGCGTCGTCGGTCTTGGGCGTCTCGGGAAAAGGTACGTTGCCGCGGAGGCCTTCCCAAAGGATGTGGTTGAAGAGATCCGTGTCGATTTCATCGGCATCGGAAAAATCCATGCCGCGCGTCTTCTCCGCCCAATACGCCGCATCGTGGCGCGGGTGCACGTGGGCAACCTCGCGCGGGCTGAGGCGCGCCCCAGTTGCGCGTGGAGGCAGCGGCAGCGCTGTCGTACGCAGCACCTCCGGCACAGCGGCCTGGTAGCTCCAGGGCCGCAGCGTCGGCTCGAACACCGCGCTCATGGGCTCGACCGCGGCGTCGTTCAGCCCCAACGGCGCGATGCCCAGCAAATCTTCAATCGTGCGCAGCATGTTGACCGTGGAATAGTGCGTGGAAACGACCGCGCCCTGGCGCACATAGGGCCCCGCGACGAACGCCACGGTGCGGTGTGCGTCGACGTGGTCCGGGCCATTTTGTGCGTCGTCCTCCACAACGAAAATGAGTGTGCCGTGCCAATAGGGACTCGCTGCCACGGCCTCGACCACGAGGCCAATCGCGTAGTCGTTATCCGCCATTTCCGTCTCGACCGTGTTTGCACCGTCCATCGCGTCCTCGAACGCACCGAAGTGATCGCGCCCAAGCCGAATCAATTCGAGCGCGGGAAGATTCTTGTGCGCAACGTAGTCGGAAAATTCCCGCTTCCATTCCTGCACGCGCCAGTAGTCCGGCAACTTGAGATCGAATCCTCGAAAGTAAGGATCGGTCACGGCCACCAGTTCAGGCTTCGTGGGAAACGCCACGACTTGACCGAGGGCGTGCGGGTCGTGTTCCGGGGGAAGGTATCCAGCCTCATCTTTATCTTTGTCGTACCGATCCGTGTCCACGAAGAAACCGTAATTGCGTAGCGAAAGCCCGGCGCGCATCGCATCGTCCCAGAGATAGCCGGCGCCCGCGTCGCCCTCCGCATCGTCCGGAGCAAATGCGTCGGCAGTGCCGGGGAGCAAGTCGGGATCGTCCGAGGTTCGCGGATTCGCGGAGCGCCGCTCGGCCGTGGTGGGATAGGCGGGGTTGATCCCGCGGTTGGCGCCTTCGTAGTCGTAGGCGGGGCCATGCTCGGCGTAGTTGGCCGGCAGGGTCTTCTCCAATGCATCCGTGACCCGCGCGGCCGTGCTCCAATTCCAGCCATTCCCGCTGACTTCGCCGCTCGCATAGAAATTGTCGAGAGTGACGAACGTGCGCGCGATCCGGTGATGATTCGGTGTCAGCGGCTCAGGGAGCAGCGTCAATTTTGGATCGCCGTTGCCGCGTCCTAGATCGCCCAGCACCTGATCGTAGCTGCGATTCTCCTTGATGATGTAAATGACGTGGTGAACCCGGCTGTGCAGGAAGTCGCTCGCGATCGTGCTTTGTTTCAAAGAAGCGACATGGAAGTGATCGTTCTGCGCGACGACGCCGGTCAATCGGGCAAGCTCCTGCCGCCCCGGCACCGGGACTGTTAATAATCCCGCTCGCGTGAGTTGCAGAATGTATTGATTCGTCGCGCGGCACGCGTCCGCAGCCGGCCCGTTCGTGGCGGTGGACGTGCGGCAGCCTTTCTGGTTTGGCCCAGCGGCGCTCTTGCCGTTCACGATATAGAGCCGCGAGCCCGAGTTGCTCAAACTGACGGAATTGGGATACCAACCGGTTGGGATGAGTCCCTTCACTTCACCTTTCGCACCGTCCAGCTGAATGACGGCGACCGCATTCGTCCCTCCGTCAGTGACGTAGAGCGTCCGTTCATCCGGCGAAAGCGCGAGGCTGTTTGGGTTACTTCCTCTGAAGTTAGAGGTGTTGGCAAAAATGGCAGCGGGTGAGGTGACGCCGAACTGCAACGCCACTGCTTCCGATTGTGTATCAATGACCGCGACCGAGTCGCTATTGTCTAGCGCGACGTAGAGCCGGCTTCCGTCACGATTCAACAGAATCCTGTTCGGCGAACCGCGCACCGCAATTCGTGATGCGACGCGTGGCGAATCGCCAAGAGCAACGACATCGATTTCGCGGTCCCGAAGGCTGGACACGTAGGCAGTATCTTCGCCCGAGAGCGCCACCCAGTAAGGATATTCGCCCCCCGGAACGCCGGATTTTGCAGGGTCGCTCTTGCCCGGCCGCAAATCGAGTTCGGCAACTTTGCGTCGCGCTCTCAGGTCCACCACACTAATGGAGTCGTTCTCATAGTTTGCGGCGACAAGTGTGCGCCCGGAGGGCGTAACCGCGAGGCCTGCTACAACTGGCTTCTGGCCGAGACCCAGGCCGGAAGTGTGTCCCAGCGGAATCGGGCTGCCTGACTCCTTCCAGTGATCCCCGGACCGCTCAAAGATGTGAACGCAATCATCTTCTCCTCCGGAGACATAAAATGCATCGCCCGACGGATTCCACGCCAAGCCGTCGAACGCCATCTTTACCGTGAGCGTCTGGACTTTCTTGGGAACGGCCCCCGACACGTCATAAACGAACACGTAGTCGCCTGACTCAGCGTCGATGACTTCCCCTGTCTCGTCGTACACACGGTTGTAGCCGCTGGTCAGAATCAAGAGTGTCTTGCCGTCGGGGCTGAGCGCGGTCGTGACGGCGTCGCTCGCCGCGAATTCAGGATGATCCGCGAAGCCGGGACGAAGCAATTCGAATCGCGCGCCCGCGGCGGCCCTTGGCGTAAGGCTCATTCCGGTTGGGAGCACTTGCGGGGCGGCGTGCGGCGGCGAGGTTTGCGCCCCTCGGACAGGCGGCGCGCCTGCCGGGCAAATCAGGGACAGTCCCGCGCACAGTACGAGAGTCCTTGCATTGCGAATCATGCCAGCTCCTTGATTTTCCCAAACTCTTCCGTTGCCTCGCTCAATCACAAATCTTGGCAAATGCCCCTTGGCGTGTCAAAGAGCATCGCCGTAGCATTATTTTTGCGGGCCAAGGGCCTTGACGCGATCTTCAAGCAATTGGGCAAGCTGTTGTGGATCCGACGCCGCAGGAAACTCCACGGGCTCTCCGATGTACACGCGAACGCAGCCTGGCCGATTGAATCGCGTTCCCGCTTTTCGAATTTCATACGCGCCCTCAATTCGCATCGGCAGGACGGGCAGACGCAACTTGTTTACGAGAAGCCCCACGCCCGCGTAGAAACTGTGAATGGTGCCGTCGGGCGTGATCTCGCCTTCGGGAAAGATGACGATGCTGTAGCCGCGATCCACGAGCTTGCCTGCGAAGCGGGAGCTTTCGCGGAATCCGGATTGCCTCGGCAACGGAAATACGTTGAACAGCGCGACTGTCAGGAAATAACTGGCGCGATACACCCACCGCTTCACGAAAAACCATTCTCCCGGCGGGCACCGCATCCTCACCAAGTATTCGCCGCCCATGGCGACGGCCAGCCGATACCGTAACCTGGGGGGCAGAGCCGCGAGGAGCCACCCGATATCGTTATATAGCTGGTGATTTGAAACGACCAGCACCGGGCCGCGCACGCCTTTCAGCTTCTCGCGCCCAAAGACGCGCGGATGCGCCATGAGGTGCGTCGCTGGAAATGTAAGCAGGTAATAGATTGCGGCGCGAACCCAAGTAATCGGCCAGCGCCGAGGCCAGAGCGGAAATTCAAACTCGCGCGCCCTGCGATCGGCCTTGCCGAGCAGTTGCTCGATTTCCGCAACTGTGCGGGCCGCCGTGAAGCGCGTCTCATCGAGGTCCACTTGGAAGCGGTCTTCGATGGCACCGAGCAACTCGACACGATCCAAGGAGCTCAAGCCGGCTTCCGTCTCGAGATCTGCAGTTTGGGAAACAGCGCCCGTCCCGCTATGCACTTTGCGGATAAGTTCCCCGAGCCTATCGCCGGTGCTCGCGCCCGGCGTTGGCGTCGCTCCGGTGGTGAGCGCGGCAGAGAAGGCCTCGCGGATGATTCCCTCCCGGGGCTTACCGGTTGCGGTACGCGGGAAATCCGCATCGGGCCAGGCCCACCACCGCCGGATTCGTTGATACTCCGCGAGCGACTGATTGGCGCGAACGAGGACGTCCGAAACTTTGGCGTTGGGATCAGCGAGCAGCAATACTGCGCACGGCTCCTCATTTCCGGCTTCTTCCAACCCAAACACGAGACAATCCCGCACCTCCGGCTGGTGCCGTAAGGCCGCCTCAAGATCTCCGGGGTATACGTTCATTCCCGCCGGCGTGACGATGACGTCTTTCTTCCTGCCGCGAAAATAAAGATTGCCCTCGGCATCCAGCTCTCCAACATCTCCCGTGCGATACCAGTTTTCCTTCCCCTCGACCAAAGGACGCTGCCCCGCTGAATCCCAGTACGCGGCGGCAACGTTTGCGCCTCGCACGAGGATTTCGCCGTCTTCGCTCAACCGGACCTCGCGGCCGTTTAGCACTTTCCCGATGGAGCCGCTCCCGATGTGGAACGGGTGGTTGACGCTCACCAGCGAAGTTGTTTCGGTGAGGCCATACCCCTGGACGACGGCAAATCCAAGGCGCATCCAGAACTCCTCTGTCTCCGGACGCAGCGCTGCTCCGCCCGAAATCACGGCCCAAAACTTCCAACCGAACCGGCGATGAATCTTCCGGAAGCGCCACATCCGTCGCACAAAGGGTACGTGTTCAGCCGTGGTATAGGCGCATCGGAATTTTTCCGTTTCGCCTGCGTCCTCGATATCGCGTTCGAGCTTGCTTTGCAGCGCCTCGAGCAATCTCGGCACGGTCACCAGGACAGAGACTCGCTCGCTGCGAATCAGGCGAAGCACTTCCGCGGGATTGAGAGACTCCCCAAAGACCACGACTCCGGCCAGCAGCGGCGGCAGGAACAGGCCCATGAATTGCCCGAAAACATGGCTCAGGGGCACGGCGTTGAGAAACCGGATTGGATGAAAGGGCCATTCGTATTTCAAGTAGGGACGGATCTGCGCTTCGAGCGGCTCCAGATTGGCCAGGATGTTTCCATGCGAGATTACGACGCCTTTGGGGTCCGAGGTTGTGCCCGAAGTGAAAAGGATTTCGGCGATGGATTCCCGGTCCAGCGGCGGTGACGCGTATGGCCCAGAGGCATGCCGCCCGACGCTCTCGCTCAGGTTCTCAAGAATGATTGTGGGCAGCGCGCGGCCTGGTAATGCGCGATCTCTTGAGAGTGCCGCGAATTTGGCTTGGACCTGTGTCACGACCTTTCCGGCGAACTCAGGCGCGGCACCGTAATCTATGGGAACAGCCACAGCCCCACGTAATAGACAGCCGGAAAAGGCCGCAACCCACTCAGCCGAGTTCGGCCCCCAAATCAGCACCCGATCCCCGGCACCCACTCCCGACGCCTCCAATTCCCGAGCAAACTGACTCGATGTTTCCGCCAGCCGGGAATAGGTCCATAGGCTGCGCCTGTAGCCCCAGGGCTCGCTATAGGCGGGCTGCCGCCCGCGCAATGAGAACTCTGCGACATACTCAGCAAGGGATTTCCTAGGCATGGCGTACCGTGCGGTAGTTTCCCACGGTTGGGAGCTGGGAGTGCGAAAAAGTGAAGCTCCTAGCACGCCTGCCCCGCTGCGGCGGACGTGCCCCTTCCTCTCTCGTTTCACTACTAAGGCTTTTATATTCTGTGAGATAGGCTACGCCGAAGCCTTCAGGGTCTGCCCCTTGGGGGTGGACAGAAGCCTGCGTCCGTGGTATTATGCTCTTGCGTTTGTTGCTCTTGTGATTTCTTTTAACTCGTTGGGCGAGGCTGCGGGTAGACCTACCCGGCAGCCTCTTCGTTTTAGACGGGCTAGAGGCGGTCAACGCGTCCCAGTTGTTGGAGGGCCGTTCCGGTACGAGAGGCACCAAATAGCTTCATAATGAAAGTAGAGGAACAGAAGTGAAAGAGCAAGGAACAGTGAAGTGGTTCAACGCCAGCAAGGGATACGGGTTCATCCAGCGCCAATCCGGTGAGGATGTCTTCGTCCATTTTTCCGCAATCCAAATGGACGGCTACAAGAGCCTCAACGAAGGCCAAGCAGTCGAGTTCGAGGTTCGGAAGGGCCCGAAGGGCTTGCAGGCCGAGAACGTCACCAGCCTCTAGCCAAGCATTGGGCGAGTCCGGTCCGGAGAACGCGATCGGACTCGCCTTCCCGAATCACGCCCTCCAGGATTTCGGATCTTCTTCGAAGGAGGTATCTGTGCAAGTTCTCCCCGCAGGGCAATACATCAAGCATGGAATCTACGGCCTCGGCGTCGTTACCGAATCCGATTCCGACCGCACCACCATCGATTTCGACGCGTACGGCGTGAAGAAATTTGTCACCAGCATCATGACTGCCGAGCTTGTGGGCGAGGCTCCAGCCAAGTCCGCGCGGCCGAAGCGCCGCTCTCGCCGCGCGGCTGCCATGTCCGCTCACGCTTAAGACTTCCCTTTCCGCTTTTTGTTCAATTCCCCGTCCTTCCAGAGGACAGGTGTCTCTGGATTCCGAAGTTTCCGGATGCGCGGGATACTCCCTTGTGGAACACGGCCACAACAAATAGTAGCTTTCTACTTGACACCACAAGCACGCAGCCCGACAATCCGCACGACTTTTCCGCCTCCGTCTGCTCGTGCGGAATCGTCTTGGGGGTAGCGTGCAATATCTTCCCGGCTGGACGGTCCAATGCATCAATCCGGAATGTCCGGGGCGCGGCCACTGGCTCCGCGCCGGTGCTGGCGGCCCGGAACATTGCAGCAACTGCGGCTCCCCGCTGCATAACGTGCCTCCGCCGCTCGGGCCGCGGCTTCGGCTGCGCCCGCGCTCGCTAGGCACGTACAGGCCCATGCATCGGCCTCACTAGTTCGCTTTGCAAGATCTCGCTCGCCGCGAGGGCCTGCTCGCGGCGATTGGGTCGCTCGCCGTCCCGGTAGTCCGCCGCCCGCGGGCTACCGGGATCGTCCCCTCGCTAGAGCGCCACTCCTTGCCACCCCCGAGCGCCCGCTGCCGCGATTGAATGACGGAAGAGCCCATGCTAGCCTCAGGCTCGAATCTCGGCGCATCCCCGCGTGTTTGCAGACCAGAGATCTCTCATGACCTGGTCCTCTCCACAACTCGGCCGCAGCGCCTTGTGTGATCAAGTCCTCGAAGTTGTGCGTGTTCTCCTGGACGAATTGGGAAACATGCGCGCGAAACAAGCGGCTCGGAGTTCCTCGCACCTCGAACGGGACCTTGGCCTCGGGAGTCTGGAGCGCGTCGAATTACTGGTGCGCCTGGAGCGGACCTTCGGCGTGCGTCTCGCCGACGAAGTCATGGCTCATGCGGATACGGTGGCGGATCTGGTTGCCGCGGTCGCCGGCGGCGGAATCGCAACCCCGCTCGCAACAGACAGCGTCGCTGCGCACGATCTTCACGGGCCAGAAGGTTTGCCGCTCGCGGGATCTTTCCCTGAGTTCGAGACGTTGCAAGAGGCGCTGGATTTTCGCGCGCACGCAACCCCATCCCAGCCGCATTTGATCTTTTGGAGCGACGCTGCAAGCCGGTCTCAATCCTTCGGAGAGTTGTACGAGGGCGCACGGCGCGTGGCGCTGGAACTTGCCCATCGCGGCATCTCTCCCGGCGATGTCGTCGCTTTGATGTTGCCTACCTCGCCGGATTTCTTCCACGTGTTCGCCGGGATTCTGTTCGCCGGCGCGACGCCGGCCCCCATTTACCCGCCTTACCGCGCTGATCAAATCGAAGAGTACGCCGAGCGGCAGGCCGCCATCCTGTCCAATGCGGAGGCTAAACTCCTGGTCACATTTCGCGAAGCGGAAAGCGTCGCGCGCCTGCTCTGTCCGCGCGTGCCTTCGCTCGATGGCGTCGTGACCGCGACGCATCTGCTCAAAGGGCGCTCGATCGAAGTTCCGCTCCCGGGGTTGGGCCATTCCGAGGACATCGCGCTGTTGCAATACACCTCAGGCTCCACTGGCGACCCCAAGGGCGTGACGCTGACCCAGGCGAATCTGCTGGCGAACATTCGCGGGATGGTGGAGGCCCTCGAAGTTGGGCCGGGCGACGTTTGTGTAAGTTGGCTACCGCTCTATCACGATATGGGGCTGATCGGCGCGTGGCTGTCGCCTCTTTGCATCGGGATTCCGACTGTCATCATGCCTCCGCTCGACTTCCTGACCAGACCGGAGAGGTGGCTGTGGGCCTTTCACCGCCACCAGGGAACACTCGCGGCCGCGCCAAATTTCGCGTACGAGTTGTG
>DASPOJ010000096.1:0-3776 GCA_035626055.1 Candidatus Methylomirabilota bacterium | reverse complement strand
GACGGCGGCCATGCGCGGATTCTACGCGCCGCGCGCGGCCCGGCTCTCCCCCCCAGCCGGGCCGCCAACTCTCCCAACCTCTTAGGACTCATGCACAACAACCCAGCAAGGGGGATACGATGAACCCTTCCAATTCCAACCAAATGGAGGCGTTGACAACCCATACGAATATAGAACTACATTTGGATGTCCCTGTACTAAACCACGACTAACGGCCATCTGGACCACACCTTCTGTTCCACCCAACGTCATTTGGGCATCAACCAATGGTTTGTCACATTGCAATACAAGTTTCAGCGATGGATAAGTCTGGTCCGTCTGAATGACAACTTCCGCTTCCACGGGAGCATCTGGCCGACTCGAAATCCTATACGATTGCGTAACCGTCAAATGTGCATGTATTGGTGTTTGATTGTCAATGGCGGGACCGTTGTTAGCCTTCGATTCTTGGGGCTTTGGTGGAGATTTGGATTTTGGCTTTGTTTTTTCCAGTGAGGGTGGCGGCGAACTGGCCGGAACATCTTGTTGTTGCCCTAATTTTTGTCTTACAGCGTCTGCAATCTCTCCCGCTGTTGGTGGCTCTTTATGTGACCGCGCGTGAAAATAAATCAGCACCACAATAACCAGCCCCGATCCCCAAAAGAACCACCTATGCCACCACTTCTTAGCTGCCAGGTGGCCCGCCAATCCGGCCCCGAGCACCGTTAGAAGGCCAATTGAAACATCGTAGAAAATGGACAGATTCATATTGTTTATGATGACCTCCATAGTTAGAAGGCATTATATGTGCTTAGCTGAAGATCAGCGGACAGTTTGCACCGATTTGCACCTCTGTCTCGCGCATCATATGCCCCTCCTGCCTTGGACAGAACGGATTTCCCACCAGATCAAACCCGAGCGGGATCAGCGGAGCTCCCACGGCTCGTTTTTGCCCCTCTGGCTAGCCCCGGTTGCTGCCGCGTAATCGTGTTTCGGACACTGCTCCGACCCTCCTCCCACGGCCCCAGATTTTGCAACCGCAATCGTAGTGCTTCCCGCTCGGCACCGGCAGTGCATCAATCCGGCGGGTGGCGCATCCCATCTTCTGATCCTTCCGTGCTGGCGCCAAGTCGAAGCACGACTCTTGCGCAACGCACCCTGACACACTTGCGAGACATCTGCCATTTAAGCGGGCGCCGCATCCCTTCACGGTTGTCGTGAAGGGTGCGCGGTTTCTTCTTTCACGGTGCGGCGCGAAACTATCTTTCTCCTCTCTGTTGGTCTTGCAATCCTGGGCTCCCACTTCATGTCAGGAAGGCATAAGCCCGGCTCCCCCATCGAGTAGAATCGGTAGCTGCTCCACCCCCACTGCTTCGGATGCTTGACTAATCCTCGTTTCACCGGATTGAAGTGCATGTAGTTCAATTTCTCGTTCTTCTTCCGAAAGCTCCACACATTGAAATCGTAAAACCTTCGCTGCCAAAACCGTGGTGGCAGATTCTCCGGCGGGTCGTCCCAGAACGTCAACTGTGTAGCGCGAACTCGCTTACTCCGTTTTCCTCGCAGCGCTCGCGAGACCCGCTGCTTCAACAGCCGCATCACCACGCTCGGGTTACCTACACTCGGCTCGCTGATGAGCAGATGCACGTGCTCGGGCATGACAACGTATCCAAGCAGCGCGAAACCGTAGCGATCGCGGATCTCGTTCAAAATCCGTAGAAACTCGTCTCGGGCCCGCTCGGCGCCTAGCAAGGGCAATCGGCGGTAACAACTGAAGGTGATGAAATGCAGGTGGCCGAGGCCATAACGGCGTTCCAACCGTTTTTTCATCTTCGTTTGAGTCCCTCGCACCCTTCGCCAAAACCGCGAAGGGCTGCGGCACCCTCGGGTGGAGTTGAGACTGCTGCTTAGGCCCAGTGTGATATCACCGGTGTGCGCCCTAATGTCAAGAGAAGAAGTTCACCAGAAGGGATATAGCCGCGCCCTCCACCCGGCGGGCAGGTTCGAAAGGGATGGGCGATGGAGGTTGGCCGATTCAGAAGCGAGGAAAAACCCGCACCCTTGCGCGCGGTACAAGGCCGCGGCACCCGGCGGAAAACCCATGGCTTCAGCGGAGGCGGTAGTCGCCGCCGCCGAGGAATTCGAGCAGGCCGAGGTCTCTGAGGATTTGGAGTTGCTGGCGAATTTTGTCGCGCACATGGCGGTTGTTGGGATGCAAGCGGGCTAGTTTGTTTTCGAGCGCGTAGACCTCGGCGAGGGCGAATTCTTCTCTGCCAAGGCCGCGGACGGTGTTCAGAACATCGAGAGTCCAGCCGCGTGCTTCGGATTTCAGATTCTTCAGCGGGCGAACGCGCTCGTACCGCCTTCTAACTTCGCGGGGAGAAACGGGCGTCCCGCCAGCAATTACCGTAATTCTTGCGTCCGCAGGAATCGCACTCAAGAGAATGTTGCAGCCGACCCAGCCCGCGCGTCTTGCGCGCGGGCCAAGAGGAGGCCTCTTTTCAATGGCTGACAAAGGAAATCCAAAATGGGGAATAAGGATTAGGTGGACGACTTTCCAGCGGTCAAAGTCGTAATGCATCGCGAAGAGGTTCGGGGCGCTGCTCTCTCTGATTTGGCGGACCATCACACTGTAAGCAGCATCGACGATGCGCGCGGAAAACTCGCGGGATTGGGCTTTCAACTGATAAGGCGAGCCGCAGTCCGGGCACTTGTAGTCGATTACGGGGGTATTCGGCGGGACAGAGTCGAGTCGCGGGGACGCGCAATTGGGACAGTACAAATTCCTCAGGCCCCAGGTTTCCGAGGCGACGCGGGCCATTTGCGACCGGCTCTTATATTCGCTGAGGCCTTCCTTGGGCAGATCAATTTGCACGCTGGCATTAGATCATTTTTACTGGGCAAGATAAATCTCCGTCTCGGTCTTGATGACGACCAGGATTTCGGCTACCGACTTAGGGCTGTTGCGGAAATTCTGCCAGGCTTCTTCCAGCGTCTTTGCTTCGACTGAATAGATCACTTCCCTCTGATTGGCTCCTACGAAGTAGAACTTCCGCTCCTGCTGGACTAGACGCGCCAAAGGTGAATGCCTTCTCGCGCGATTCACGCGCTGCAAGGATCGATCCATAGGACCGGGAAAGAGATCAAGCGAAAAGTGACTGCAGGAAACAGAAACTTCGACCTGTACCAATTCGGGAAGGATGCGGCGGACGATGAGGCTGACCGATTCCAGGGAAAGCTCGCAGCCGAGGGCGTGACGGCGGAGTCGAAATGCAGTGAGGAGGGTCGTACCGCTGCCGAGGAAGGGATCGAGGATGAGGTCGCCTTCGTTGGAGGAGGCGAGGAGGATGCGTTCGAGCAGGGCGACGGGCTTTTGCGCCGGATGCTTGCCGAAGCGCTTCTCCCATGGTTCCGGGGGCCTAATCTCCCACACGCTTTTCATCTGCTTGTTGCCGGCGTGGCGGCGCATCAGGGCGTAATTGAACTTGTGTCGGCTGCGCTTGCTTTTTGCGGCCCAGATGAGGGTCTCCGTCGCGTGGGTGAAATAGCGGCAGGAAAGATTCGGCGGCGGATTGGGTTTGACCCAGGTGATGTCGTTGAGCAGCTTGAATTCGAGTTGCTGCAGGGCGAAGCCGACGGAATGAATGACGTGGCTGGTGCCGCTAACCCAGATGGCGCCGTCCGGCTTGAGGACGCGCTGGCAGGCGGCGAGCCAGGCGCGATTGAATTCGTGATTGGCTTCCGCGCCGCGCGAACGGTCCCATTCGCCTTTATTGACGCTGACCATGCGTCCCGCG
>DASPOJ010000095.1:0-5231 GCA_035626055.1 Candidatus Methylomirabilota bacterium | reverse complement strand
GGACGGCGGCCATGCGCGGATTCTACGCGCCGCGCGCGGCCCGGCTCTCCCCCCCAGCCGGGCCGCCAACTCTCCCAACCTCTTAGGACTCATGCACAACAACCCAGCAAGGGGGATACGATGAACCCTTCCAATTCCAATGATCGGCCGCGATTGCCCGGAATTCGCGGGGATTGTATCATGATGGCTCCGATGGAGTTTCAGTACATCCCAGCGGCGGAGTTGCCGCACACCACATCGCTCTACCGCGCATTTCTGGAAGATTTTCGCAGCGTTTCGGAGTTCTATTCCCATTCGCCTTCCCTGGCCGGCGTTGCGCAGGCAGCGAAAGAAGTGCGTTATCCAGCGGCGACGCGAGCGATGGTTGTGGAGCGGCTGCGAGTGCAGAACGATCTGTTCGGCTCCGGACGAGCCGTGGCTCACAATCTCGATCGCCTGGGGGCCGGTGCGGTCGCGGTTGTAACCGGGCACCAGCTCAGCCTTTTTTCCGGGCCTGCCTACACATTTTACAAAGCGCTGACGGCGATTCGGCTCGCGGAAGAGTTGACAGCGGCGGGGACGCCCGCGGTCCCGATCTTCTGGCTGGCGGGGGAAGATCACGATCTCGCCGAGGTGAATCACTGTTTCTGGCCTTCCGGCGACGGCCTTGAGCGGTTGGAGTTGCGGAGCGCGGAAGCGAAGAGGGGCAGCGTCGGCGCGGTCCGGCTCGGCAATGGGGTTGTGGAATTGGTGAGCCGCGCTGCAGGGAAATTGCAGGGGCCGGCCGCGGAGTTCGTCGGCGACGCGCTGCGCGCGAGTTACACGCCGGAGCAGTCCTTCGCCTCGGCGTTGGGCCGTCTGATCGCGCGGCTGCTCGGCCGCATGGGGCTGATCCTGCTGGACCCGTTGGATCCGGAGCTGCACCGGCTGGCCACGCCGGTTTTTCTCCGCGCGCTCGACGAACATGCGGCGCTCTCGGAGGAACTCCGCAATCGCGCAGCCGCGCTTGTGGAGCACGCATTTCATGCGCAAGTCAAAGTCGGCGAGCAGGGAACGCTTCTGTTCTGGACGCTGCATGGGCAACGCTTGCCCGTACGCTCTGTGGGAGCGAAGTTCAGCGTTGGCGAGCACGAATTCGGCGGCGAGGAAATTCGCCGGGCGATTGAAAAGGTGCCCATCGAGTTTTCGGGCAACGTCCTTCTGAGGCCAGTCGTGCAAGACACTCTGCTGCCCACAGTCGCGTACATCGCCGGGCCCGCAGAGACGGCTTACTTCGCGCAAGTCTCAGTGGTCCACAAGCATTTGCTGGGCAGGATGCCGGCGATTGTGCCGCGCGCCAGCGTGACGATTGTCGGTCCACATGCGGCGAGATTGTTGGACAAGTACAAACTGTCCGTTGCGGACGTGCTCGGCGGAAGCGCAAAGCTTCGCGAGTTGATGGAGCGCGAAGCGTTGCCCAAAGCGCTTGTGGAACAGTTCGCCGCGGGCGAACAGGCGATTCGAGAAGCGCTCCAAGGATTACGAGGCCCGCTGGAGAAGTTGGACAAGACGCTGCTCGGCGCGCTCGAACACGCGGAAGGCAAAATGTTGCATCAATTCCAGGCGCTCGAGCAAAAGGCCGGCAGGGCCAGCGCGTTTCGCGCCGGGTTGCTCGACACCCACGAGAAGGAGCTCTCCACGGCTCTTTATCCGGATGGCCAACTTCAGGAGCGGGTTCATTGTCTGCTGCCCGCGATCGCCTCGCGAGGATTGGAGTTTCTGGGCGAGCTGAGCGAATCCATTAAGCCCGGCAGCGGGAATCACATCGTGGTGCTTCCGTAAGAGGAATTACTCGTTGATTCCTTTCTCTTGTCGGCAGATTCGAGACGTCTTTCAAGAGCTGTCTCGCCTATTCGCCGAAGTTTGCTAGTAATTGTCCGCTGTTCTTGCTGAAGAGCAGAAGGAGGGCCCTGCCGGCGGGCAACGTCAAATGAATCGCCGCTTTGGTTGTGCGGTCGTGCAGATCGAGCGGGGCGTCATCCGCGGACTCCGAAACAATTAGGTAAAGCACGCTGTCCGCAAGGACGACAGGGCGAATCAGCAGGCCTGGAGGAATCGCTCCTTCGAATAGCGGCTTGATGCCCGCCTGCGCGAGAGCCCAAGCATAGAGTTCAACAGTGGGAGAAAGCCCGTCAGCCAATTCGACCGGCTCGGCGGCGACGAAGATGCGTCCTTTTCCGTGCCGAAACGTTTGAAACGTTGCGCCGTTGGCAAAGTGCAGGGCTTCCGCCTCTTCTTGTTTATCGAAGCCAAAGCTGAGTGTGACCGTGTTGCCTCCTAACTGTTGCGAGGCCGTCCGCAGCAGGAGCGGCACCGGAGCGGCTGGTGAGCCGAGCGCCGCCAGGCGATTCGTCGCGTTCCAGTGGGCGTCGCGCTCGAACGATCCCGTTAGCAGAAGCGTACCGCCACTGGCGGCGTAAGCGAGCAAGGCGTTCCACGTGTCATCGCCAAGTGCGTGTGACGAAGGCACGATGACAAGTTTCGGCTGCCCGAGGCGCGCAATTTGGTTTTCGGGCAGGACATTGGCCGCGACACCGCAGCCGTAGTGAATGGCGCGCACCGCCTTCTGCTGCGCTTCGAGCGCCAGGTTCTCGAGTGGCGAATATTGCGCAGTCTTGGCAGCAAGGATGGTGACCTCGGGCGCAACGGCCCCGGCAAGATGCGGACCCGCGACTGCCGCGAACTTCCCAAAGCGGCGCAAGATCTCGGCTTCGGCCTTCTCCGTGCCGTCCACGCGAAGCGCACCGATGGTGGCTTCGCGATCGTCGGGCATTTGCGAATTGACGTTCCAGAGCCATTCGATTGCGCCGGCGCCCGTGCCGGCCGCGATGGCGAGCTTGCGTTCGATCAGGGCGGCGTCGGCGCCCGGGCCGCGACGGTCCTCGCCGCTGAGCGTCAATTCCTGCGCGACGCCCGTTTCCTGCACGAGCATCGGCTCTCCGGGCAGCGTCGCCACAAGCGAGTCCCACAGAACGGTGTCGCTCATCCACCACGTGTGCGTGGTCGTGAAATCAATCACGTCGCCGAAGTATTCGGGAGACGGCCGGTCGGTGCCGCCGCCCTCGTCCTGGCCGGCTGTGACGAGTTGCCGGCTGCCGGTGGCGCGAATGGCGTCGCGCAATTGTGCGACCCAGCCGCGATAGGCGTCCTGCGCGAAGCGTTGGTAATCCATTGCGCGCAGAGAATTGCTCGCCGGCCAGTCTTCGTAAGCGGCGCGCGCGGAAAATTCCGGCTCGGTGGGAAGGGGCAAGGGCTGGTCGTCTGGAACGGGCACGGTTCGCCAAGCTTCGGCGAGTGCGCCGCGATTGGCGTAGTGCGCATTCAACCAGTCGTTCCACGCCTTCAATTCAAAGTGATCCCCGTTCGGCCGCGTGTACCACAGCCGATTAGGATTCGAGAAGCTCGGCTCGTTGATCAAATCCCACGCAAGAAACGGCACGCCGCGAAAACGCTCGACGAATGCCAGGATCAATTGCTTCTGGCGGCGCACGGCTTCTGGATCGAGATACGGGTTTTCGCCGCCCAGCACGTCGGGGCTGAACGCAAAAAATGTGAATTGCACGGCCAGTCCGTGGTGTCTCGCGCACATCAGGTAGGCTTCGAGCGCGCGCAACATGTCTTCGCGCACGACTCCGCTTTGCTTCGTCACCTGGTCCCAGGCGGTCCACCAACCCGTGCGGATAGTATTCAATCCGGCGGCCTGAATTTCGGCCATGTCCTGGTCCCAGAGCCACGGATTCGGCCGCATGAAGAATTCCCGCTGGACGTCGCTCGCCATGTAGGTTGTGCCTGCGACGAGCAGGGGTTTGTCGTCCAGCGTGAAATGGTCGCCGGAGACGCCGAGCCGCGGCCCGCTGTTGAGGTACGCTTCATCGCGCAGCCAGAAGCCCGTGCGGTAAATCGCGCGCAACATCGCGCCCTCGTAGAGTTTCGCGGTGACGCAGTGCAATCCGCGTCCGCTGGACGGCGGCAACGAGATCTGTGTCGCGAAGGGGAATGCGCCGGGCGCGATATCGAAGTTTGTCGTGCTGGCAGCGCCTTCCTCGGGAGCGACGTTCAATTCCACACGCACCGGCGCAGGTGAACCCGTGAACCGTAGCCAATGGATGGCCAACGTCAGCGGCTCGCCCGGCAAGAATAACGGCCACGATGGCTGCACGGTGAAATCTTCCGCCCCGTCTACAGCGCGTTGAACGAGCAGCGTAATTAGTTGTCGCGAGTCAGCTCCGGTCCAAAAACCGGGAGCGAGTTCTGCGTTCAAGAGAATCCAGCGTCCGCCGGCGAATTGATTCGCGATGTGATCGAGTTCGACGAGCGGCGCCGCGAGCCGATGTCCCGATTCAGATGTGCCCCAAGCCAACGTGTCAAACCGCGTGTCGAGCGTCCCCGCCGTGCCTTGCCGGGGATAGAGACCTTCTTCGGACAATCGGGCGGTGAGGCTCCATGCGCGTTTCCACGCAAAGGCGGGCAGGTTCAAGAATTGAAATTGTGCGTTGGGCATATAGTGCAAGCCGTCTGAACCGGGAGTCTCGGCATAGTAGTTTAGAAAAAGGGTGCGCGCGAACGCTTGATCAGGTGCGCGGAGATGCCAGACATTGTTGTCCTGGTAGGCGGCGCGCGTGAATGGACGTCCTCCGATGACAAGAAGGTTTCCGCCGCGCTCGAGGAATTGGAAAATATCAGGCCACGCCGATTCTGGAAATGCGGAGCCGAACGGCAGCACCAGCAATCGCGTCTCGTTCGCGCTGAGGGCCTCGCCGAGCTGTGCCACTGGCGTAAACCCCGCCGCAGGCAGCAGCGCCGCCAATTGCTCCCGCCTGGGCTGAGCCGTATCCGCGGCAGGGAATCCATCCTCCCAGAACACGACCACGGACGGCTTGGGCTTCGCGGCAGTTTGGCCGCGCACTGGGATTCCAATCAGCGCGGTCGTAGCGAGCATGCTTGCGGCCAGCGCGAGCAGGACCCCCGACAGCACCCGTGAACTGTGCCTTCGCATGGTTGGCCACCTCGCTGCACCGATCTGGAACTCTGCGTTGGGCCGGATTCTATCGAATTTGGCAGCGCCGCGCGGATGTTTCTCCGCGGGGAAGCATGCGCGGAGGGCAGGGCAGAAACGCCGCTTCCGCCATGCAAACAACCGAGGGCGCGGCTGATGCGTGTTAAGATGTCCTGCACGACTTGTTCCTGTGCACAACCTACCGTTGGAGGAAGAC
>DASPOJ010000094.1:0-17435 GCA_035626055.1 Candidatus Methylomirabilota bacterium | reverse complement strand
CAGTTTCGAAGAGGAGTATCTGGCCCCTCTCAAGAAACATGGAGTGGAATTCCACCCGAAGCATGTATTTGGGTAGTTTGTGTCGCCCCTCCGGGGCTTGACTTGATCCGCTGTGCCCACCCAGGGCTTCCGCCCTGGGCTAGATTATGCCGCCCCGCAGAGCGGGGCTGAACTGAAGAAAGTAGGCGCGGTTGTGCCCGCGGACTATTCGCTGAGAAGTGTACTGCGATCCGTGGAAAGAAGAACCCTTCCACACAGATTGAGCTTCACGAGGGCTCATCAGGCAAAATCAGTCGCGCTGGACCGGATCAATACGTCGAATGACCATCGAGCGTCTGATCGGCGCGGATCTCGCGGCGGTTCGCTTTGCTTCCCGAGAGTGTGTATTCGGGCAGCAATGACTCAAACCTCTCAATCGCCGGGCGTAGCTCCTCAAACATTTCTTGGACGTTCCAGCTCTTTGCCTCCGTTCTCTGCTCGGTACAATGATGGAGATACTTGGAAATTGAGCCGACGTTGTCGTAAGTGTCGTATTTCTCCCACAAATCTGGCACTCTCATAAACTCCAGGTCAGGACCTCCGGGTCGCCGAATCGGCCAGACGGCCTCGGGGTGATGGATGCTTAGGTCGCCTTCGCCCGGTTTCTGCTTTCCGAAGAACTCAATCAAGTTGCGATAGTGCAACAAGAAACCCTCTAGGTAGACATACTTGTCTTTCTTGTCCTGCGAGCTCGTTGCCGGTGGCGATAGCAGACAATCCCTCGTGAATCGAAGCATTTCGATCTCGTACAGAATGGTGTCTGCATGATCCAGTGTCTCAGGGCGAGAGAAACCCCAACTCACGACTGACATTGTTCACCTCTTTCCGGGATTTGGCCACGCTTCCACGTACCCACAAGGCCTGGTATCTCGGCGGACCCCAGCTTGTTACAGCCGGATCGTCAGTAGATGTCGTACTGCTCCCAGTGCAGTGTTGGGTCGGCCTGGATGATGACGCTCTTGCGCGTGAAGCGTTCGAGCTCTTCGACGAGGCCCGATTCGCGCGTCTTGAGCGCCTTGGCAATTTCGGAATTGACGCGCAGGGTGAGGCTGGCCGCGTCGAGGTCGGCGGACATTTTGCGCGCTTCGGCCTGGATTTCGTAGCAGATCGTCGGCACGGATTTCACCATGCCCGATCCCGAGCAGTAGGGGCACGATTGACACAAGACGCGCTCGAGCGCCTGCTTGGTGCGCTTGCGCGTGATGGCGATGAGCCCGAATTCGTTGAACGAAAGCACTTTCGAGGGCGCGCGATCCGATTGCAGCGCCTGATCGAGCGCGGCCATCACTTTGTCGCGATTGCGCCGCTCTTCCATGTCGATGAAGTCCACGACGATGATTCCACCCAAATCGCGCAGGCGGATTTGCCGCACGATTTCCTTCGTGGCTTCGACGTTGGTCTTTACGATCGTGTCTTCCAGGCGCGTCGAGCCTTTGCCCACGTATTTCCCGGTATTGACGTCGATGGCCACGAGCGCTTCCGTGTGGTTGATGACGATGTACCCGCCCGATTTCAGCCAGACCTTCGGACGCAGCGCCTTGTCCAGTTCCTGCTGGATGCCCATTTCCTCAAAGATCGGCGCATCTTTCGTGTAGAGCTTCACCCGGCCGACCAGTTTGGGCTGGAAGCGGCTCACGAAGTCCACGACCTTGCCGTATTCCTCTTCGTTGTCGATCCAGATCGAGGTGTAATCCTGGCTGAGGTAATCGCGCAGGATGCGTTCGACGAGATTGAGATCGCGATGCAGCAGGGAAGGCGCGCGCCGCTGCTCGGAATTGGAGCGAATCGTGTCCCAGGTGTGGCCGAGGAACTCGACATCGCTGCGGATTTCGTCGTCGGTTGCGCCCGAGGCCGCTGTGCGGACGATGAAGCCGCCGGGGTACGTGCCTTTTGCTTCGGAAACCAGCCGGCGCAGCCGCGAACGCTCTTCCGACGAACCGATGCGCCGCGACACGCCGATATGATCCACCGTGGGCATGTAAACGAGGAAACGCCCTGGCAGCGCGACGTGGCTCGTGATGCGCGCGCCCTTTTTGCCAAGAGGTTCCTTGGCGATTTGTACGATGATTTCCTCGCCGGCCTTCAGCATTTCGCCGATGAGCTGCGGGCGCCGCGGCGGTTGATGACGGTGATCGTGCGGGCGTTGCGGACGTCCTCCGCGCTGCGGGCGTCCGCCGCGGCGCATAGGCCGCTGGAACCGCGCCCGCGGAGGCTCGCTGATTCGCGCGCTGGACGGCTGCTCGAAATTCCTGGGGTCGGGCCCCGGCTCGGGAGTCTCATGCTCCTCCGGCCGCGTGAATTGTTCGCCCGCGCCCGAAGGCATGAAAGCATCCATCGCAGCTTCATCGGCCGGATAGATTCCCTCTTCGGTTTCTTCGGTAGCTTCCCCCGTGGCCTCGTCCGTTAACGCTTCCTCCTCTTGTTCGCGCTCTTCCTGTTCCGCGTGAGCGGCGGCTTTCGCGGCTGCCTCGCGCTCGGCCTGCGCTTCTTCGTGCTTGGCTTCCGCCAATTGCTCGGCGAGAGCGGCCGCTTCGTCCTCGGAGAGGTCCGGCGCGCCTAGAGGTTCGGGCGATTCGGCTCGTTCGAACGTTTCGAATTCTTGCGCTGATTCCTCGGAGGCCGCCGATGGTTCTTGTGGCTTCGCCTCACGCGCTTCTTCAACTTCGCTCCAGGTTGGAGTGAAGGCGTGGTCCGCGCGCAACTCCTCGGGAGTTTCCGCGGGCGACGGAGCGGCCGGCTCCGCCGATAGCGGCGATTCGGTTTGTTCGGCCGCGCGTTCAGGCTGAGCGTAGAGGGAATCCGGCAAGCCGTGCCCGTATTCCGCCTCCTGCGTTTGCGGAGATGCAGGCGTTTCGGCGGGCGCGAAGCGCGTTGCTGCGTCGCTTTCTACTGGCGGAACCGATGGTGCGGGGGTTCGATCTTTGTATTTGGCCAGCGATTCGCCCGGAAGAATCACGGGCACGTAGTCATCCGCCGGAGGCGGAGGTTGGTAAGGCCGCGCCGAGCCCGGGCGCGGCCCGAACGGCCGCGAAGGCGCGTACTTGGACGGCGGCAGATCGCCACCGCGCCCGCGCTCTCCCCTGCCGCCGCTCCCACGGCGTCCCCAGCGTCCTCGGCCGCCGCGGCCGCCTCTCCGGTTGTCGTAGCCGCCCGGACGGCGGTCGCCGCCGGAATTTTGCCGCGGCTGAAAATTCCCGCGCTGAGGCGCGGAACTCGGCGGCGGTGGCGGGGCATTTCTTTGTTCCGTAGGTTGCGCATCGGACTGCGGCGCGGGTGCAACTTCATTCACGGAAGCAAGCTGCGCCGGAGCCGTGGGCTCGGCGAAGACTTCGCCGCCCTCTTGCTCCATCCTTTGGACCTTGTTCTCGACCGTCGCGGCGATGTGGTCGTATTCCTCGAGATTTTCAAGGAAATCGCTGACGTAGAGGAAGGCGTCGCTATCCAGTCCGATGTCCACAAAGGCCGATTGCATGCCGGGCAGCACGCGTGTGACGCGGCCCTTGTAGATACTTCCGACTAACGCAAATTCCTTTTCCCGCTCAATGTAAATCTCGCAAAGTTGTCCATCTTCCAAAATGGCGACGCGCGTTTCGTGCTGCGCCGCGGAAATCACCAGCTCCTTCGACATGAATACTCCTCGGAGGCCACCGCGGTATTCCGGCCTGCCGTCCCAATGGGCGCCACGCCGCTTGTCGCGGTGCGGTCAGGGGCGAGCTAAGCCATGGAGTTGCTTCACTCATCGCGCGATGCATGCCTCTCAGATCTCTCAATCTTCAAAATTCCGGGCGTGGATGAATTCTCTCGCTCCCCGGCCCGTTTTACAGCGTGGGGCCTCAGTTGACGAACCGCCGTAGGCGCACGTTCATCACCAGCCCCAATGCAAGAAACACAAACAACGTAGCGGATCCGCCGTAGCTCATCAGCGGCAGCGGAATTCCGGTGACCGGCATCAGCCCGATCACCATGGCCGCATTCACCAGCACGTGAAAACCGATCACCGACGTCACGCCCATCACCAGGAACATTCCAGCGCGATCCTTGGCATGTTGGGCATTCTGCACCAAGCGCAACAGCAACGCCATGTACAAAACCAACGTGACCACGACGCCCGCGAATCCCAATTCCTCCGCCAGCGCCGCAAGAATAAAGTCGGAGTAACGAACCGGCACGAAGCCGCCCTGATTTTGACTTCCGTTGCCGAGCCCTTTCCCCCAGAATCCGCCGGATCCAACCGCAATCTTCGACTGCAGGATCTGGTAACCCGATCCTTTCGGGTTATCCTCCGGCCGCAGGAAGGTTGTCACGCGTTCCCGCTGGTATGGCTTGAGGACGTGCCAGCCCACCGGAACGAGCATCGCTCCCAGCAGAAAAAGCGCGGCGGCATGCTTCCACTGGAGTCCCGCCAGAAACGCTCCCACCGCTGTGAGAGGCACGAGCACCATCGCCGTGCCCAAGTCCGGCTGCAGAAGAATCAATCCGAGCGGAACGCCAACCAAGATCGCGGCCTTCGCCAAATCCACCAGGTCGAGCCGCTCTGAACGCAGCTCACTGAAGTACCGCGCCAGAACGATAATTATAATCAACTTTACCAGCTCTGACACCTGCAAAAAGGCCCCCAAGATCGGCAGCCAGCGCTTCGCTCCGAACCGCGTGTGCCCCACTGCTAGCACCGCAATCAACATGGCGATGCCGATCAGGTAATAAATCGGAGCTTGGTCCAGGATGGTGTGATAGTCGATGCGGGAGAGAATCAACATTCCGAGCACGCCGAACACGATCCACCAAACCTGCTTCCACTGCATCCCGGCCAGGTGGCTCGCGTGCGTCGCGGACCAGATCTCCAGCAAGCCGATCCCGCAGATGGTGAAGACCAACGCGAGCAGCCACCAATCGTAGTCTCGTAGACCTTTCGAATCTTTCATCGTGTCGCGGTTCGTCCGCCGGCCGCTTATTCCGGCCGCGGTGTCACAGGCTGGCTTGGCTTGGCGACTGCGGGTGCCTGGGCGCTTTGCGCCTGAGCCACGCCGTTCGTGGCCAATGCCGGAGGGGCATTCCCAGCCGGTTGTTGCCCCATGATGTGCTGATTATCGTTCAAGGAATACTGTTGCTGCGACTTCTTGTTCTTCTTGTCGTAATAAGCTTTCACGACATCGCGCACAATCGGGCCCGCTGTGGTGCCGCCGTGCTCGGTGGAGCCCTGGACCAGCACCGCGACGACGATCTCGGGATTGCGCCGGGGCGCGTACCCCACAAACCATCCGTTCGTGAGTTTGGCTTCCCGCCCGCCGATCCGGCTGCCCGCCGCGTAACTCATCAGTTGCGCCGTCCCGGACTTGCCGCAGAACTCGACGTCTTGAAGTCTCAGCGCGTAGCCCGTCCCGCCTTGCTCATTCATGACGCCGTACATTCCTTGCGTTACCTGCTCGACCGTGTCCTCATGGAGAGGGAAATCCACTTCCGGCACGGGCTGAGTGGTCATCAGGAGATGCGGCTGCTTGAAAATCCCGCCCATCGCGATCCCGCCGATGGTATACGCCACTTGCAGCGGCGTAACTTCGACGGCCCCCTGGCCGATGGCCACCGAAATCGTCGAGCCGGCGTACCACTTGTGGTGAAACACGCGCTCCACCCACTGCTCCGACGGGATTAGCCCCGGCTCTTCTCCCGGCAGATCGATCCCCGTGAGTTTGCCCAGCCCGAGCGCGGTTGCGTACTTCGAGATGCGATCAATTCCGAGTTCCTTTCCCACGTTGTAGAAGAAAACATCGCACGATTTCACGATGGCATCGTGAAGGTTGACCGTGCCGTGCCCTTTTGGTTGCCAGCAGTGGTGCACGCTCCCGTAGAACGTAGCGTAGCCGGGACAGAACACCGTGTAGCCTGCCGGAAGCGCTTTCGACTCCAGCATCGCCGTCGCCATCACCACCTTGAAAATCGAGCCTGGCGCAAGCTGTGCTTGGATGGCGCGGTTCAACAGAGGCGTTTCGGAATCGCTATTCAGCCTCTGCCACTCCTCGCGCGAGATGCGGATCGCAAAATCGTTGGGGTTATACGCGGGCCGGCTCACCATCGCCAGGACTTCTCCCGTGCGTGGGTCGAGCGCCACCAACGCGCCTTCTTTGTCCGCGAACTCCTGCTCGGCCACCTCTTGCAAATCGTAGTCAATCGTCAGCCGGATCGGTTTGCCGGGAATCGCATCCTGCTGATCGAGCTTGCCCACTTCCTGCCCGATGCTGTTGACGATGGACCGCCGCATTCCGTCGGTGCCCATCAGCGTGTCGTTGTATTGCTTCTCCAGTCCCGTTTTCCCGACGATGTCGCCCGGCTTGTACCGCCCATTGCTGGCGCCCACTTCATCGGGGCTCACTTCGCCGACGTACCCGCTCACGTGTGCGAGGAAATCGCCCGACGGATAGCGACGCCGGTGCACCATCAGCATTTCCAGCACGGGAATTTCCGTGAGGTGAGATTCGATAAACGCGATATCGCCTGGAGAGGCCTGGGGCTTGATGACGATCGGCTGAAATCTCGGAAGCGATCTTGCCGCCTCAAGTTGCTGCTTGATGTCATCGAGCGTCATGCCCAATCCCTCGGCGATTTGCGGCAAGTACTTTTCCACTTGCGCGGGATCCTCGCGCAGCAGTAGGACGCTGAAAGACGGGTGGTTATCCACCAGTGTGCGTCCCTCGCGATCCAGCATCTCGCCGCGCGGCGCGATGATGGGAATGGTACGGATGCGGTTCTGCTCAGCCTTGGTGGCGTAGTAGCCCGTCCGAATGATCTGCAGATTCCAGAAGCCGAAGAGAAGGAGTGCGGTGAACCCCACGATGGCATACGAGATCGCCGCGATTCGCCCCTGCGGCAGTCGCTTCTCGTTTTCAAAAAAGAGCGTCAACTGAACTCCACGCTGCGGCGTGACCCGGCGGGCCGATTGCCTGGCGGTTCCGCGACTTGTGCCGGGGGAAAACCAGGAAAAGCCGCTCCGAGTGAGACGGCATCTTAAGTCCCGCCCAAAGTATCACTTGCCCTAAGCTGGTGCAACATGACGGGGACAACTTGCGGCGCGTTCGTTACCGCCCGCGGCCCGCGCTCCCTAGCGCTTGCGCAGGAGGTCCAGAAAGGCAAACAGAAATACCGCGAGAGCCGCGTTCACTAGCGCGCCGAGCAGCAGCGGCAGCGTAAAATAGCGCTCGTGGTGCCCCAGAAGCAGCCGCTCGATGACCATGACCACGCCATTGTGAAACAAGCAGAATACGATCGTCAGGATGAAGCGGCTCACCGGATGATCCACTTCGATCCGCGAACCGAGAGAAGAGGCGAAGAATCCGACCAGGGTTTTTGCGATTCCGTAGAGACCGAGATCCGTGTGGCTCAGGCTGTCCTGGATCAGTCCAATAATCATCCCGAGTATCAGTCCCGACGATGGATTCCGGCGGCTCAGAGCGAAATAAAGCGTCACTAACAGCGGCAAGTCGAGCATCTTCGCCCAGTGAAAATGCACGGGCAAAAACGCCTGCAGTATGAGCGCCGTCGCAACCGTGACAACGACCACGATCGTTGAATATTGGTGTACTTCGATGCGCGGCTCTTCACCCACTCGTATTTCGAGATCTTCCATTCGGGCAGGCTCCTATGGCCGCGCCGGCGCCACCGGTGCCACCGGCGGCTTTTCGCTCGTGCGAGAGGTAGCGGGAGCGGACGCGGGAGATGCCGCCGGTGTCGCGGAAGAAGACGCTTGGGCGGAGGGCTGCGGTTGCTCGAGGTCCTGCCGCGTCAGCAAGATCAGCACTTCCTCGAGCTGGTCGAGATGGGCCGCGGGTCGCACGCGAATCACCAGGAACGGCGTGCGCGGATCGGGTCGCGTCTGCACGACGGTCCCCACGGGCAAATCCTTCGGGAAGATGCGATCTTCGCCGGAGGTCAGCACCGCGTCACCGGCCACGACTTTTTCGTCTTTGCTGACGTACTCCATGTCGAGCAGCCGTTCCCCGGAGCCTCTGACGGGGCCTTGGGTGCGCGTGGTTGCGAGCAAAGCGCCCACGCCGCTGTCCTTGTCGCTCAGCAGCAGCACCTGCGATGTGCCTGGGAATACGGCGAGAATTTTGCCGACGACTCCATCCGGTGTGATAACGCCCATGTCGCGCTTGACGCCGTCACGCGAGCCTCGATCGAGAAACAGGATGTGGCTGGCGCTGTCCGGGCTCGCGCCGATCACGCGCGCAGCGAGCATGGGAGCGTTGGCGTGCGCCTGCCGGAATTGGAGCAGATTCGCCAAGCGGTCCGCTTCAGCGGCTCGGCTTCGCAGTTGCACATTCTCAATTTGCAGTTGCGCCAGTTGACGGCGCAACTCGATGTTTTCCTCGCGCGTGTGGCGGAGACCGATGTACCCGCCCCATGCAGCCTTGACTTTGTGGATGCTCCACGAACTCGCGATCTGCACGGGCGTGATCAGCTCCACGGCCCACACGCGAATCAGCCGCATCTGTCCTTCGCCCTGGATTTGCGCCGCCAGCAGCAGAACTTGCGCGACCAGCATCACCCCAAGCAGAGCCAGCGAACGGTGACGCGATGGAATGGCAAGCATCGGATTCTCTCAGCAGCGTTTTCGATTCCGCACCGTGCCGGAATCGCGGCGGCGCCGCGCGGCGTCCCGTAAATCGGCCTCGGTGATCCGCGGCTCGCAACGCATCTGGACTTCTTGCAGGTTCAGTCGATCGAAACCAGCCGCAGCAATCGGAAATCGCTCAACATTTTCCCCGTTCCAAGCACTACCGACGCCAGCGGATCGTCCGCGATGGAAACCGGCAGCCCCGTCTCTTCGCGAATCCGCTTGTCCAGATTCTTGAGCAGCGCTCCGCCGCCGGTCAACACAATACCGCGGTCGCTGATGTCGGCGGAAAGTTCCGGAGGTGTGCGTTCGAGGGCCACGCGAATGGCATTGAGAATCGTCGCGACGCATTCCGAAAGCGCCTCGCGAATCTCGCTGTCGTCGATGGTCACCGTTCGCGGCACGCCCTCGATCAGATTCCGCCCCTTGACCTCCATCGTCAGAGGTTTTTCGAGCGGGTAGGCCGAGCCAATCTCCATCTTGATTTGCTCCGCGGTGCGCTCGCCCACCAGCAGGTTGTACTTCCGCTTCAGATAGTGCATCACTGCCTCGTCCATTTCGTTTCCCGCAACGCGTACGGAACGCGAATAGACGATGCCGCTCATCGAGATCACCGCGATATCGGTTGTGCCGCCGCCGATGTCCACCACCATGTTTCCAGACGGCTCTTCGATGGGCAATCCCGCGCCGACCGCAGCCGCCATCGCCTGCTCCACTAAGTACACTTCGCTCGCTCGCGCCCGGTACGCCGAATCCTGCACCGCGCGCTTTTCCACCGGGGTGATTTCGCTGGGGACGCCGATCACGATGCGCGGGTGAACCAGCATCCGCCGGTTGTGCGCCTTCTGGATGAAATAGGTGAGCATCTTTTCGGTCACTTTGAAGTCCGCGATGACGCCGTCTTTCATCGGCTTAATCGCCACGACATTGCCAGGCGTGCGGCCCAGCATATCTTTCGCTTCCTTGCCCACCGCGACGACTTCGCCGTTGTTCTTGTTGATTGCGACGATTGAGGGCTCGTTGACCACGATGCCCTTTCCCTTGGCGAAAACCAGCGTGTTTGCCGTCCCCAGATCTATGGCCAGGTCAGAGGAGAACAGGCTGAAGACCGACCGCACGTTGTACCCGTTTTTGCTCATCATTCCCTCAGTTCAAGCCCTCGGTTCAACTCCTGCGGGGAGCTTCACACTCCCGTACTGTTCGTTGCGGTCTTCGCCTGCTACGGAATCACAATCGCCACGCGCTTGGTGGCCGTGCCGCCGCGGCGGTTCTGACCCGTGATGACGATGACTTGGCTGCCGCGCGCCATCGGCGGCGTGAAATAGCGGAACTGCCCATCCGGGGCGACGTCCGCCACAGGTTCCCCATCAATAATCAGGGCGGCGCCGGGCTCGGTTCGCCCGATCACTTCGACGACGTTGCCGTGGAGTTCCGTGCCGTCCACCTCGAGCAGCATTTCCTGGCCCTTGCCTTCCATGACCAGCGTGAACTTGAACGTCTCGCTCGCCTCGCTGTCATGCTTCTGCGCGTCCGTTGCGATGACGCTCCAGAAATAATCGCCGGGGTCGAATCCGGTCAAGTCGACCGAGGTCTGCGAAGTCCGTTTTTCCGCGGCGATGCGCGAAAACATCGAAGTCGTGCTCACCTTGATGTCGTAAGACACGGCCTGTGAGACAGGTGTCCAGGCGAAATGAATCGCCGCGTGTTTCGGATCCGCTTCGATCAGCGGCTGCAAATTCAGAGGTTCGGTCAGTTCCGGAGGCGCGAGGACGTTGGTCTTCTGAATCGGGCCCGAAGGCGGAAGAACCGCGCGCTCGTATCTTCCGATGTCCACGTGTTCCTCGCCGCGCTGCAATTCGGCGTCGCCGGCAGATACCGTGATTTCGTTGTCCTGGGTCGAAGGATCGCTGCGGATCGCCGCGCGGCTGTTTTCGTGCAGCGACGCGACCGCGTTCGAGAACGAAACTTCGGCCTTCGATCGCGGCGATTGCCACGTTCCCGTGGACAGATCCACCGCGCCGGACGAGATGTGCATACCGACACGCGTCGTGCTGTCGCGTTCCACCGAATTCTCCTCGACCGTCACCAGCGAGTTGCTCTTCACCGTGTACGTCGTGCCGTCCACGAAGGTGATGCGCGCCGCGCCGTCCGCACCCGTTTGGATCAAATCGCCCTTATCCAGCGTCACGTGGTAGTCGGCGTCCACCCACTGCACGGAGTTCACTCTCTTCACTTGCACTCGGCCGTCCAAATTCACGAAGCGCGCTTGCGTCTGCGTGCCTGCGGCCAGATTGTTCACGCCCGCGCCGATGGCCTTCTCGATTCGATTCAACGCGGAGGCGTACCAGTCGGGCACAACCAGATAGAATGCCGCCAGCAGCACCGCGAGAATTAACGCCACGTACAAGACGACGGTCCTGTACGTGACCGACGTCCAATAAACCTCAAGGCGCGAGATCTTTGGCCGTGGAGCCGGCATTTGCGGGTGGCTTTGCATTGAAAAAAGCCTGATTCTGCGCCAATTCTGCAATTTAGCACACGCATACTGGCCCCGCAAGGCGACGACTTTCGCCTGTTTCCTCGCGCCGCAATACACGCGTGCCGGCGCGGAGGCTTCGCCCGGCCCCGGCTGGCTGCGCGAAATCTCATTGAGCCGTGGCGTCCCGCTCTTCTATAATGGCCGATTGGCAGTTCGCAGGGTTTTCCGCCGAATGCAGTTGAGCGAAGCAGCCCTTCCGACGCCAGGCTCTCTGGAGGATTGATCTCCGTGGCAAAGTGGTTTGATACCAACAAGCTCTTCGTCCGAATCCTGCTCGGCATCATCGTCGGATTCCTGGGGATCGGAATGCTGCTCTACCTGGTTCCCGGACAAGGCGGCATGCAACTTTCCAAGGCGGATGTGGTCGCTCAGGTGGGCAATGCGTCCATCACGCTCACCGACATCCGCACGCAAATGGATCGCCTCACGCGCGGGAGCAACATTCCCGCCCAGATGGTTCCCGCGCTCGTGCAGGATACACTGAAACAGCTTATTTACACGCATGCCCTCGATGTGGAAGCGGAACGCCTCGGAATTCACGTCACCGACGAGGAACGCCGCGACCGCATCCTGCTCCTGCTCCCCGACGCGTTTCAGGGCGACACCTTCGAGGGAATGGATCGCTATTCCGGCGAAGTCCAGCAGCGCTTTCAGATGCAGGTGCCCGAATTCGAAGAATTGATTCGCCAGAGCCTGCTCGAGGAAAAATTTCAGCAGCTTGTGACGGACGGAATCGGCGTCACGCCGGATGAGGAACAGGAGTCTTTCCGCTATCACAACGAAAAGATCAAGATCGCGTACGTCTTGCTTAAGCCGGAGGACTTCGCAACCAAGGTGGACGCCAGCGACGCCGACGTCGCCGCTTACTTCGAACAGAACAAGGCCAAGTACACGGTGCCGGAGAAGCGCGTCGTTGACTACGCGCGTCTGGATTTCGCGGCGCTTCGCCAGCGCGTGCAGGTCTCCGAGGACGCTGAGCGCGCCGACTATAACGCCCACATCGATCTGTACCGCGTCGAAGATCGCGTGCACGTCGCCCACATCCTGTTCAAGACCGTGGGCAAGACCGACGCCGAAGTGGCGGAGATTCGCAAGAAGGCCGAGGATGTTTTGCAGAAGGCGAAGCACGGCGGCAATTTTGCCGATCTCGCCAAGCAGTATTCCGAGGACACCAGCAAGGACAACGGCGGCGATATCGGCTGGATTACGCGCGGTCAGACGGTCCCAGAATTCGAGCAGGTCGCCTTCACCCTCCAACCCGGCTCCATTTCCGATCTCGTGATGACTCAGTACGGCTTCCACATCATCCGCGTCATCGAGCGTCAGTTTGCCCGCACGAAGACCTTCGACGAGGTTCGCCCGGAGATCCAGGGCGACTTGCAGGAGCAGGGCGCCGAGCAAATGGCCGATACCATCGCCAACCAGATCGCCGAAGACATTCGCCGCTCCGGCCACATCAACCTGCAGGATCTCGGCTCGAAGTATGGCCTTGCCATGCAGCAATCTCAGCCCTTGGCCGAAGGTGACGTCATACCCGACCTCGGCCCGAGCCCCGACATTCAGCAGAATGTCTTTCGCATGCGGGCGGGCGACGTCAGCACGCCCATTCGCCTCCAGAGCGGCTACGTGGTTTTGAGCGTGAAGGAAATTCAGCCGGCGCATCCCGGCACCCTCGCTGAAGTGAGAGATTCCGTGGTCAGTGACTTCCGCCAGCAAAGGTCGGTCGAGCTGGTCCGAGAGCGCGCTGCCGAGACCGCTAGGAGGGCCAAGGCAGGCGAGAAGCTCGACGCCGTGGCGAAGTCCCTCGATCTTCAATCGAAGACGAGCGAAGTCTTCTCGCGGGGCGATTCCGTCCCGGACGTCGGCTCCGCTTCAAAATTGGAGGCAGCATTCTCCACCCCCGTCGGCCAGACGGGCGAACCCATCTTTCTCGGCGCCAATTGGGTCGTCTACCAGGTGCTGGAGCACGACAATCCCGATCCGGCCGAGTTCGATAAGCAGAAACAGTCCATTGAGCAGGACTTGCTGCAGGCGAAGCGCCAAGCGGCTTACGAAGCCTTTCGCGACTCTCTCCAGAAGCAGCTTGAGAGCGAGGGCAAGCTCAAGCTCTACCCGGAAAACATGAAGCGGCTGAACCCCACGTCCTAGCTCCTAACATACTGATATTAAAGTACTTACACCAACAGAATACGCTATTGCCTTTCGCTGCATCCTAGGCTACCATTTTTGGGTCCGCAGTCCGGCCCCTGGCCAGAGGGGGCGTGCGAGAGGCTGTCGCCTTCCCAGCTAGTTTCTGCAATAGATTGTCTCGCTTGGTGACCGTTGCTGATTGCCCGTTGCTCTATTGGGACTCATTACTGGCTTTGCCCTTGCTGGGGCAGCGGTTCGGTCGGAGAATCTAGCACCAGGCCTACGGCGGCCTGATCTGCGAGGTAAGGGATGCGCGCCAACATGCGAACTCGAAACGAGTACCGCTGCTCGATTGAGCTGAATCAGAACGGGAAATACTGCGTCCGCGTTCGCGCCATCTTCGCGGAACACGATTGGAATCTATCCGTTTACTTCCTGGCCTCCACCTTCGATCGCGCCATGAAGAAGCTCGAGCAGACCCTCCAGTTTTTGCAGCGCGAAGGGGATCGCCTGTGGTTCTGGGGCGTGGATCGCACCGACGACCCGAATCTTTCGGCCGAAATGCTGGGAGAAGAGGGTCTCTACCTGGATCGCCGCGGCGAATTCCCGCGCCGCTCGCCTTCTTTCGCAGTGTCCGCGGAACGTCCCGTCCCGGCGTTCGTGCTCGCGCCCGTGCGCCGGAATCTGGCCGATTCGCTGCAATCGGTCCACGCAGCGGCGGGAAACTGAGGCCGCGTCAGGCTAGGGAAGCCTCGATAGTCCGGATGCCGCCGCCGGCCCTGCGCTGGGACTTCCTGCTTATTTATCTCTGAGAAGGACTTCTCCGCCCCCGATGATCTGCTCGTTGAGCCAGAGGCGGTACCTGTAGGAGCCTGGGTTGCTTCCCGGGCGGGGCGTTCCGCTGAGCAGGCGCATTCCTGCCGGTGCCTGGAACATATTCGAGGCGAACGGGCAGCGGTTGGGGTCGAACTCAATCTTCAATTGGCCGGCGTCGGAGACCCAGCAGACTTGCTCGCTCGGCCCGATGGCGACAACTTCCGGAAGAAGTCCCACAATTACGAGTTTTTCCGCCATGTGCCTCTATTTCAGCTGCTCGACTGCCGCCACGATGTGCCGCGCGGAAATCCCAAACGTATCCAGCAGCTCGTCGCCGGTGCCCGAATGAGGCACGCGCTCGACCGCTAGCCTGCGCGCTGCGGTCAACTGCACGCCCGCTTCCGCGAGCGCGGCCAACACCGTCTCGCCGATTCCGCCCTCGGGATAGTGATCTTCGACGGTGATCACGCGCCCCCCGGTCGCCCTCACCTGCTCGGCTAGCGTCGTCGTGTCGAGCGGCTTCAGGCAGTAGAGATCGATGACGCGAATTGAAACTCCCTTCGCGCGAAGCTGATCCGCGGCCTTGAGCGCTTCGCACAGCGTCACCCCCGCGCCGATTACAGTCGCGCGGTCCTGTGCGCCCTGCCGCAGCACTTTCAAACCGGGTATTGGGAATTTTTCGTCGTTCGCATAAATCACCGGCGTCTTCGGCCGCGACGTCCGCATGTACGTGATCCCGTTGAACCGCGCCATCGCTTCCACCAGGCGTTCCGTCGCCACCGCGTCGGCCGGATAAAGTATCGCCGCGCCGGGAACCGCGCGAAACGCCGCCAAATCCTCGAGGGCCATCTGCGACGGCCCGTCTTCGCCGATCGAAACGCCCGCGTGCGATCCACACAGATTGATCGTGCTCCTGCTGATTCCCGCCATGCGCACCTGGTCGTACGCGCGCGCCAGGAAACACGCAAACGTCGAAATGAACGGCACCAGCCCTTGCGCCGCGAGCCCCACGCCCACGCCCACCATGTTTTGCTCGGCAATGAAGCCCTGAATCAGCCGGTCCGAGTACGCCTTCTGGTACGTCTCGGCGAAGGTCGAATTCTTCACGTCGCCGTCTACCGCTATCACTTTGTCGTTCACTTCCCCCAGCTTCGCCAGGGCCACGCCGTAAGCTTGCCGCGTCGCCCACTGATCGCCCAGCTTGTAATTCGGCGCTTTCACAGCCGGAAAATCCGGCGGCGCGGGCAGCGACTTCCTCGCATAGGATCGGCCGTCGTCCTTTTCCACAGGCGGCAGCGGGCCGAGCTCCGCCAGCGCCTTTTCCAGATCGGCAGGCGGCAGCGGCTTGCCGTGCCAGCCGTCTTTATCGGCGAGAAAACTCACACCGTGCCCTTTTTGCGTGCGCGCCAGAATAGCGTACGGTTTTCCCTTGACCGCCGCCGCGTGGTCGAAGGCCGCGAGGATCGCCGTGAGATTGTGCCCGTCAATCACTTCGCCGTCCCAGCCGTTCGCCTGGAATTTCTGCAAGTACACTTCCGCGTGGTGGTCGTACATCGTCCGCTCGCTCTGCCCGAGCCCGTTCACGTCGCCGATCGCCACGAGATTGTCCAGCTCGAGGTGCGACGCAAACGCCGCCGCTTCCCACACGTTTCCTTCCGCCATCTCGCCGTCGCCCAAGAGTACGTACACGCGCGCGTCCGAATTCTGCCGCTTCGCGCCGATCGCAAGCCCCGCGCCCACCGACAATCCCTGCCCCAGCGAGCCCGTCGCCGCGTCCACGCCGGGGATCCACGGCGTCGGATGGCCTTCCAGTTCGCTGGATAGAGCACGCAGCGTCATCAATCGCGAAACCGGAAACACGCCCGCTTCCGCAAGGGCTGCGTAGAGCACCGGCGCCGCATGGCCCTTCGAGAGCACGAACCGGTCGCCCGCGAGCGCGTTCGCATTCGCCGGGTCGAATTTCATCACGTGGAAGTAGAGCGCCGCCATGATCTCCGCTGCGGACATGCACGACGTCGGATGCCCTGAATTCGCAGCCGTAGTCATCCGCATCGAATGAATGCGCAGCAGTCGCGCCTTCTCGGCGAGTGCGGCGAGTTTTCCGGATGGTGGTGCGCTCTGCGTGATGGAAGCCATGATTGCTCCTGGTGAGTTTGTGGTCAGACTATTGTACCGGAGGCCTGCAAAATCTGCTAAGGACAGGCCCGACAGGCCTCTTCGTGATGATGGCCAACGGCCACGAAGGTTTGCGGATCGATCGGGCGAGTGCACCGCCGGGCGCTACTGCTTATCCGCCTCATACACGGTGTTGGTTCCTCGCTCTTTATCTTCCACGGAGAGCATCATGCTCCGGCCGTCCGCAGCCACCGTCATGCGCGTGACCAGTACGACTTTACCGTTACGCTTGTCGGTCTCCTCGATGGTGTTCTTGCCGATCTGTTTCACCGAGACGCTGGTTGTGCCGGGATCGCCGTGAAAGGGGGCTTCCGTCCCATCGAGCTTCGCCGTGTAACCTTCTCCTGTCGGCTCGCTCATAGTGAGCGAATCGCCTTCGATCTTCAGGGTAAACAAGAGTGCGTTCTCGGACATGTTCTCGATTTGCGCGGGCCGCCACGAGCCTGACAGCCCATGAGAGCCCCTGGGGCCTTTCGCCACTCTCACGTACTTCTCTTTGGCGGAGACCGTCTCGCCGGTTGTGGGGCTGTTGTAGCTGGCGGTCGTAGTCAACGTGTTTCCATCCATCGAGACGGCATATTTGGTGCTGCCGACGAGCTTGCCAACTTTCTTCCAACTCACCTCGACCGTCCAATCGTCCACGATCTTTGCGCTGGCGGTGTCAAAGTAAGGCTGCCCAGCGATGCTTTGGTCTTGGCCGTCGGCTTTGAACTCGTATGGAGGCGCGCAACTCTCGCACTTGAATACGTCGCCTTGGAGCAGGTACACCTCAGGCTTCTTCGGCAGTTGAGCGTTGCCAACGTCCGTCTTCCACGTGCCGTCGAAGGGGCTCTGCGCCAATGCGCAAACAGGCGCCAGAAGCGATAGGAATAGCCCCGTGCAGAACAGTTTTCTCATAGTCGCACTCCATTTGCGAGATTCAACTCGGCCACTGTGAATGCGCGTAAATATAATCCGATCCATTTCCAAGCGCAACGTGGCGCATTTGGTGGAATTGGAAGGGTTCATCGTATCCCCCTTGCTGGGTTGTTGTGCATGAGTCCTAAGAGGTTGGGAGAGTTGGCGGCCCGGCTGGGGGGGAGAGCCGGGCCGCGCGCGGCGCGTAGAATCCGCGCATGGCCGCCGTCC
>DASPOJ010000093.1:0-2140 GCA_035626055.1 Candidatus Methylomirabilota bacterium | reverse complement strand
GGACGGCGGCCATGCGCGGATTCTACGCGCCGCGCGCGGCCCGGCTCTCCCCCCCAGCCGGGCCGCCAACTCTCCCAACCTCTTAGGACTCATGCACAACAACCCAGCAAGGGGGATACGATGAACCCTTCCAATTCCACCGTGAGGCTTTTCTTGCCCTTCGGCGAGGCGTTTGTTAGCGTAGAAAATTCGCCGCGTGCCAAACATGGCCACGATTCAAATCACGCTGCCTGACGGAGCCACTCGCGAGGTCCCGAGCGGCACCACCGCCGCGGACGTCGCGCGCGGAATTTCGCCGTCGCTCGCGAAGGAAGCTCTCGTCGCGCGTGTGGATGGCGAACTGGTGGAACTTTCGCGCCCGCTCGATCACAGCGTCAACCTCGCGATTCTTACGCGCCAGGACCCGGACGCCCTCCAGGTCTTCCGCCATTCTGCAGCGCATCTGATGGCCGCCGCTGTGCTCGAACTTTTTCCCGACGTGAAGCTCGGCGTCGGCCCGCCCATTGAAAACGGTTTCTTCTACGAATTCCTGCGCGAGCAGCCGTTCACGCCGGAAGATTTAGCGCGCATCGAAAAAAAGATGCACGAGCTTGCCGCGCAGGACATCCCGAACGAGCGGAAACTCCTGCCCAAAGCCGAAGCCCTCGCGCTCTACCGCAAGTGGGACCAGGCGTTCAAATGCGAGTTGATCGAAGAAAAAGCCGTTGAGCCCATGGTCTCCTTTTACACCACCGGCAAATTCATCGACTTCTGCCGCGGCCCGCACATTCCTTCCACCGGACGCATCCGCGCGTTCAAATTGACCAGCGTCTCCGGCGCCTACTGGAAGGGCCAGGAAGGCAATCCGCAGCTCCAGCGGATTTATGCGATTTGCTTCTACACGCAGCAGGAGTTGGACGAATACCTGACTCGCCTGGAAGAAGCGAAGAAGCGCGACCATCGCAAGCTCGGCCAGGAACTGGACCTCTTCAGCATTCAGGACGAAGCCGGCCCCGGCCTGATTTTCTGGCATCCGAAGGGCGCCCTCATCCGGAAGATCATGGAAGACTGGCTGCGCAAGGAATTGTTACGGCGCGGCTATCAGCTCGTCTACACGCCGCACGTCATGCGCCTGGAATTGTGGAAGACCAGCGGCCACACGAATTTCTACAGCGAGAACATGTTCGCGCCGATAGAAGTCGAAAAGGACGATTACCAGCTCAAACCCATGAATTGTCCCGGCCACATTCTGATTTACAAATCGCGGCTGCGCAGCTATCGCGATCTGCCGTATCGCCTGGCCGAGCTGGGCACGGTCTATCGCTACGAGCGCTCGGGCGTTTTGCACGGCCTGCTGCGCGTCCGCGGCTTCACGCAGGACGACGCGCACATCTTCTGCACGCCGGGGCAGATTGAAAGCGAGGTCGCGGCCTGCGTGGAATTCGCGTTCGCCGTGATGAAGACGTTCGGCTTCGAGAAATACGTCGTTGACCTTTCCGCTTGGGATGCGGCGCATCCGGAAAATTACGCCGGCACCCCCGACGAGTGGAGGCGATCAACCGCGGCCCTGGAAACCACGCTGGCGCAGATGAAGGTTCCCTACACGCGGATGGAGGGCGAGGCCGCCTTCTACGGCCCGAAGATTGACGTCAAGTTGGTGGACGCGATCGGCAGGCCGTGGCAATTGACCACCGTGCAGTTCGATTTCAATCTGCCGCGCCGCTTCGGCCTCGAGTACGTCGGCGAAGACGGCAATCGCCACCAGCCGCTGATGGTGCATCGCGCGCTGTGGGGCGCGGTCGAGCGGTTCTTTGGCATCCTGATCGAGCATTACGCAGGCGCGTTTCCGCTGTGGCTTGCCCCGGTGCAAGTCGAAGTGTTGCCGGTCAGCGGGAAATTCAACGAGTGCGCCAAGAGCGTGACGGACGCGCTCGGCGCGGCGGGTTTCCGCGCGCATCTCGATGACCGCAACGAAAAACTGCAGGCGAAGATCCGCGACGCGGAAATGCAGAAGATTCCGTATATGACGATCATCGGCGGAAAAGAAGCAGAAGCGAACTCCGTCTCCGTGCGCCATCACGGGAAAGGTGATCTGGGCCCACGGCCGCTCGCGCAATTTATTTTGGATTTGCAGGCCGAGTCATCCGGCAGCTGAAAGACT
>DASPOJ010000092.1:0-6801 GCA_035626055.1 Candidatus Methylomirabilota bacterium | reverse complement strand
GGACGGCGGCCATGCGCGGATTCTACGCGCCGCGCGCGGCCCGGCTCTCCCCCCCAGCCGGGCCGCCAACTCTCCCAACCTCTTAGGACTCATGCACAACAACCCAGCAAGGGGGATACGATGAACCCTTCCAATTCCACTGCGCGAGGGGATTTGTGGCCGATGGCGCTGCGACGTATAATTCGAGGTTTAGGCAGTGTGTGCTGTGAGCACCTGTAGGAGCGCACCGCGTGGGCGAAGCCAAACCGGTTCCAGCGAAACCGAACGGGCAAACGGGGCCGGCGCCCGAGCCGGAAGTCCTGCGCGTCCGCGGTGCGAGAGTTCACAACCTCAAGAACATCAGCTTCAGCATTCCGCACAATGCCATCACGGTGGTCAGCGGCGTTTCGGGCTCGGGCAAGTCTTCGCTCGCATTCGACACGATCTATGCCGAGGGCCAAAGGCGCTACATCGAGTCGCTTTCGACCTACGCGCGGCAATTCCTCGAGCGCATCGAAAAGCCCGATGTGGACGAGATCACCGGTATCGCTCCGGCGATTGCGATCCGGCAGAAGAATTCCACGCGCAATCCCCGGTCGACCGTCGCGACGGCGACGGAGATTTACGACTATCTGCGGCTGCTCTACGCGCGGACGGGACGAACCCTCTGCACCCGCTGCGGAGAGGAAGTCCGGCGCGACACCATGGACGAAATCGCAGCGCGCGTGATGGCCTTGCCGGCAGGACGCCGTTTCTACATCTTGTTCAAGCTGGCGCTTGGCGAAGCTGCTCCTGCGAAGCGCTCCGGGCATAAGCGCGTGGCGCAGCCGGAAGCGGGGCTGAGAATCCGCACTGTGCTCGCAGAGCTTCAGAAGCGCGGCTTCAATCGGCTGTATCAGAACGGCCGCGTGCACGAATTCTCGAATCCGGAATCCCTGCTGGACGTGGATTTTCAGCAGCCCGTGTACGTGCTCGTGGACCGCTTGGCGATTTCGCCGGACATTCGTTCGCGGCTGGTGGATTCGGTTGAGATTTGCTACCGCGAAGGAAAAGGCGAGACGATTCTGGAATTCCCCCCCGCGGAGACGGGCGGCGCGCCCGAGCGGCTCACATTCAACGAGCGGTTTGAGTGCAAGAGATGCGGCGCGGTGTACGCGGAGCCGGAGCCGAGCCTCTTTTCCTTCAATAATCCCTACGGCGCGTGCCCGCGCTGCCAGGGATTTGGCAACACGATTGATTTCGATCTCGATCGCGTAATTCCCGACAAGGGGAAATCCATCAACGAGGGCGCGATCGCTCCGTGGACCAAGCCGAGGTACCGCGCGATTTGGAACGAGCTGAAGAAATTCGCCCGCGCGAAGAACATTCCGCTTGATACGCCCTACCGGGAACTGACTGCAGAGCAGCGCGAGGACATTCTCACAGGCGACCGGAAGGCGGGCTACATCGGCGTCAAAGGGTTCTTCCAGTGGCTCGAGCGGAAAAAGTACAAGCTGCACGTGCGCGTCTTCCTGAGCCGCTACCGCGGATACGAAACGTGTCCCGAATGCAACGGCACGCGGCTGCGCCCGGAGGCGCGGGCCGTGCACGTTGCGGGAAAGCCGATTACCGAGGTGTGCGCGATGACCGTCACGCAGGCGCGGCGCTTCTTTGAGGCGCTGGAACTGAGCGCCTCCGACGCGCGCATTGCGGACAAGATCCTCGAAGAAATCCAAAGCCGGCTGCGATTCCTCGACGAGGTGGGCCTCGATTACCTTTCGCTCGACCGGCTGACCTCGACGCTCTCCGGGGGCGAGGCGCAGCGCATTCAACTGGCGACTTCGCTCGGCTCGCATCTGGTCGGCGCGCTCTACGTGCTCGACGAGCCCTCGATCGGATTGCATCCGCGCGATACGCACCGGCTGATCGCGATTCTGGAGAGCTTGCGCGACCTCGGAAACACGATTCTCGTCGTCGAGCACGACCCGGACACGATCGCCGCCGCTGACTTCCTACTCGACCTCGGCCCGGGGGCGGGCGAACTCGGCGGGAGATTGCTGCACGCGGGGCCGCTGTCAACCGCGGGCGAAAGCGGGCAATCGCTGACGGCGAAATACCTCTCGGGCGAGTTGCGAATTCCCGTGCCGGCGTTCCGCCACAAGGCGAACGGACGCTTTCTGCGCGTCTTCGGCGCGCGGGCGCACAACCTGCAAAATCTGGACCTGATGGTGCCGCTGGGGACGTTGGTTGCGGTCACGGGCGTTTCAGGATCGGGCAAATCCACGCTGGTGCACGACGTGATGTACAAGACGCTGCACGCGAAGCACGCGGTCCTGCAACGCATCGAGGATTCCGGGGACGCGAGCGGTGCGAGTCTCGAGCAGATCGAAACGATCTCCAAATCCGGGGATGCATGCGACCGCATCGAGGGCGATGCGCATCTCAGAGAAGTCGTGCTTGTGGATCAATCGCCCATCGGACGAACGCCGCGATCGAATCCCTCAACGTACCTCAAGGCGTTCGACGCGATCCGCGAAGTGTTTGCCTCGACTCCCGAGGCGAAGCGCCGCGGGTATGCGCCCGGACACTTTTCCTTCAATATCCCGGGCGGACGTTGCGAAGCATGCCAGGGCGACGGAACGGTCACGGTCGAGATGCAGTTTCTCGCGGACGTGGAACTGATCTGCGAGGAGTGCCGCGGCACCCGGTTCAAGAGCGGCGTGTTGGAGGTGCGCTACCGGGAGAAGAACATCCACGAAGTGCTGCAGCTCACCGTGCGCGAGGCCATCGCGTTTTTCTCGGCCGTGCCGAAAGTCGTCTCGAAGCTGCGGGTTCTCGAGGAAGTCGGGCTTGGCTACTTGCGGTTGGGGCAATCGGCGACCACGCTCTCCGGCGGCGAATCGCAGCGGTTGAAGCTCGCGGCGCATCTCGTGCACCAAGCCAACGCAGGCGTGCTCTATATTTTCGACGAGCCGACAACCGGCCTGCATTTTGACGACATTCAGAAGTTGCTTGCCGTCCTGCGCAAACTGATTGACGCGGGAGCCTCCGTCATCGTGATCGAGCACAATCTCGACGTCATCAAGTCCGCGGACTGGGTGATCGATCTCGGCCCAGAAGGCGGCGATCGCGGAGGGCGAATCGTCGCCACGGGAACGCCGGAACAGGTGGCGCGCAACCCCCATTCGCACACGGGCCGCTTTCTCGCTCGCGTGCTGAACAACAATCACCGGAACCACAACACGCGTCAGAACCACATACCATGAACCGATTCTGCACCGCGGCCGCTTCCCTTCTCTGTCTGACATTGGGATTGCACCCTGCCGCCGGCGCCGGGCAAACGCAGGCTCCGCCCGCGAGGAGCACGCCGGGGCCGAAGCCGAAACCGGAGCACAGCGACCCGTTGGCGCCGTTGCTACAGCAGGCGCAGGACGCTATAGACAAAGGCAACTACGCCGACGCCATCGCCCCGCTACAAAAATATATCGCCGAGCGGCCCGACTACGCCTACGCCCACTTCCAATTGGGCTACGCCTACTCCGAGCTGAACCGATGGGACGACGCCGAGGCAGAATACGAACGCACCATCACGCTCGATCCCCACATGGCGGAGGCCTATCTGAACCTCGGGATCATTCTGATGAAGAGCAATCCGGCCGCGGCTGCGGACTCTCTTCGCCAAGCCGCGGCTCTCCAGCCGACCGATAGCCGTCCGCGATTCCTTTACGGTTTGGCGCTCGAGCACGCAGGCAAAGTGGAAGCGGCCGTCATCCAGTACCAGGCCGCGCTCGCTCTCTCTCCCAAGGACTTCGACATTCATCTCGCGCTCGCTCAGGCGCTATTGCGGTTGAAGCGCGCGCCGGAGGCCGAAACGGAATTCCGCGCGGCCGTAGCGATCAAGCCAGACGACGCCTCCGCGGCGCGCGGGCTGGCGCAGGCGCTTGAGGCCCAGCAGAAATTTCCAGCCGCGGCGGAACAACTGGATGCCTATCTGAAGCTCCGCCCCGATGACGGCGCCGAACGCATCGCACGCGCCTACGACCTGATGCAGATCAACCAGTTCGACGCGGCGCTTGCGGAACTCGACCGCGCCGAAGCGGCTGCTCCTCCGACCCCCGACAGCCGGAAGATGCGCGCCGGCATCTATATGCAGCAGGGCCGCTGGAAGGACGCGAGCGTTGTTTTCGAGGCGTCGATACCCCTTTCGCCGAACGACGCGGAACTCTATGCATGGCTCGGCCGCTGCCAGCTCGAATTGCACGATTACAAGGATTCGGTGGACAATCTGAACAAGGCGATGCAATTGAATCCGGCAGACGCGGGCCCGCTGCGCGATTTGGTGGACGCATATTACCTCGGCAAGGATTGCCCTTCGACTTTACGCACTATCGATCTGCTTTCGCAGCACGAGCCGCTCAAACCCGTCGCGTGGTTTGTTCGAGGCTCCTGCTACGATACACTTGATCAGAAAGCGGACGCCGTGGCCGCCTATCAGAAGTTTCTGGACCTGGATCAGGGCCGTCATGACACGCAGGATTTTCAGGC
This sequence comes from Candidatus Methylomirabilota bacterium, assembly GCA_035626055.1. GTDB lineage: Bacteria > Acidobacteriota > Terriglobia > Acidiferrales > UBA7541 > DASPOJ01. The sequence goes on along the minus strand of DASPOJ010000092.1, from coordinate 2,298 downwards.
GAAGCAGCGCATCCTCGCGTTGCAACGCCAGCTTCAGAAGCACCACTAAAATGCCCCGCATCGCGCGAGCGGCAATTGTTTCTGTTGCGCTGGCGGGGCTTTGGCCGGTTTCAGGCTTTTGTGGCCCCGACCGTTTCGCCCAGTTGCAGTCCGCGTACGACCACGAAGCCGATCCAGTTCGCAAGGCGAAGGATCTGGCCAAACTCGAGCCCGATCAATTCGCCTCCGTGCGCGAACAATTGGCGGCGGGAGACGAGGTCGAGGCATTGCAGCAGCTAGAGCACTTTCGCGATGAGGTGAACTTGACCGTCGCGGCGCTGCAACCGCTCGCCCCAAAGGGGGAAGCCCATCCCGAGGGATTCAAGGAACTCCAAATCGCGCTGCGCGAAGCCCTCCGACAAATGGACTCGATCATCACCGGCCTTGATGTGGACAAGCGACCGTGGTTTCGCGCCGTTCGCGCCGACCTGCTGGCTTCGCAGAATGTGCTGATCGACGTTCTTTTCCCTCCGAAGCCGAGGAAAACGCTCCCAAAAAATCCAGCGCCGGGAGGTCCGCAATGAAGAACAAGCGATGGCATTCGGAAGTTCTGGCGGGTCTGATCGCCCTGGCGCTGATTGGTACGCTGCCCGGAATCGTGTTCGCAGGGCCCTCGCCGCAGAAGAAGGACTACCTGAGCGACCTCGAAGCGGACAAGATTCGCGACGCCTACACGCCATCGGCAAAAATCAAACTTTTCGTTTTATTCGCAGGCGATCGCATCAAGCGAATCCAGTACGAACTGGGGCACCTCGACCCGCAGGACCACCGGCAAATGGAGCGCGTCAACGACGCGCTGAACGGCTATGCCGGGTGCATCGACGATGCCTCGGAGCTGATCGACATCGCCATCGAAAAGCAGCAGGAAATCCACGACGCGATCAAGGACCTGCAACTCCAAACGAAAGATTACCTCGCTTACCTGAAGCAGCTTCAATTGAGCGGTCCAGGCCGCGACGAATACAAAGACAATCTGGACGACGCGGTCGAGGCTACACAGGATGCCCAGTCCGACGCCGAGAAAGCACAAAAGGAAATTCAGCCGCCCCCGGTGCGGCGAGGACCGTGAGGACCGTGGCGCTCACCGCACATCGCCGCAGGGCTGAAGTTCAAACCGTGCCCGGCGGGGCGCTCGCATTTCAGCGCGTGTTCACGCGGCTCGGCTGCACGGGCCGCCCGCCGCAATTCGTGGTGCAGTATTACCCGTACGCGAATCTTTCGCACACGATTCGGCTCCGCGAGGAAGTCGCGCGCGTGCGCCTTTCAGACGTGCTGCGAAGAGCGACACTGCCCGTCCTCGAAGCGGCCGCTGCGGTCCTGCTCGGGCGGCTGTACCGGCGCCACGTTCCGCGCGAGATGCTGCAATGTTATCGCCAGTTCACCGCTTCTTCGGCCACGCAGAGGAGAATTGAACGCGTGCGTCCCGGCCGTACGCGCCGCAGGACGCGTCATGCCTGCGGCGCCGCGCACAACCTCGAGCCGCTATTCGCCGCTCTCAACGTGCATTACTTCGGCGGCGCGCTTCACCGCCCGCGGCTGGCCTGGAGCGATCGCCCGTGGCGGCGGCAGCTCGGATGCTTCGATCCGGGGCTCAATCTGATTGTGCTGAACGTCAGGCTGGATCGGCCGGAAACTCCGCGGTACGTCGTCGAATCGATCCTGTTTCATGAAATGCTGCACGTGAAACATCCGCTGCGAGTGGCGCGCTGTGGCCTGGAGATTCACTCCGCCGACTTCCGGCGCGAGGAAAAGCGCTTTGCGCACTACCGCCAGGCGCGGAAATATCTCGAGCGTCTGCGCTAGTCGTTCCGTGCGTTGCGGAGAAACATTCGTGCTGATGACCCGATGGCTGCTGCTGTCCTGCCTTCTTGCTGCTGGGATTTTCCCCGCCACACTTCGCGCGCAAAAAGAATTGGAAAAGGAGTATCAGGGCGATTGGCCGACGCCTCCCCCGGTCAAGCCTGAATTCTCCGGAGACCTCACCGCCGCAGAGCGCGCTGAAGCTTCGTCCTGGCTGAACGGTTTGTTGGAGCAATTTCACAAGATGCCGCTGCTCAACGATCCGCGCGGATTTCGCGTAATTGCCTACGCGCAAGCGCATCCGGAAAATCTCGATGACTCCGCAACCGAAGGGCGTGCGAAGCACGTCGTCGGCTTCGTGCAGTTGAATCTCGCGAGTTTCGAGAGAACCGCGAATGGAGTCGAGCCTGTTGAATCCGATTCCGCCGCTTCCATTCAAATCGCGGTGAACGATCTCGT
>DASPOJ010000091.1:0-3888 GCA_035626055.1 Candidatus Methylomirabilota bacterium | reverse complement strand
TCGATTTCGATTGTTTCGCCCGGCTCGACGCGGTACGACGGCCGTAGGCGACGCGGCGCCGCTGCAGGCGCGGCACTGGGCGCAACATCTGCCACGCTGAAGCGAACGAGGCCATCGCGAATCAATTCCTGAATGCGCGTGCGGCTGAGATCGGGAAGTAGCGCAACGAGGTAGGTATCCAGACGCCGGCCGGCGTCCTCTTTGGAGACCGTGAAGTGTCGCGTCTGCTTGCCCATTGCGTGTCGCGTCGCTTGGCGTCAGTGTGCGGAACGCGCCGAGCGGACCCGGCGATTGGCGCGAAACATTTGAATGAGAATCAGCGCCGCGCCGATGTCAATCACGGAATCCGCCACATTGAACGCGGGCCAGTGGTGGTGGCCGATCCTCAGGTAAAAAAAATCAGTGACGGCGCCGAAGGCGAGCCGGTCGTAGGCATTGCCCGCTGCGCCGCCGATGATGAGAGCGACTCCCGCGCGCGCGAGCGCGCCGGAGACGCGATTGGCCGCGAGCAGCCAGACCAAGAGCAGAATCACCGCAAACGCGCCGCCAACCAGCAGCACTTTCAACCAGTAGGGCGGCGAATCCGAAAACATTCCGAATGCGATTCCGGGATTGCTGCTGTGGACCAGAGTGACGATGTCGGAAATCAGCGGATAGTTGAAGGAGTCCGTGGTGCGCGTTTCGATGAGGTGCTTGGTGAAGCGATCGGCGGCGACCGCGGCGAGAGAAAGCCACAGCCAGCGTGTGCCGCTCGCGGTAATGGCTCGCGGTGAACCGCTCGAATCGCGCATCAGGACTTCGTCCCTCCCGCGGCGGTCGCTTCTCGGCCGATTTCGTCGAGGGCCGCCGTGCAGCGTTCGCAGACCGTCGGATACAGGGGATTTTCGCCGACGCGGATGGAATAATTCCAGCAACGCTCGCACTTCTTGCCCGCGGCGGGCTCCACGGAAACATGAAGACCGGGGACGCCAGGGGCTCCGGCGGCCGGCTGCGCGGACTGGCCGCTCGCGGTGAACGCTCGCGATGAACCGTTCACGAACTGCTCGACTTGCGAAACGATGAACAGTGCGGGCAGCCAATGCTTGTATTGGGCGAGCAACGGAGCGATGTCGCCGTCAGCGCGAAGTACGACCTTTGCTTCCAGTCCGGCGGTGATCGTCTTCGCGTTGCGCGCGGCTTCGAGCGCGCGCAGGACTTCACTGCGCACGGCAAGCAAACGATCCCAATTCGCGCGGAGGGCGGCATCCAACGGCTCACCAAGCTCGCGCGGCTCGGGGAAAAACGCGGTGTGAATGCTGTCCTGCCGCTGCGAGGAAGAACGCGGGAAGAACTTCCAGATTTCTTCCGCTGTGAAAACCAGAATCGGCGCGAGCAGACGGACCAGTGCGCTCGCGATGCGATAGATCGCGGTCTGCGCGGAGCGGCGCGAGTAATTATTGGGCGCGAACGTGTAGAGACGGTCCTTCAAAATATCGAAATAGAAAGCGCTCAGGTCCACGACGGCGAAATCGTGCAGCGCGTGAAAGACGCGATGAAACTCGAACGCCTCGTAGCGTGCGCGGCATTCGGCGACGAGATCGGCCGTGCGCGCAAGCATGTAGCGATCGAACTCTTCGAGCTGCGCGTCGGGGAGAGCGTCGCGCGAGGGATTGAAATCGGCGAGATTGCCGAGTGCAAATCGAAACGTGTTCCGGAGCTTGCGGTAGGCTTCGGAAAGCTGCGTCACCATGCGGTCGCTGATGCTGACGTCGGAGGTATAGTCCTGCGACGCCACCCACACACGCAGAATGTCTGCGCCCCACTTCTCGCAGAATTCCCGCGGCAGAAGCGTGTTGCCGAGCGACTTCGACATCGGGTCGCCCTTGTCGTCCAGCGTCCAGCCGTGCGTGAGGACCTGGCGATAGGGCGCGCCGCCCTTCACCGCGACTCCGACTAGCAGCGAGCTGTGAAACCAGCCGCGATACTGGTCGGGCCCTTCCATGTAGAGGTCCGCGGGCCAGGGCAATTCGGGCGTGCCCAGCACGGCGAGGTGGGAGGAGCCGGAATCAAACCAGACGTCGAGGATGTCGTTTTCCTTGCGCCACCTCGAAGCGCCGCACGGGCAGCGCGTGCCGGCCAGAAGCAGCTCTTCGGCGGAATGGTTGAACCAGGCGTCGGCGCCTTCACGCTCGAACCACGGAATGACGTGGCGCAGCGCGGCCACGTCCTCGAGGCGCTTGCCGCAGGCTTCGCAGGTGAACGCGATGATCGGCACGCCCCAGAAGCGCTGGCGCGACACGCACCAATCGGGGCGCGATTCGATCATCGAGTAGATGCGGTCTCGGCCCCAGGCAGGCGTCCATTCCACTTTGTTGATCTCGGCCATCGCGCGCGGGCGAAGCGCGGCGGCGGCGCGGCCGGGGCGATCCATGCCGATGAACCACTGCTCGGTGGCGCGGAAGATCACGGGACTGTGGCAGCGCCAGCAGTGCGGATAGCTGTGCGTGAGTCTTGATTCGGCGAGCAGCATGTCGCGCTCGCGCAAGATCGAAACGATGATGGGGTTCGCCTCAAATACGGTCTTGCCCTTGTACTCGGGCAAGCCTTCGAGGTAGCGGCCGCGGGCGTCGATCGGAGCGTAGGCTTCGAGGCCGTATCTTTGGCCGGTGAGAAAATCTTCGGCGCCGTGGCCCGGGGCGGTGTGAACGATGCCGGTGCCCTGGCCGAGCGTGACGTAATCGGCAAGAACGCCAGGCACGCGCAATTCGAGAAACGGATGTTTAAACTCGGTTCCTTCGAATTCTCGCCCCTTCCAGGGACCGCGGATCTTTCCGGCCGCCAGATGGGCTTCGCGTAACAGCGCCGGCAGACATTCCGAAGCCACCAGCAAATTGCCCTCGACGGTCTCGACGGCGACGTAATCGAAATCCGGGTGGAACGCCAGCGCGCGATTGTGCGGAAGCGTCCAGGGAGTCGTGGTCCAGATGACGGCGCTGACGCCGGAACCGAGTTTCTCGGCGCCCTTGCCGCCCGCTACGGGAAACTTGATCCAGATCGATGGGCTCGTGTGGTCTTCGTACTCGACTTCGGCCTCGGCCAGCGCGGTGGCGTCGGTCATGCACCAGAGGACGGGCTTAAGTCCGCGATAGACGAAGCCCTCCTCCAGAAATGTCAGAAACGCGCTTGCGATGCACGCCTCGTACTGCGGGCTCATCGTCAGATAGGGATCCTGCCATTGGCCGAAGACTCCCAGGCGCTTGAAGTCACGGCGGTGCTGCTCGACGTAGTGCGCGGCAAATTCCCGGCACATGCGGCGGAATTCGCCAGCGGGGACTTTGTCTAGCTTGCCGCCGAGCTCCTTCTCGACCTTGGTTTCGATGGGCAGGCCATGACAATCCCAGCCGGGAACGTACGGTGCGCGAAAGCCAAGCATCGTCTTGGACTTGACGATCATGTCTTTGATGATCTTGTTGAGTCCGGTGCCGAGGTGAATCGTGCCTGTCGGATACGGCGGGCCGTCGTGCAGAACGTAGGTTGGGGCGCCGGCGCGGGACTTCTGGATGCGCCCGTACAGGTCGGCAGCTTCCCAATCGGCCAGTTGCTTGGGCTCGTTCTCGGGAAGATTGGCCTTCATCGGGAAGGCCGTGCGCGGCAAGTTCAGTGTGTTTTTCAGCTCCGGCGGTTTTGGCATAGACTCGTTTTCATGCGGGCATTCCCGCTCCCGGACAGAGATGCAGGCTGATGCCGACGCGGCAACATCCCTTACGCTTGAAACATCGTATGTTACAATGGTTTGTTGACCATGTCAGCTTTGGCGGACGGGGCATCCTTTTGGGGAAGTACGAATCTAATCCAAGATGGACTCTCCATCCGAGGCTGAAGGGACTCTCATGGACAGTTTCTCCATCG
>DASPOJ010000090.1:0-21727 GCA_035626055.1 Candidatus Methylomirabilota bacterium | reverse complement strand
CACGTCGTGCAGCAACACTCCCCAGGCGAGCGTGAGCGGGCAGCCCGCAGTCAATTGTTCGAGCATCAGCAGGGTGTGAGTCCACACGTCGCCTTCCGGGTGGAATTGCGGAGGCTGCTGGACGCCTTTCATTCGAGCTATGTCCGGCAGCAGAGGCGAAAGCAATCCGGCTTCATCCAGGATCTCGAGGGAGCGTCGCGCGGCGCCCTCCGTGAGAAGGCGGGTGAGTTCCTCGCGCAAGCGCTCTGCGGAGACTTGCCGCACGAGCGGCGCCAGCTTGCGAATCGCGGCGAACGTCTGGGCTTCGATGCGATAACCGAATCGCGCTGCAAAGCGTACCGCGCGGACGAGCCGCAATTTGTCTTCCGCAAAGCGGCATTCGGGATCGCCGATCGCACGGACGAGTCCCGCCTTCAAATCGTCGCGGCCGCCGACGAAATCCAACACTTTGCCGGATTGCGGATCGAGCAGTAAACCGTTAATCGTGAAATCGCGCCGCCGGACGTCTTCCTCGGGCGTGCGCGAATAGACGACATGGTCCGGGTGGCGGCCGTCGGAGTAACCGAGGTCGGATCGAAACGTCGCGACTTCGACTTGGGCGCCGTCCTCCACCGCCAGAATCACGCCGAATTTGGCGCCCACGGTGATGCAGCCCGGGAACAGCTTCTCGACGCGATCGGGAGGCGCATCGGTGGCGACGTCGTAGTCGCCGGGCATGCGGCCCAGTTCGAGATCGCGCACGCACCCGCCCACGAGATAGGCCTGGTGGCCGTTGGCGGAAAGTGTGCGGCAAATGCGCAGCGCGAGGTCTTTCGCGTTCATGTGCCGATTATGCTCTCGAATGGAGTGTCCGGGAAGTGCGCGCGACTTGCTGCCGGTGATTAGTCATCGCGCGGCTCCAGTGAGCCGCCGAATTGCACTTTAGTGAAGCCGAATCGGTCACGAAGCCGGTCGGTGGCGCGGGAGAGCCGCTCGAGCCTTTCCTTGCGCGCCGCATCCAGGAGATCGAGTTGTTTTTCGCCGTGTGAGAGCGATTCGAGCGCCACGCCCAACAGACGCACGGGACGGGCGGGGTCGCGGTTCTCCACGAACAGGCGGCGGACGCTCGCCAGGATTTCGGCGTCGAGCCGCGTTGGCTCAGGAGTTGTATGTGAACGCGTGATCGTCTCGAAACCTGAGTAGCGAATGGTCAAGCGAATCGTGCGCGCTGCGAGGCCCGAATCGCGTAGGCGCTTGGCTGCCTTTTGCGCGAGGCGGCTGAGCGTAGCCTCGAGAAGCGCTTCGTCGCCGGTGTCTGCACCGAACGTGTGATTGTGCGAGATGGATTTTGGCTCGGCGTCCACGAGAAATTCGTAGGAGTCGCCGCCGCGCGACTTTCGAGCCAGCGCCGCGCCCCACTGGCCAAAAATCTCCTCGAGGCGAGTTTCGGGCACGGCCGCCAACTGGCCGACGGTCTCGATCCCCAGCTCGCGCAAAGCAGCTTCGGTAACCTTGCCGATGCCGGGAATTCTTCGCACGCCAAGCGGTTCGAGAAACGCGGCTTCAGCCCCGGCCGGCACCCACAGGAGGCCGCGGGGTTTGGCCTGCTCGGAGGCGACCTTTGCCACCAGGCGAGTGCTCGCGAGGCCCATCGAGCTCGGAAGCGCAGTCCGCTCCCATATTTCGCAGCGCAGCTTGTGTGCCGCGGCCAGCGGCGGGCCGTGCAGACGCTCCGTGCCGGCGAGATCAAGATAGGCCTCGTCGACCGAGGCCATCTCAACGACGGGCGAATACTTCGCGAGAATTTCGGCGATGCGGTCGCTCCACTCCGAGTAGAGGCGATGGCGCGGCTCGAGGAAAACCGCGTGCGGGCAAAGGCGGCCTGCGGTGCGCAGAGGCATCGCCGATTGAATGCCGAACTTGCGCGCTTCGTAGCTCGCCGCCGATACGACTCCGCGCTGATCGGGCTGTCCGCCGACCACCACGGGCTTGCCCCTTAGTTCCGGCTGGTCCAACAGTTCAATCGAAACGAAGAACGCGTCCATGTCCACGTGCAGGATGGAAGTTGCGATAGGATTGGCCTCAGGGACTTCGCCCGAGGCGAGGTGCTTAGCGCGGAATTGGGCCAGCCGGGGCATGGTGTTCTCCGCCCGGATGACTATACACCTTCCCGCGCTCTGGGCGAACAATTAGCGAAGAATATGGCCGCTCACTTGTAGGTGATGCTTTTCACGATGGCGCTGGCTTCGTCGAGCATCCTCCGCAGATCAGCGTCGCCCTGGCGCGGAGACGCCGTGGGATCGGTCGTAACGTAGGAAAGGGAAAACGTCATTTCGGCGCTGGCGCCCATGTTATCGGCATGCTTCCCGATTAGGTCGGGGTAGAAGAGAAAATAGCCGCCGCAATCGGTGTCTTCGGGAGTTTTCGCCAGAGCTGGGCACGTTTGCTGGAAGTAAGAGCCGTACCAAAACACGCCGGGCGTGGAGGGCGCACCGCAGTTTACCGGCCGCTCGTCTTCGGTGACCTGAACCGCGGGATGGGCAGTATCGTAGTAGTTGTCCACGCGGGAAAGTTTTCCGGTGACTTTCGTTGTTTCCGGATGAATGTACCAGACGCACGTCGAGTTGCTGTCGAGCCAGGGTGCGACGTAGGCGCTGATTTCGCCGAACCGGCCTCCTTGCACGCCGCTGGCCTGGCCGTGATGCGTCAATAAGAAGAGCGAGTATTTTCCTTTGGTGAGCACCGCGCCGGGTACCGTTTCCGTATGCTCCGTCACTGAACCTCCCGTGAGGGTTGCGGAAGTGGCGGACGGCTTCGAGAGAGTCCAGCCATCGGGGATGACGACGCGGATGCGATCATCTTCGTAGACATTAGGCGACTGAGCCGCCGCGGGCGTCGCCGGAGATTCCGCCGGGGACTGCGCCGCCGGCGGGACCGCTTCCTGTTGATTCTGATCTTGCACGTGAGATGCAACAGCGGCGAGAGACACAATCGAAGCCAATGTCGCGACGATACCGAGCCATTTCCAAGCAATCATCGTTTGCCTCCGGCAGCGCGGTCTCGCGCCGCGCAATGTGGTTGCGGTTCGCCGCGAAGCGCCGAAGCGACGCGCGCGACGCCGGCAAGATCGTTTGTGATGGCGATGTCGCGCCAATTCGCATGCTCAAGAAGCGAACGAACGCGCCCGGCGGCGTTGTAGCCCAGCTCGACGACGAGCGCGCCGCCAGGCGCGAGCGCCTTTTGTGCGGCGCGCACCAGTGGCGTGTAGAAGTCGAGTCCTGCTTCGCCCGCGAAGAGCGCGGCGGGCGGTTCGTGCTCGCGCACTTCGCGCGGCAGACTGGCCGCATCGGCCAGCGCGACGTATGGCGGATTGCTGACAATGAGATCGAAAGAGGCCGTGGCTCGCGGCCCGTGGTCCGCGTCCCGTGATGCAGAATTTCCTAGTTGCGTTGATTCATATTCGGGGAAAAAGGCATCGAGGAGATTGCACTGGGCAAATTCAATTCGGGCCGCCGTGCCGTTTCGCGCGGCGTTGCGCTGCGCCACGGCCAGCGCCGCGGCGGAAATGTCTGTCGCGAACACGCGAGCGTTCGGCAATTCACTTGCCAGCGCCACCGCGAGGCAGCCGGAGCCCGTTCCGACGTCGGCGATGTGCAGAAGCACATCTTTCAATTCGCCCGGCGTGGCGTTTAGGCGCGCTCGCAAGCGATCGAGGGCCACTTCGACGACGTGCTCGGTTTCGGGCCGCGGAATCAGTACGTCCGGCTTCACCTCGAATTCAAGGCCCCAGAATTCCTGTCGTCCGGTGAGATATTGCGTCGGCACGCCTTCGGCGCGCCGTGCAACCAACGCAAGGAATCTCTCTTTTGCCTTTGCGCCAATTTCTTCCTCGGGATGCGCGTAGAGCCACGCGCGATCGCACGCGAGCACGTGCAGCAGCAGCAATTCTGCCGCGAGCCGCGCGGACGGGACGTGCGCGCGTTCGAGATGCGCAATGGCATCGCCGAGCGCGCTGCGGATGTCCATCGTCGTGAGTTGTGCGCCGGCAGTTTTCACGCGTTCACCAGTTCCTGCTTGAGCCGCTCGGCCTCGTAATGCGTCACGAGGGCGTCCACGAAAGGACCGAGTTTGCCGTCCATCACTTCCGTGAGCTGATGCAGCGTCAGGCCGATGCGGTGGTCGGTGACGCGGTTTTGCGGGAAATTGTACGTGCGGATCTTTTCGGAGCGGTCGCCGGTCTTGATCTGGCCGCGGCGTTCGGCGGCGATCTGCTCGTGTTGTTTTGACTGTTCCATTTCGTAGAGCCGCGCCCGGAGGACGCGCATGGCCTTGGCGCGATTCTTGATTTGCGATTTTTCGTCCTGCTGCGAGACCACCAGGCCGCTCGGGATGTGCGTGATCCGCACGGCGGAGTACGTTGTATTCACCGATTGCCCGCCGGGACCGGAGGAACAGAACGTGTCGACGCGGATGTCCTTGGGCTCGATCTTGATGTCGATTTCGTCGGCTTCGGGCAACACGGCCACGGTTGCCGCGGACGTGTGAATGCGGCCTTGCTGCTCGGTGGCCGGCACGCGCTGGACGCGGTGCACGCCGCTCTCGTATTTCAGTTTCGAATAGACTTTCTTCCCTTGAATCGCGGCGACGACATCCTTCAGGCCGCCGAGCGATGACGGAGAACTCTCGAGGACCTCCACGCGCCACCCCTGCGATTCCGCGTAGCGCGAGTACATGCGGAACAATTCTCCGGCGAAGAGCGCCGCTTCGTCGCCCCCGGTTCCCGCGCGAATTTCCACGATGACGTTCTTTTCGTCGTTGGGGTCGCGAGGCAGCAGAAGGAGTTTCAACTCTCGCTCGACGATCTCTTTGCGCTCGGCGAGCTGCTTTTCCTCGTCGTGCGCGAGTTGTTTCAACTCTGGGTCGCCGGCCTCGACGTGCAATTGCCGCGCCTCGCGCAGGCCCTGCTCGATTTGCTTCCACTCGCGATATTTTTCCACTATCTCACCCATTTCAGCGCGCGCACGGGCGAGCTTCTGATAATGCGCGGAATCGCCGAGGACTTCGGGCGAGGAAAGTTCCGCCGTCATCTCATCGTAGCGCGCCTCGACCTGATTCAGTTTTTCAAATAGCGTCAGAGCGGACATAAACCCTCACCTTCAGCGAGAACTCCAATGAGAACGCCCAGGAAACATGCGGATAAACACCAGAGCGCGGCCCCGGCGCAGCCGGAGCGGAAGGGAAGGACCTAATAAAACGCCGTGAACATCTCCATCAAACCTCTGCTCTTACGATAGTGGCTTCGGCCGTCGAAGTCAAATCAGCGGCGTTTCTTCTTTCTCTGGAGCTTTCTTTCCTTCCGGTCGTCGGAGGGCTCGGTTGCTGCCTCGCCCATTTCCGGGCTGCGGGCGAAGGAGCGGTTCACGGCGAATAGGACCAGCGCGGCCAGCGCGCCGGCGGGCGCGGCGATCCAGATGGCTTCGCGCCGGACGATCATCGCGCCCAGAACGAACAACGTCCAGCCGTTGTTGGAGCTGTTCGGCCCCCACGTCGCTGAGCCGCCCAATTTGTCGAGGACAAAAATGAGGATCGGCCACACGGCCGCGCCCGTGATCGCCCACTGCCAGGAGCGGTTGAATTTCGCATAGATCGCAATCCGCCGGAGGAAAAACGCCGCGAAAATGGATTGAAACCAGCCGAAGGTCAGACAGAAGAAATAGATCGTGAGCAGATCAGCAGCGCCCTTGGATACGAACATCGGCTGGCCGCCGCGCGCGAGGGCGTGAAGCCAGACGGCAATCGCGAGAAGGAAGCTGCCGCAGACCCATCCGGTGAGGTAGTAAACGAGGCTGCCGCGGCGCGTCATATGCGACGCTGGATGCTCGGGAAGTTCACCCAGACTTTCACGCCGCAAAAGTGCGAGCCTTCGGTGCAGATCGGCGTCGCGACTCCGGCGCGGAGATGGCACGGCGGGCCGAGAAAACGTCCGATGGCAGGCATCGCCGTGCGCACCTGGGAAACCTCTTCCATCGAAGCCTGGTAAATCTCCTCTTGCGCATTGAAGCAGGTGCGCAAGGTCCACTTGTGGAGAAGGTGAAGCAGCGAGCCGGATTCGATGAGGCGGATCGCGGCCGCATTCGGCAGGAGATAAAGCGCGAATTCGCGCGGGACGCCGCGGTCGAGCAGTTCGTTCTTCGCGGCCCAGGCGTCTTGCATCGCGCGCCCGTAAATTTCTCGGGCTCTCGGATTGCCGGCAATCAGCATGGGCGTGATGTAGTCCGGCTCGCGTGAATCGGACAGGGCGAGCAAGGGTCGCGAGCCCGGCACCATGCGATGACGCTGGTCTTGGCTGTCGGCGGTGTGGCTGATTCTCTTGGCGAAAGTGAAATGCGCGTGTTGCAGTGCGCGCATCATCGGCGCGTGCACTCCGACGTTGAGCGTCTCGAGACGATATGGATTGCGCGCGGGATCGAGCAGCCGCGCGAGCGCTTCGTCGTCGGAGCAGGCGGATTCCGCAACGCCCAGCACGGCGCGGTAGGCTCGCGCCACGACGCGCGGCGCGTCCGGGGAATAGTCAATGAGCTTCGAAGTCCGTCCGACGAGGCTCGCGTCGAATTCGCGAGCGTGCACCTCTCCGCCGTTGGAACTCGGAGCCGACCGCCATTCCGGCAGTTCGTCGAGCGGCTCGGTGCCGAAGCGATCGAAGAATTGCGGATCCACCTCGCGCACTTGCGCGACCATGGCGCCAATCACGGCGCGCGCTTCGGCAGGCGTATCGGAAGCCTCGGCCATGCGCCAAAGCCGGTGCAGGACGATGCCCGAAATCGTGTGCACCATCGTTGTCGCCGCGGCGACGGGCAGAACGTAGCGCGCGATTTCGATAGCGCGCTTCTCCGCCTGCCGCTCAACCTTTTGCACACGCTTGGGATGTGAGTCCGGCCCCACGTGCCAGATGTCGCCAAGGATGATGCGCGCGTCTCCCAATAGCAGCGCGGTAAGCTCGCGGTAGTACGTCCACGCACGTTCGACGGCGCGGCGGTAAATCTCCCGTTCGGCGGATCCGAACTGCGCGCTCTCCGCCGGCAAATACGCTGTCGCGCGATCGAGGCGAACGTAGCGCTGGCTTTGTTGCTCGGAGTTGTAAAACGGATGCGCGTGCAGGAAGGACCAGACGAACTGCCGGCTGACGTTCTCGAGGCCGAATTCGAAATGCGCATGCTGGTAAACGGTGTGGTGGCCGGAGAAGAATGTGGCCGCGCCGATCGTCACGCGCTGCTTGTCCGTGATTTCCTCGGCCCCGATGAGCCGCGGCGCATAACATGTGCGAGCCGCCGCGATCGCCGAATCATAGGGATGCGCGAACCAGTTGCGGAGCGTGATGCGCGGCGCGGCCGCTTCAAAGCTCACGGGCAGGACAGACGCCGGGATGGGGGCCTTCGATTCGGTGGCCATGAATCGCCCCGCATTCTACAACGAGACCGCCTGTTCTTACTTCTTCACAGCCTTTTCTGTGGCGACTTTTTCGGCCGCTTGCGCGTACTTGCGCGTGAAGCGCTCGACGCGGCCCGCGGTGTCTACCAGTTTCTGCTTGCCGGTGAAGAATGGGTGGCAGCTCGAGCAGATTTCCACGCGCAGGAATTCACCCTTGATCGTCGAGCGGGTCTTGAACGTGTGCCCGCAAGCGCAGTGGACCGTCACTGCGTGGTAGTCGGGATGAATGCCGTCTTTCATGAGGAGGCTCCCTTCGTCCGGCCGGTCTGCGCGGCATCCCGAATGGGGGCTTACAGCCGTGTCGCTAGGCCAGACGCAATTAGTGAGAATACATCAGATGCTTCAAGTTACCAAATGGCTCCGCGGAGCGGTCTGAGCATGCGCGGCCGGGTTTGGGCTTGAGTGCGGAGGCGGAGCGGTGTAGGGTGCCTTCCGTGCGCGTCGAAATGCATGTCGCGGAAGCATCGGGCGGCCAGGGTCTGACCTTTCCCCCGGCCCAAGATTATGTGGAGCTGCGGGGCAATCCGCAGGGCGCCCAGCGAATTCCGGCCGCGCTTGAGAATCCGCCGCTGCTGAATTTTCTCAATTCCGTGAACGCACCGGAATCGCTCTTTGCCAGCTTCGGCGCGAGCGCTTCCGAACCTCCCGCCGAGGCGAGTGCCGCCAGCCCTGGGGTTTTTCGTTCGCAAGTGACCCTGGTTTTCTCTGAACTTGCGCTCAATCTCCAGCGCGATCTCTACGAGCAACTGGCCGTGCAGCTCGCCGGGCTCTTGCTTCGTGAATCGGGTGACGCTCTGTCGTGCGATTTGGAAGTCGCGCAGTGTGCATTTGCCGCGGGCGAGGGCCAGTGCCTCCGAATTGCGCTGACGGCCCGCGCGGCGAATGCCGAACAGGCGCGCATTCGTTGGGGACTGGGACTGGCTAGGGTGCAACAGGCGTTGCTTTACTGTTCGCGTCACATGCGGCAGAAGTTGGGCGAGCCGGACAAGTCCACTCCATCATCCTAGGACCGGCACACGAATTATTTCCACTCAAACTCGGGCTCAGGCGACGAATGCGCAGCCGATTCGGCTGTTGCTTCCCTCGAGGTGCGACACATAAACGCACCGCAGGCTGACGCGAACGGGAGGCAGGATGGGCACGTGCAGTACGGCGTAAAAGATAGTGCCGAGTTCCTCCATGCGGGGAACTTCCAGCGCGACTCCGCCATAACCCAGATCGAGGACCCGGGCGGCTTTCTCCGAGGACTCCGGTAATTGCGCATACGCGCGCGTACCGATCAGGGAGATGCGCTCCCACTTGCGGCGCTCGGATTCGGATCGTTCCGCAGTTTCCCGTGCGCCCTGCGGAATCGCCGGCGCTTCAGAGACCGCAGCAGGAGGCTTCGGTTTCTTCACCTCTGAGGTTCCTGCGGATTCTTCTAGCTGGCGGGTCGGACCTTTCCATTCGTAGAGCCGGTCGTCAGCCACGCGGATCAGGGACTCGCGTTGATCTCCATCGTCGGGATAGACGGCGACGCCGTAATCCAGTCCTAGGCCAACGCTCAGGTGCGTGGGGCTGATTGTGTCCCCGTAGGCCACACGGAGCCGCCGAGCCAGCGCCACAGCCTTCTCGGCATCGGTTTGCGGCAGCAAAAGTGCGAACTCGTCGCCGCCGATGCGAAATGCGTAGTCCGACACGCGGAGCGAATTCCGCAGCGTGTTCGCCGCGGTTTGCAGCAGGCGGTCTCCTTCCGGATGGCCGAAGCGGTCGTTGACAGCCTTGAAGCGATGCAGGTCGAGAAGAATCAGAGCCAGACGGTGATTGTAACGGAGCGATCGATTGAGTTCCTTGTCGAAGTATTCTTCAAAGAGCCGCCGGTTGTAGAGCCCAGTCAACGGATCGGTCACCGCATTGATTTCCAGTTTCTTGAGCTCTTCATACTCGATGAGGATGGGCATGCGAAGCGTTTGCGAGTTCATGAAGACGTCAACAATTGCATGCTTGAGGGAGGCGCGTCTTCCCAAAGTCTCGGTGAGCTGACGCCTCCGGGCCATGATCTTCTCCCAGAAATCCAAGCTTGTTGGCTCGGTCAGGTCCAGATGCGTGATGGCTTTGAAGAATCGCTGCAGGAATTGAGCGCGCGCAGGGTTCTCCAGCCCCACGAGCGTCTCAGCAATGAGCTCCAGAGTAGCGTCTTCCGCGGGTAAAGGGACTTTACCGGGGTCTCCCGGAATGGGCATCAAAGTGTTCCAAACCAACTCCTGCCTATCCAAGCGGGGAGCGGGGATGGCAGAGCCTCAGCCATATGGGGTGCACGCTGGCTGCCATCAGGGCGGCCATCCATCTCAAACTTACTGGAGGGGTTTAGTACCTTATTTTCAACTATTTACAGTAGGTTTGAGCATCCCCCAAAGGGCAATTCTACACTTTTCTGGAAATCTTGCGAAACCGATTACACATATTGGCCTCTCTGCTTCATAGGTTGGTTGGGTCTCTCGGATCAGTCCAGGGACTTGAGAAACTCAAGCCCGATGAGGTGAAGCTCCCCGGCGGCGTGTTTCCTGCGAACCCTGGCGTGGATCGGAGGTGTTTCCAGTGGTACGAGCCCCGAAGAGGTTACGGGAGGCGCGGGGATCGTCAAAAGGACCGTATCGTGAGTTTGGAGTGGGCGTCCGCTCGCGAGTAACGCGCCAGTAGCGCTGATATCCAATGTCTTCGTCAGCTCGAGAAAGTCTCTTCCGTTGGCGTCTGTACTGCGAACAAAGACAGGAATCTGCAAATGGATGCGCGGCGATCGCCGGCGCTCGGCTGGGTTCAAGCGCGCTCGCAAACCACTATGGGCCACTCTTTAAGGCTCTCCGACAGATTGCGCGTAGTACTCCTGTTCTAGTACCTGGTTTAAGGTGCACCTTCAGTTCCACGTAGACGGAATTGGTACAAGGGCCACAAGTGATTGCGAGTGAATCACTTAGTATAGGGGGAAGAAAAAGGGAAAAATCTTGCACCAATCTGCTCGGGCAAAAGTTTCCACAACTTTACTACAATTGTGCAAAATGGAACCCATTTACCATTGACACCTTGCGGTCGCAGATGCGACTATCCGCGCGGTCCCTCTCGCGAAAACCGAATCGAAGTTCTCAATGGATACTTCCGCTCCGCTTCTAGCGCGTAGGTGTCCAAAGGATGCCATGGCAAGGCGCGCTATTAGTGTCGAAGAGCAGCTTGGAGATTTACCCTCCCTTTCGATGAACCGTTTGGGAGGAATTCTGGACGTCCTCGACCAAGCCCTGTTGGTCGTTGACCGGGGTGGCCGCGTCCTGCTTGCCAATCCGCGCGCAGAGAAATTCCTGGATGCGCACCTGCCTGCGAGGTCGGCCGATTCGAATCTTTTTGCGGACCTGCTGCACCTAGATGCGAAGATGATTGGAGAACAGATTGCGTCGGGCGAGCATGAGTTGGGAATGCAAGTGGTGTCCCCGAAGGGCCGCGCGTTTGCCCGCATTCGGTGGCTTCCGGAGACGGATTGGCTCGTCGTCCAGTTGGAAACCACCCAGCCGGAAGAAGCCGGTCCCGGCGGCGATGGCGCCATGCAGCACCGGGTGGAAGAGCTTCTGCAGGAGCGCGAAACCACCTATCGCAACCTGCTGGCAGCGTACCTCCGGCTTCAGGAGGTCAACCGGCAGAAGACTGTTTTTCTCGCGTCTGCGGCCCACGAATTGAAGACGCCGCTGGCGGTCATCAAAGGCTACTACGACTTGCTCCTCTCGGGATCGCTCGGGAAGCTCACCGATAAGCAGCGCGACATCCTACAGGAGTCGAAAGAGAGCTGCGAACGGCTGGTACGTCTGGTATCGATGTTCCTCAACTATTCGGCGCTGGAAAGCGGCAAGCTCGTGATGCACCTGCGAGAAAACGACATGCGCGATTGTCTGGTCGAGCTTACAACCCGTTGGCACGAAGCTTTTGTGCGGAAGAGCGTGCGTTTGGAAGTCTCGATAGCGCCGGAGACGCCGATCTTCACGTTCGATTACCAGAAGATGCAGCAGACCGTGGCGAATCTGCTGGACAACGCGTTGAAGCATACGCCTCCGGGTGGAACCGTGACGCTTTCTTGCGGGCCGACATTCTGGGAGAGGCGCGCAACCCACGAGCAGCCCTCGGTCGAGCGGCGCCGCGAGCGGCAATCCCGTCCGAACAGCGTGCGCGTGTCGGTCTCCGACACGGGCCCGGGCATCGCCGCCGAACACCATCAGGAGATTTTTGAGGACTTCGTTCGCGTGGACAGGTCCTCCTCCGGGATGGGGATGGGATTGGCGATCGCGAAGCGGTTGGTGCAAGCGCATCGAGGGAAGCTGTGGGTGGATAGCGAACTGCGCTGCGGAAGCACTTTTACGTTTCTTCTGCCGCTCGAAAAAGAGTGAGCGGCCGGTCAATTGAAAAGGTGGGTGTCTATGTCGGACAAAGAAAAAATCCTGGTCGTGGACGACGAGCCGAGCATCCGTAAGTATCTCCAGACTCTGCTTGAGGTGGACGGCTACCAAGTGGAAGCTGTCGCCTCTGGCCAGGAAGCGCTCGAGCGCCTGGGTGCGGACGAACGTCCGGATCTGGTCATTCTCGACGTCTTGATGCCGGAGTTGAACGGGTTGGACACTTTGCGCCAAATCATGGAGATCGACAGGTCCCTCCACGTCATCATGCTTTCGTGCTCGAACGAGGTTGGCACAGTTGTCGAAGCGATCCGGCTGGGCGCGCAGGATTACCTGACGAAACCGTTCGAAAAGGCTGAACTCGATGTCGCGATGCTGAAGTGCCGCCAGAAGAAGGAGCTGCGCTCGGAAAACAAGGCCCTTCGCGAGTATTGCGACCAACTCAGCGAAGACCTCACGTTCTTGGCGGCCAGCCCGCAGATGGTTCGCATCCGCCAGCAGATTCTCCAGATCGCGCCGGTGGATGTGCCGGTGTTCATTTACGGGGAAAGCGGCGTCGGCAAGGAAGTGATTGCCCGAATGATTCACATGCGGTCCACGCGCCGCAATCTGCCATTCATCAAGGTCAATTGCGCAGCGCTGCCCGGCGAATTGCTCGAGTCGGAACTGTTCGGGTACGAGCAGGGCGCATTCACGGGAGCTGTGCGCTCCAAGCCCGGTAAGTTTGAGATGGCCAATAAGGGCACGGTTTTTCTCGATGAAATCGCGGAAATGAGCCCGCACTTGCAGGCGAAACTATTGCACGTTCTGCAGGACCATCAGTATTCGCGGCTCGGCGGCCGCCATCTGATTGAGGTGGATGTGCGCGTCCTGGCCGCGACCAACGTGGACGTGCAAGAAGCGATCAAATCGGGCCGCCTGCGTGAAGATCTCTATTACCGTTTGAACGTGCTCTCGATTAACGTTCCTCCGCTGCGCGACCGGGCTTCGGAGATTCCACTGCTTTTCCGCCATTTTCTGCAAAAGTACAGCGTGAAATTCCAGAAGCAGGAGCCTGCGCCTTCCGATCACCTCATGGATGCCGCGGTTCGCTACCAATGGCCGGGTAATCTGCGCGAACTTGAGAATTTCGTTAAGCGTTACGTAATTCTCGAGGACGACGAAGGGAGTTTCCGGGAGTTGCTTGAAATGGCGGCGACGCAACAGCGCACAGCTCCGCGCGACGAGCCGGTGCCGGCTCGCGAGCAGGGTCTCAAGGCTCTGGTGCGTGGCCTGAAGGACGAAGCCGAGATGGAAGCGATCGCGGACGCGCTACAGCAGACACACTGGTGCCGTAAGGACGCGGCGAAGATGCTCGGTATCAGCTACAAAGCGCTTCTCTACAAGATTCGGCAATTCAATCTGGATGCAGGCCGCGGCAGTCGTTCACAGGGACGCCCGCGCGCGGCTGCCAAGCAATCGCCTTCACCAGCGGATAAGGATGCGCCCACGCCTCTGGTACCCGTAGAACGCGCCAACTAGCTTCCAGCGCAAGGTGCAAAGGATTGCCTTTTCGAGGCATAGCATTTTCTGACTTGTCTGGAATTCTGCCCAAACACGGAATACAATAATATCAGTCACCGAACGGGTAATTTCTACCCGTGAGGCAATCTCGCGCCACCGGGGAGCACGCGAACAGGTCAAGTGGCCTTTGTGGATTGATTCCAAGCAACTTAGAGCCGTGCGAAGCGTGCCGCACTGTGGTCAGGCCATGCCAGTGAATGCAGAATCTGGGACTGTAGTTGCATTTCAGATTTGTCACATCTGGTATCTGAGTTGCACGCAATCAAGCGGAGGCGCTGTGACCAGAGAGCACGACGGAGGCTCGGCGCAATCATGACAGACCGACGTATGGCACGGCGTTACGATCTGTCGCTTCCAGTTCTCATTCGAGCGGCGATCGAAAAAGAGGCTGCACAACGCAACGGCAAGACGCGCGACATCTCGACTCGCGGTGTCTACTTCACGATCGATGACAATCTGAACGCCGGAGCCGAGCTCGACATCACCCTGACGCTCCCAGCGGAGATTACCAGCGGCTCGGAGGTTTTCATCCGCGCCATGGGCAAGGTTGTGCGCGTCGAGCGCCGTCCGGAGAGCGGGGAGACGCGCATCGGCGTTGCCGCGGTCATCGAGCGCTACGAGATCATTCGCAACGAACAGCCTTCCTGATTTTGCTCCGGCCTAACGCGGCCGCGGCCCCCGGCGCGATCCCCTCGTTTTCTCTATTTTCCCTATTGGGAAATCCAGCCGCTTTGGCTATTGTTCTCCCGTTGTTACTGGAGGTTCTGGCGACTCCGAGAGCATGATGGCCGCTCAGAACCCTATCAGCTGAGATGCAAGCTACAGAATTCGATCTCTCCATTATCGTTCCGGCTTACAACGAAGAGCGGCGTTTGCCGGTGACCTTGGACCGTATTCGGAGTTTTCTGGTTGCCCGGGACGAGAGCGCCGAGGTTATCGTCGTGGACGACGGCTCGACTGACCAGACGCGGAGCATCGTGAAAGACCGGCAAGTCACGTGGCCGGGTTTGCGTTTGGTGGTGAACAGCGAAAACCGCGGCAAGGGGTACAGTGTTCGGCATGGAATGCTCGAGGCGCGCGGCAAGATCGTGCTCTTCACGGATGCCGATCTTTCCGCGCCGATCGAAGAAGCGGTGAAGCTCCTCGTCGCGCTGCAAACGCACGATGCTGCAATCGGGTCGCGCGCCGTGGATCGGCGCGTCATCGAAGTGCATCAATCGGCGCTGCGAGAGTTTGCGGGCATCCTCTTCAATCGCCTCGTGCGGGTGATCCTCGGGATTCCGTTCGAGGACACGCAGTGCGGGTTCAAGGCGTTTCGGCGGGAGGCGTCACGTATCGTGTTCTTGCAGCAAAAGATCGAAGGCTTCGGGTTTGACCCGGAGATCCTGTTTCTGTGCCGTCTGCACGGTTTGCGGGTGAAGGAGGTGCCGGTCCGCTGGGCCAACAATTCGGCCACAAAGGTGCACGTCTTCCGTGACAGTCTGCACATGTTTGGAGACCTCCTTGCAATCCGGTGGCGCTGGATACGAGGAGTTTATCCTAGGGAGCCGAAAGACCGCGCCGCAGTGCCGTGACTCGCGGAGCGAAACTCTGCGGCAAAGGAATTGCGTTCCCATGCGTGCTGGCCCATGATGTGGGCCGTTTGCCGGCTTAGGCAATTCCTCCAGACCGCGGTTGACCGGCACAGAGGGACGATTGCTGGATGAAACTCTCGGTTGTGATCCCCGTCTATAACGAGCGCGCGTTCATCGAAGAAGTGCTGCTGCGCGTTCAAGCCATCGAGGTAGAAAAGGAGGTCCTCGTTATTGACGACTGCTCGACCGACGGGACGCGAGCTCTCTTGGAGGAGTGGAGCCAGTCGCAAGCGTCTGGAGCGCGCGAAGCAACAGTTCAAGGCGGGAAGAAATCCCTCTCGCTGCACGGCATCCGGTTCTTCTTTCAGGAGAGCAACTGTGGAAAAGGTGCGGCTTTGCGGAAGGGTTTCGCGGAAGCCGTGGGCGACATTCTGATCGTTCAGGATGCGGACCTGGAGTACGACCCGCAGGAGTACCCTCGCTTGTTGCAGCCGATACTCGACGGCCGCGCTGACGTAGTCTACGGATCGCGTTTCCTGGGCGGTCCACAACGCGTCCACTACTTCTGGCATTATGTGGGGAATAAGTTCCTGACCTTGTTATCCGACATCCTCACGAACCTCAAGCTGACAGATATGGAGACTTGCTACAAGGTCTTCCGCCGCGAAACAATCGCCAGCATTCGCTTGCAATCCGATCGTTTTGGATTTGAGCCCGAAGTGACCGCGAAGATCGCGAAGGGCCACTGGCGGATTTATGAAGTTCCGATATCCTACTCCGGCCGGACGTATGCGGAGGGAAAGAAAATCACCTGGAAAGACGGCGTGAGAACGCTGTGGTGCATTTTTCGCTACAACCTGCTCTCGTGACACTCGAGTCGCAGTTTCCGTTCGCCCAGGTGTGGTACAGGAGGAACGGGAGAGAGCCTGGGAGTCGCAAATCGCCGGTCGATTACTCCTCCGCACTCCTGACAATACCTTTGAGAAGCGATTCACCGCCGTAATACTTGTAGGCCATCGACGTCTGGCTGCCGTGGACGCCGTTGAGCACGACGCCCACAAGTTGACTTGGCTCAAATCCCTGGCACGCTTTGAGCGTAAGGTTGTAAGGAGTGTACCCGGCGCGGACCACCACCACGACGCCGTCGCAAAACGCAGCCAGCAGCCGGGCGTCGGACACAGGGACCGTCGGCGGCGAATCCAAGATGATCCAATCGAAAAGCGGGGCCATGCGTTCCAGCAGCGATTTGAGCCGGCCGTTGCTGATCAACTCGCTCGAATTGTTTGCGGGCGCACCACCGGCGATCAGGAAGAGGTTTTCGATCGATCCCTTCTGGACGATGGAGCACTCATCGGCGTCCCCGCGCAGGTACTCCGTCAAGCCCGGCGAAACAGGAGATCCGAAGGACATGTGCAGGCGCGACCATCTCAAATCCGAGTCAATCAGAAGTACGCGCCGCTGGTGCTGACGGGCCATGACCTGAGCCAAGTTTGAGGCGACAAAAGTCTTGCCTTCGTTGGGAAGCGCGCTCGCCACCAGAAGCTTTTTCATGGGCTGCGTCTGGGCGAGATGATAGAGCTTGGATCGCAACGTCCGCATCTCTTCCGTGCCGGGGACGTGGGAAGGGGACCCGAAATGCAGAAGTTTCTTCGCATCCAATTTCCAATGCGGGGTGGCGCAGCGCTGTAAAAGCAACTCGAAAGTAAGAGGCTCGGATGTGGCCCGCTGCCGCGAGGCGACGGGCGCGCCCTTCGGAAGGGCAGTCGACGTAACGGGCAGCGGCGACAATACCGGAGCTTCTTCGGTGACGGGCAGTGTCACCTGCTCAGGCGGCGGCTGCAGCGCGCGATCCTGCTGCGCTTTCTTCAAAGCCTCGTGTATTCGGCTCATGGTTTCCTGTTACGCTCCGGTTCGAGATTCCGTTCTGTCTGGTTGATCCGATTGACAAGGGTATTCAGCGCCTGGAGCAGAGATTCGACCAAAGGCGGCTGCTCCAAAGATGGCGCCTGGGGAGGAGCCGTCGGCTCAATCTCATTCAGAGTGAAATCGCGTGCGACTTCTTCGACGATCGCGGCGCTGACCGGTTTCACCTGATCCACGAACGCGCTGATGAGCGCGTGTTCGCAAAGGAGATTGGTCACGCGAGGGATGCCGCGGGCATAGCGGTAGACGGCTTCGATCGCCTGTGGAGCGAAGACTTCCCCATCCCCACTGCCTCCGATGTTCAATCGCTCGTGGATGTAACCGCGAGTCTCTTCCAGCGTGAGCGTGCGCGTCCTCGCCCAGAGGGTGACCCTCTGGCGGAGCTGCCGGAGTTGCGGTTGATTCAATTTTTGCTCCAGCTCGGGCTGGCCAGCTAGGACGATTTGAAGAAGTTTTTCGGTGGACGTTTCCAGATTCGTCAGCAAGCGAATTTCCTCGAGCATCTGCGGAGAGAGGTTCTGGGCTTCGTCCACGATGAGCACCGCGCGCTCCCCGGCCTGGTAGCGATCTAGGAGCCATTGGTTCAGCCGCAGAAGCATTTGGCTCTTCAGATGTGATTCGCACGGGATACCGAAGTCGGCCATCATGAAATCGAAGAACTGGGTCACGCTCAGGCGAGGATTGAAAACGAATGCCGTAGCCACGCGTTGTTCGTGAAGCCAGTCGAGCATCCGGTTCAAGAGCGTCGTCTTGCCCGTTCCGACTTCGCCGGTCAGCAGGATGAAACCCTTGCGCGTGTCTATGCCATAGGTCAGGCAGGCCAGCGCTTCCTGTGCGCTCTGCGTCAGATAGAGAAAGCGCGGATCCGGATTGACGTTGAATGGATTCTCGCGCAGGCCAAAGAACTTTTTATACATCGACGATGTCCCTCAGGCCCTGAGATTCAGCTCGCGCTGTTGGGGAACGGATGGTCCGCGTTGAAAACTTTTGCCCGGGCCTGTATCGATCAGCGGCATCTGTGCAAGCATAGGAACCCGCAGGAGGACTTCGACGTCCTGTTCGCAACGGAGCGATTTGTCGCTCATCTCCAACACGATTACCAAACCCACGCCGAGCGCGAGGCCTCCAGCCAGTCCGCCCGCCGCAAACAGACTCCTCTTCGGGAATGTGGGCCGCTGGGGCAATTCCGCCGGATCGACCACTTGGAATTGTTCGCTGCCTTCCTGGCGTTCCAAATCGGTGGCCATGGAGGATTGGCTCTTCTTGGTGAGCAGGCCGTTATAGAAATCCAGAGCGTTCTGGTAGTCCCGCGTGATCTCTTTGTATTCCTGTTCGACCACCGGGGACATATTCACGCGCGCCTGGTAAGCCGCGCTTTGATCCTGTAGGTGTTTTTGTTCGAGCGACTTTTCTTTGATCGTTTCGTCATACTGATGAAGCTGCGCGCGAAGTTGCTGGATCTGCGGGGAAGTGACGGCCTGGGAGGGGGGCGCTTTCGGGGCGGGGTTCTCCTGAGCTCTCTGGTTCGCTGCGCTGATCTCGTCTTTCAACACCTGGACGTCGTGTTTGGCCTTTTTGACGTCCGGGTGGTCATCCGTGTACTTGGACTGCAGATCGGTAAGACGAGTCTCCGCGTCCGCAAGCTCTTTTTGCAGAGTCTCCAGGTCCGTCGGATTGTCGGTCGTGGATTGCATTGCGGCCAGTTGCTGCTCCAACAAGGTCTCCGTAAAGGCGCGATCTTGTTGGGCGCGATTCAAATCGGCCGTCACGGCGCTGAGTTGCGTGCTGAGACTTTGCAAGATGCTCAGGTTGGTCTGGGTTTCCTCCGGCAATTGGCCGGAGTAGCGCTCTTTGAATTGTGCGAGCCGCGCATCCTGCGAATCCAAGTTGGCCTTCGCGTCCGCGAGCTGCTTTTGCAAGAACAGCGTCGTATCCTCCGAAGTCGCCTGCCTGAGTTTCGTATTCCCCTGAATAAACATGTTCGTGATGTCGGTGCAGATCTTCTGGGCCAATTCGGCGCTGCCGGCGGTAAAACTAATGGAGAAGCCGGGTAGCCCATGGTAATTGCTCCCGGGGAGAGCCTGAATCGGCGCGATTTCGATCTGCTTGGTCAAGTTGTCCTCGAGATCCTCGATGGGCACCTTGTACCGGTCCTTTGCGAACAACCCGTACCGATCGATGATGGCTTGCATGTTCGGCCGGCTCTCGATCTGTTGTTGGATCGTCGCCAAACGTTGATTCATCTCATCCTGAGACACGGGCTGGATGAGCGACTCCTGAATTCTCTGCTGCCCCACCAATACGGTCGTCGTCGCGGTGTAGCGCTTCGGCAAAACGCGGGCGACAAGGACTGCAATCACGGGGAGGACGAACACGGGCACGACGAGCACCCAAATCCGCCTCCACAGGATTTGCAGATAATCATTCAGGTTCATGGGGCGATGTCCGAGCATCAGCTGCTCTCTCCTCCAGAGCGAGAAATTCCTCTAATCCACCGCGATCGGTATCGGGTGCCACGCGAGGCTCAACCCAAAGGTCTGGCGCACGCCGGGGATCCCACAGCTCACCACTGGGCACGCGCCGGTCGCCGTTTGCTGCAGTGCTCCGTAATAGATGCCGAGATCGAATGAGCGGCCGAACTGGCGGTCAGCGTTCGCACCGACGTACCAATTGGAGTATTGATTGGCGAAACCGACTGCGGAGATCAGCGCGTTGTTTCTCGTGTAACCGCCGTTCAGGCCAGCCGAAAAGGAACGCGTGAACCGGCGCGTATAGCTCCCGCTGAGCACGTGGCTTGACGCACCCGAATACACCCCCGATCCTTGCGTCGGGCCGTGAAAGTACGAGAGGGAGAGACTCGACCGCCGGAACTCGTAAGTCACCGAGGTCTCTAGGTCCCATATCCAGTGGTTCGGTGAGCTCGACCCCAATGCCGGGGAGAGCTTCTCAAGGTCCGGCCCGCCCTCAATCTGAAAAACCATTCGTCCCGTCAAGCTGTGGGAGAATCCAACCCCAGCGCCGTACTCCGTCGTACTGGAGAGGAGCGGTGGCGTGCCAGAGCCTCCCGGACCGGTGCCGCCCGTACTGAACAATCCGTAATTCGAGCGGCCCATCTGATAGTAGAAAGCGACCGTGCTTTTGGGGCTCACTCCAAGGTCGTAGCCGACCCGGCCCAAGTAGTTCCGGCTGTCTATGAAACCCGCATCGAAAAAGTGAAGAAGATCGTAGGAGCCAGTAACTGTGATCGCCGAGTGCGGCGTGAGGTCATACTCCAGATCGGCAATGGAAGTGTCGTTCACCCGGCGTCCTTGACCCGAAATTATGGTTTGACCCACTCCGCCGAAGCCTGGTGTCAATCCCCCGAACGGTCCGCCAAAACTACCCAGCAGTCCCGGTCCGGCCATCCCTGCGCCACCGACGCTGGCGTTCGTGCTATAGAGGGCGTCCTCCGTGAGTCGCACCCGCCATCGCCCATCGAGAATTTGCTCGCCAAGCGACAGGGAGTGGAACATACCGCTCTGGAAAACGCTGCTGCTCGGGTCGTAGAATACTCCCCCACCGTCATAGGAAGCTGCGAAGCTATTCTCGCGCCAGGTGTGTGCGTAACTCAAATCCCCGCCCGCGATACTCTCCGTTCCGAAGACGGATTGACCGGCGGAGCTGATCAAGCCGGTGCCTCCGGAGAAAGCCACGTTCAAGCTCATGTCGAAGATGTTCACATGGCTCTGAGGTTCCCCCGCGGTCAGCGCGGAGGAGCCACTCAACGGGCGGCTATCCGGGATGTACGCTGCCGGATCGGTTGCGGGGGCAGGAGAATCGGCTCCCCAAATCGATCGTGCGGCAGGGACAATCGGCTGAGCCGCAGAATTGCCAGAAGACTGGTTCGTGCTGGCCGGTGGCTGCGGCTGATCGGGGGCTCCCGGTTGCTGTGCGCCGCTCTGTTGCGCGTGGGCGCGGCAGCTCACGAGGGAGGTCAGGACCAGTAGCATCGCGAGTTTTTTCGCATGGCTCATAGTGCACCTACAAATCAATCTGGAACGACAATCGTGTCGCCCGGCAGAAGGAGGATGTTTTCCGAACTCTTGGCTCCCTTCAGCACGGCATGGTAGTCAAACGGGAGTTCCGTCTGCTTTCCGTCGACAATCCGCACGACCCGAATCGCTTTCGTGTCCGCATAAACAGTGAATCCCCCAGCAGAGGAGATCGCCTGCAAGACCGTCATTCCAGGGAGAAGCGGGTAGGCTCCCGCCCGGACCACTCCGCCGACGACATAGACCCGGCGGCTGTTGATTTGCGTAACGATGACGGTCACTTGTGGATCGTTTAGGAATTTCTTTAAGCGCCCGGTGATCTCCGCCGCGAGATCGGCAGGGGTGAGCCCCGCAGCCTGGACGTCATTGATGAGGGGCAACGAGATCTTGCCGTCAGGGCGCACTGGAACCGATCGCGAAACGTCTGGCTCTTTCCACACGCTGATATCCAGCACGTCATCCACGCCAATCGTGTAGCTTGCGTCGGCGGCCGCTGGCCCCGCCGGTTGCGGAGTTGCCTGGCCGCCGGCGCTACCTTGATGATCATTGTTCTCTCGCCCTGTTGCGAGTGCCGCAGATGCAAGACTCACCAGGGCGCAACACGCCAACAAACCCATCCGTCTTGCCATACGCATTGCCGTTCTCCTAGCCAACCTTCGATCCTTAACCCTGCCTGGAATCCGTTAGCCCCAGCTGCTTGAGTTTGTAGAGCAGCGCCTTGTAGCTGATCTGCAAATCCCGCGCGGCGCGCGTGCGATTC